>CAIKFU010000043.1 GCA_903826775.1 uncultured beta proteobacterium | reverse complement strand
GCGGCAAAGACTTCGACTTGGCGAATAAAGAGTTTCTTTTCATCTGCGCTCAACTGATCCCAGGGTTTGAGCATTTGGTTGGGCCACGGTGTTAACTGGGTATCTTTCGGAATGACGCCCAGTCGCTTTTGATTTTCAAAAATGGTTTGGCGCAACTTCTCATACCCACCATCGAACAGGTGCATTGCGCTGATTTTATCCACCCACTCTTTGGTCGGGTGGTGCGGTGCGTGCGTCGCGCCCGGTGCGTATTTAATGAGGATTGGCTTGTCGGGTTGGATCTGGTGGATGCGATTCATGTACGCAATTGCATCATCCGCCATCGCGGTAACGAGATTCCAAGAGCCGTCGGGCTTGTCCAAAAATGGATAAATTTGCGTCGTATTGCGAAACAGGTTCGGCTGCCACTGATTGGCATCACCACCGATAAAGCCGTAGAAATATTCGAAGCCCATACCCGAAGGCCACTGGTCAAACGGACCAACCTGGCTGGCGGCAAAGGCTGGCACGTTATGGTCCTTGCCGAACCACGCGGTTGAATACCCATTGTCGACCAGCATGCGCCCGATGGTGGACTTGTCCTTGCCGATGATGCTGTTGTATCCGGGAAAGCCTGTCGATTGTTCCGAAATCACGCCAAAGCCGGCCGAATGGTGGTTGCGTCCGGTAATCAGCGCCGCGCGTGTGGGCGAACACAGCGCGGTGGAGAACATGCGGTTGTAGCGCAGTCCATTATTGGCAATGCGATCCATGGTCGGTGTGGGAATCACGCCGCCGAACGTGCTGGGCACGCCAAAGCCGGCATCATCGGTAATGATGAGAAGCACATTGGGGGCGCCCTTGGGCGGCATGATGCGTGGAGCCCACCAGGGTTTGGACTGCAATGCGCCATCCTTGATGACACCACCAAACGGCGGGTTGGGTACGGGCAATCGCTGATTGCTAATGGTCGTCGTGGCGCTAGGCGAACCCAAGACACCGGTGACCACCTGCGCGTTGGATGAAGTCGCCACCATCATCATTACAGCCAGTGAACACCCCAATTTCATTCCAACTTGAATCAACCCTCTCACACCCATATCAATCCCTTTGAATAATTTATTACGGCATTGCCTTTCGTAACTAAGCTCAAATACTTTAAAAAATAAACGTAACGCCTAAGGCGGGACCGGCCATCGTGGTTTTTTGCATGAGGGCGCCACTTTGCATACCGTAGTACAGAGCACGATAGACAAGGGCAATGTCCCCCCAGGAAAACTGCTTACCCACGCCGGCCATGGCTTGCCAAGTGGTCGTTGTCGTTCCACCCCCACCGCCAATGTCGCCGTAATACGGCACGAACCAGCTCGAGTCGGCAATGCGCACGCGGCCCTTTAGACCAATGATCGGATCGGTCGTGTTCGCGGTCGCCGAAGGATTGCGTGTCAAGGTCGCGTTCGCCCGGGTCAAAGGGACGTTCAAATTCGATGAGGCTGTCAGACTCAATCCCCTTGCCCCGATGAGCCCATCCAAATAAACGCTGGAATTTTGCACTACCGTATACGTCAGTGCACCGGTGAGGATCGATCCCTTTAGGGTGGTATTGGAACCCAAATCGGTTTGACCGACCGCAGTGCTATTGACGTTATTAAATTGCACGTACATAAAGTCGGCCAGCGCTCCCCAATTGCCCTTGTGCGCCTCGCCGGTAACCATGGCAGCGGCGGAAAGCTTACTGAGGATGTTGCTCGAAGACAGGTTGCTGGAACCCAAAGCCGTATTGTTGTAGTACAAGGTACCGTTGATGCCGGGCGTCCAGATGTACGGCGTTACCGAAAAGCGCCATTCCTCGCTGACCTTCGGAACGGGGCTGACATCGCTTTGGGCATAAGCAGTCGACATAACACCCCATAAGCAAATCAGAAATGGGGCAAATCGCTTGGTAAACATAAGCAGTCCTTTGTGCATTTTCTTTAAATATAAAGAAAAAATACGACTATGCAAAGAGACAGATAAAAATTGTGGTTATTTCACCTTGGAATCCCAGGCAACCGGCCCGCTCGGAAATGAAATGGAGCATTCCTTTAGCATCAAGAAAAATGCCATTGAAATGGCAGCATTTCCGGCTTAGGTCCTGAACTGACCCTTGTATGGATAATTGACCCCATATAGATTATTCGCATGTCAAAAAAGTCCAAAACGCCCCGCCAAAATCCGGTTGCCTCGCCGGCATCGGCACAAGCCAAACCCGTCTACCAAACCAAGCGCGTTGCTTTCATTGGCATGGCGATCTTGGCAGTGATTGTTGGATCGGTACTGTTTTCTTGGCTTGCGAAAATGCCTTCGTCCACAGCCCATAATTCTTCCAAGCCTGGTATCTATGTTGGCGCAACGACTTGCAAGACCTGCCATGAATCCCAGTTCAACGCCTGGTCGGGATCGCATCACCAACAGGCAATGCAGGCGGCAAATGCAGCGACCGTACTGGGCAATTTCTCCGATGCCCATTTTCAATTCAATGGTGTCGAGTCGACGTTCTATAAACGCGGCGATCAATTTATGGTGCGTACCGACGGGCCGAACGGCAAATTGACCGACTATGAAATCGCCTACACTTTTGGCGTTTACCCATTGCAACAGTATTTAATCGCCTTCCCCGGCGGGCGCTATCAGATGCTGCCTATCGCCTGGGATGCGCGAACCAAAAAAGAAGGCGGCCAGCGCTGGTTCCATTTGTACCCCAAACAAAAGATCGACCACAACGACCCCTTGCACTGGACGGGCGTCTACCAGAATTGGGCCTTGCAATGCGCCGAATGCCACACCACCAATCTGCACAAAGGATACGACGCAACGAGCAACACCTATAAGACGACCTACAGTGAAATCAACGTCGCCTGCGAAAGTTGCCATGGCCCTGGTGGCGAACATGTGAACTGGGCCAAGGAGGCAAAACCCCCTTACGTTTCGGGCAACACCGGCATGCCATCGCTTGCCACGCATTGGAATGATGCCTGGAAGTTTCCCGACCCCACCGCCAAATACGCCGTGCGCGATCGTCAGTCCAATTCGGCCGCCAGCAATAGTTGCGCCGCCTGCCACGCCAGGCGATCCACGCTCAGCGAAAGCCATCCTGGCGGCGCAGTGCTGGAGGATACCCATCGCCTCGCCATGCTTACTCCACCCAATTACTATCCGGATGGCCAGCAACGCGAAGAGGATTACGTCTGGGGGTCTTTCCTGCAAAGCAAGATGTATCAGCGTGGCGTTACTTGCATGGACTGCCACGATCCGCACACCCAGAAACTTCGAGCAGAAGGCAATGGACTTTGCGTACGCTGCCACAATGCCGCAGAGTTTGATGCACCCAAACACCACCAGCACAAAGCGAACGGCAAGGGTGCGCAGTGCGTCGCCTGCCATATGCCCACGCAAAATTACATGGTGATCCATGCGCGCGAGGATCATAGCCTGCGGGTGCCCCGCCCCGATCTGTCGATATCGATCGGCAGCCCCAATGCCTGCAACCAATGCCATGCCGATAAAAATCCGCAGTGGGCTGCCGGAGCAATGGATCGGTGGTACGGCAAGGCTTGGCGCGAACGTGCGAATTACGGTTCCACATTGCACGCAGGCGCAACCCAGGGGCTTGCTGCACTGCCGGCATTGATGGCTCTGGCACAAAATCGCTCTGCCCCCGACATCATCCGTGCAAGCGCACTAAGCCTTGCTCAGCCCCATTCCAATCCCGCCACCCTGGCGGCAACGCAAACGTTGCTGGAAGACGGCAATCCGCTGGTTCGCATTCAGGCGCTTGGAATGCTCGCCGCTGCGGATTCGCGAACACGAATTCAAATGGCCATGCCGCTCTTAACCGACCCCATTGGCGGAGTGCGGATCGAAGCAGCGCAAAATCTCGCGGACATCCCCGACACCCAAATTCCCGAAAACAAAAAAGCCGTTCGCTTGTCGGCCATGAAGGAATATGAAAGCGCATTGCAACTCGAATCCGACTGGCCATCGGGCAACATCAATCTCGCCAACCTGCGATTGCGCCAAAGACGAACCGACGAGGCGATCGCCGCACTCAAACACGCCATTCAATTGGATCCTAAATTTAGCGCCGCCTACATCAACCTGGCGGACGTCTACCGACAGCAAAAAAACGATCCCCAGGCGGAATCGATTTTGCAACAAGGGCTTTTGTTAAGCCCTCGCGATGCCGATCTGCACCACGCACTCGGATTGCTGCTCATCCGCAAAGGGAATCAGGAAGGCGCCCTCAAAGAACTCATTGATGCGGCCAAACTGGCTCCCGATAATGCACGGTACGCTTACGTAGAAGCGATCGCACTGAACACCGCCGGCAAGCGAACGGATGCATTGAATTTGCTGCGTACCGCCAACCTGAAGCACCCCGCAGACATCGATATTTTGAATGCGCTCATCTCGATCAACCGTGAAGCGGGAGACCGCGCATCCGCATTGGTGTATGCCAAAAAACTCGCGGCATGGTTTCCGGACAATCCCGAATTAAAAAAATTGCTGAGCGATCTTCAACAACAGCGCTAGCCACTCATCGCTTCTTCCTCGCGCGCCAAAATGGATCGCATTGTTCCGACGCTAACTTTTTGGACAGGCATTTGAAAGGGGTTTGCCAGCCAGGCGATCCTGAATCCAAGGAATGTACATCGGAGCCGAAACGCCCGGGGTTGTGTAATGCGTTTGCTCGCCAGGAAGTTGGATTCTTTCAACATTGCCGCCCATCGCACACATCTGCTTTTGGTACAGCTCATGCATGATCGGGGGAACCGCGGTGTCTTTAGTACCCCAGTAGATAATCACCGGGGCAATCGGTTTTATCGGTACAACACTACCATCAATAAACGCTTTGACCCACGCCAAGGAATTGCTCGGCGCCGGCTTCAATAAGGTCTTGTATTGATTCCCATAGGCGTAATTCAATGTATCAGCCAACACATGCATGCACTTACTGCCAATCACCTGGTCTAAGACTGCTGCTCCTTGATCGGTCACCAGATCGGTTAATTTCAGGTTTGGATACGCGGCCTGAGTGCCCCAAAGATTCATCGTTAAATGCGCAAAGTCAAACACATTGCCTGCGTTCGAATTGATGATTTCCGCCAGTTTGCCCAAAGATGTTCGTTCATTGTTTGCCAAGTTTAAATTGGTGCTACAGCCACTATCGAAGGGTGAGCGGGCCTTCGCAATAACTTAGTACCGCTGGCAAAAACAACCTGCAAGCGACCTGCGTAAGCAATGAAAACCGCCTAAAGGTCGCTGATATTGGAGGAAGTGGGTCTGCTGTTATGGTTACTTGGCATGGCCATCCATATAACCTAGGGGAACTGATTCCCGCCCTTGGTTCGTAGGTTTTGTATTGCCTGCAACTCCTTTTGCTGGATCTGCACCTGGTGCTTTAGGCGCGGTAAATGACTGCGGTTGCGCTCCCTTGACACCATTCGGATTAGTCATTGCTTTTGGTTCAGGTGTTGCGGCTACACTTTCCTTTTTCGCTTCCATTACGGCGGATACCGCAACTGTACTTATAAGTGAAAATACGGTAATTAACAGTAGCTTAGAAATTTTCATAGCACCTCCTTCGTAAAGAAAATAATTCTATACCTGAAGAAAAGAACAATCAATAAAATCATAATCAATTCCGTATTTATTCATTAACTTCATTCCAATCTGCGCTTTGAGGTTGCGTTGCATTGCAATATTAAAGGGTAGGCTGAGTGACTCTTGTTGGCCGTTTTTAGACGACTTCTAATTGAAGATGAGAGTTCGTTTACCTAAAAGTAAAAAATACCCGAGTTAGTATTTTTATTTCCGATTTTCTCAACAGCATTACAACCTAAGATCAAAAATACTAGACACGAATTAATGGGTGATGCCAGCATCTAAAACCGCCACCTAATGGCGTCACCATGTCAAAAGGGGTGGTGTAAACATTCAAGCCTGCCTTACCCAGCTTGTCGGCAAGGAGAACATTTTCAGAGCCGATAAGAATGCTCTTTTGATCCAGAATCAGTCCGTTGCAAGCCATCTTCATTTCAGCATCTTCTTTATTGACTTCAATCAGCTCCCACCCCTTAATACAGTCTGGCAGACCATCGGGAAAAGCCTCGCGGCAAATGATCGCTAGCCCAGGTCTTGGAGTGCATAGTCCGCAATCGAGATGCAAGAACTCATTACTCAT
This sequence comes from uncultured beta proteobacterium, assembly GCA_903826775.1. GTDB lineage: Bacteria > Pseudomonadota > Gammaproteobacteria > Burkholderiales > Burkholderiaceae > Polynucleobacter. The sequence continues at coordinate 92,380 of CAIKFU010000043.1, read as the reverse complement.
TCTCACCTCATGAACCCGATAACTGCTTCCCAACTGGGTTTGTAGCCAAGTGATTCCTTTGCGATTGGAAGCATTGCCAGAATTGCCAACATAAATCTCTTTTCCAAACAACAAAATATCGCCACCTTCTAAAAATGCGGATGATCCAAAGCTGCCTTGCGCATCCTCGGGAAGCGGGTAGGGTTCAGGTGCAGAAATGATGGAGACCTTGAGATCATTCAAGCGAGGCTCAAGGGTTCTGCGAATGGGGAAGCGCTCTTTACGACGGTATGGCATATGCATCGGCAGTTCAATGTATCGATCGCCAATCACCAGTATGGGGTCCCGAACAAATTGTTGCAAGCATGCAGAGCCAATACTTTCCTCAAACGCCAGCTCACTGTCGTTGATTCGATCCACTTGATGAACCCGAATCCCTCGACCTTGAAGTATCGTGATAGCAGCATTCATCTGATCATTTTGTTTTGCCAATTCTGGCGCAAACTTTTCAAGCGGCAGTTTTGAATCCGCTTCCAACCAGGCTTGCTTTAGCGGTGCGGTTTTTGGATTGTGGCGAAGAAATTTCCCAACCGCTTTTGGCATTGCGCCGCCTATCCTTAAATAGGGATAGCCCACGATGACCTCCTCAAGCTTGCCCCATTCGTAGTGAACATGAAGCCTATTTTTCTTAGCGGCGAACGCAAAATCAAACCGAGTGTTTTCTGGAAAGGTTGGCTGGATTGACGAAAAAATTCCCAGAGTTGCAACGTTCTTGATGAATGATCTTCTGTTTGGCACAAGAACTCCTAATCGCGTTTACTATTCTTTGTTATTCCTGGTTAATTCAGAGATGACAATCAAACCCAGTTATCCCTTTAACCCCAATCACCGACTATTCAGAATCGTGCATAGCCTGTTTGCCTTCATTTTTGGCCAAGTCCGTGATGAAATGTAGAGCAATCTCTACCTTAATGAATCAATCCAGCAGAACTCGATTCAATGGTTGTTTTCAAAGAAAATCGTCAAAGAGCTACTCGCAATTCATAGCGCCCCCTTGGCATGGGGCTATTTTGAACTAGCAGTTTTCCCTCGACTAGGCGCACCCGGAAACGAAGAAGGTGGCACAGGTTTAGGGTTCGCTGAATTGGCCACAGGAGCAGCCTTCCCGGAATTTGCTCCAGGCGTTGGAGCCGGCGCATCTTTCTTCTGAAAATTTAATGATATTTGATCTGTTGGATCTGAATTAGCCACCGGAGTCATTCCCACTCCGATTAATACAGCAAGAATAGTTAGTGCGGTTTTCAGTTCGTTCGTTGAACGAGTGTATTTGGATTTCATATTAATTCTCCTTACGCCATGGTGGATTGGTTACCCATTTCATCACATCACTTATTTTTGGGATTACCCGGTTGTTGCAATGCTCGCTTAGGCGCTTCATCATCGTGCGCCCAAGACATTGTTTTTACTGGAACAGGCTTAGGGGAAGCGGGTTTAGTCGAAGAAATCGCAGCGGGTTGCGCTGCTCCTTTAGAGGCGTTTGAGTTAGGCGCAGCTGGTGACTGCACGTTAATGTCTGCAGCCTTACTAACAAGTGGGGCCATCCCTGCTCCAAGTGAAGCGCCGATAATAGCGAACGCCAATTTACGCTTGGCTTGGGTACGAGATTTTTTGGATTTCATATTAATTCTCCTTGCACCAGTGGTGGTGCGATGATGGGTTGGATTGCAAGAGGTCCCTCACGGGATTTTTGATTTTGAAAAATATGAGCATTCATCTCACTTCTCCGGCGCCAATGGCGATGGGCTCAAAAAGAGGAGGCCTTGGGTATTGCTCTTGATGGCCGGGTTCGCCTCTTTAGCCAATCCTTTGGAAGTATTTGCGGATTCTGTTTTGGGTGAGTAGGGATTCGTGCGGGAAAGACCATTGCGAAAACTCGACAGACTGGGGGCCGCCTTGTTCGTGGAATTTAATTGCGGCGCATTGTTCAATAAATTATTGCGAACCACCCAAGCCTGATTAGAGCCGACGTTCTGCGGAGCAACCTGATTTGAAGGAGAACCTAGGCTCTGAGCGGCCGATGAATTGCCAGGACCGGGTGCCTGCGAAGGATTGGTTGGTGCAGGAGCAGTCTTAGGTGTTGGTGTTGGTGTTGGTGTTGGTGTTGGTGTTGGTGTTGGTGTTGGTGTTGGTGTTGGAGCTACTGGCGACCCTGCACCTCCAGCCGCACTGCCACCAGCTGCACCTCCTCCGCCAGCCGCTTGACTAAACGCAGTGGAACTTGTAGCAAGCTGAGTCAGCGTGAACACAACAGCCATTAGTCTATGGCGTATTTTCATCCGTTGTCCTTTAGATTTTGGGTACGGCATAGTCGCCACTCATACGCATGACATTGATCAAAGCTTTGACATGGTTGGTCCAGGCATCGATAAGTTCGCCCATGCGATCCCTCTCGTTCGCAATAGCCTGCACCGCGTCCTTATCGGGACTGGCCGATGATTGCGAATACGCCAAATCGGCCTGCGCCAATTGCTTTTTTGCCACGTTGTATTGCAAGAGCGCCTGACTGACCTCGTTACGAATCCGCACTTTTAAATCGCGATAGATCATTTCCAGTTCGGTCTTCGCATTGGATGCTTGAACGAGATCGGCGTCCTGCAAAAAGTTGTTCACCGGAATGGGTATCGATACCCCCGCCGAGACGGCTGTCTGGCGCGTGTACGTAAAACCGCTTGAGTCATACTGGGGGGTGGTGGTGTAGGAAACGTACGGACTGATATCCATCATCCGGTTCTTTTGCGTCAAGGCGACATTTTTCTCCGCAGACTGCATCGCTGCTTCGGTGGACAACACATCAACTCGGCTCTTTTGGGCCTGCTCCACCAACGCAATCAATTGAAAGGACTGCGAGGGAAGATCGAGCCTGCCCTTTGGAAACGGCAAATCACGGATCGCATCGCCCGAATAGTTCAGCATGCCCAAGGCGTTGTACTGCAGATCATCAAACGCAGCAGTCTTGCCAGTCAGAAGATTTTGTTCGGCGGTCTTGGTCTTGGGGCTGCTCGGCAAGTTATTTAATTTCTCAAGAGCGCTCAGGTAAGTTTGCCACTGCATGCGGTTGCGTAAGGTATCGATATAGGCATATAACGCACTGGTCTCAATCGTGACGGTGGTGGAATCCAGTTCTACAGTACTGCGCCCGATTTCGGCTTGGGCATAATCGCCCCTAGCCTCGCGCTTACCCCAACCTTCAACATTTACGCTCAGGCTATAGGTATTGGATGCGGGGGTGGTATACGGGGTATAGGGCAACATCTGATACCAAGAACCCCGCGAATAGCTGATGTTCGGCCTCGTGTTGGGTAACGATTGGGCCGTCTTGTTGGCGGTGGCCGTCTGAAGACCCAATCTCCTGCCGCCAATCGTCGCGTTGTTCTCTCTTACCTGGGAGAGGTACTGCTCAAGGTTAATGGATGCGAACGTCACTTCGGAGGGGTCGCCCGGAGAAAAAGGCTGTGCTTGAACATGTGCAAGAGGAGTGGCAACACAAATAAGAAGCAGAAGAAATTGGAAAATGGAGGCCATTAAATTAATGAAGAAGACATCATTACATTTGACTGTCAAATTACTTCAGCAGAGTAACGATGCCTTTGTAATTATGAGTAGGCGGTTGCGTTGGATTAGCGCCATTCACCTGGTTCTGATTAGGCTGTACTGATTTAGGGGTTGAACTGGTTTGCGGATTATTGGGATTAGTAGGGCTTGGTGCTGCAACCCCATTATTTTTTCCAAGTTTGGAATCAGCGCCTGCATTAGGCTCTCCTGCATATACCCAACTCTGGGTCAATAGGAGTCCGGAAACGATCATTGCCAAACTTCTTTTCCATCCTGCATATATGCTAGTAACTGAAGAATATTGATTTTGCATCTGCGTCTCCTTGAAAGGCTATTGTTCTGATGGAAAGCCATGATGCTGCCTTACCGCGTTTTAGTGGTCGATTCAATGGTGCAAAAGCAATCCCATTTTTTGATAATGCTAGTTCAAACTCACAACGCAATCTATAGGGATCAGCCAATACATTAGGCTGGTAATTTGATATACATCAAATATTGATCTTGTATTGAAGATTTAGGGCAATACGGCAAATTAAATACTTCTGCCTAGAGTTACTCACTATTGCACTGTCTTCTCATAGGGAATAGATTGAACCGGATCACCAAGGAGGTTTTATGACAATTTCCAAGCTACTGTTAATTGCCGTCGGCATGTTGACTGCGGGATGGGCGTTTGCCGGATCGCCTATTCCAGATGTTGATGTAAATCTCGGAAAAAACAATGGTATTGCAGCACCAAATCCCGCGAATCCGAATGGTGCCAACAAGGGCGCACCCGTTGCACCCGCTCCTGCGAAAGGTCCCGCAACCCCCGGCAATGGAGGCAAGCAGATTTCTGATCAAGGTTCGTCGGGAGGTATTTCCACCTACAAAAAATAAATAAGTGCTGTGGGTTTACATGCATTGATTGCAATACACATTGACCAAGGAGACGCACCATGCATTCAAATAATGTTCCTAAGATAACCACTCGAATAAGTTTTCAGAGTCTAGCATTAGCCGTAATCTTACTTATTCTGAATGTTGGCGCATCCAATACAAGCGCCGAAAGTAACCAGATCGTATCCCCACGCGATCCCCAATCGGGTTTGCCGACTGGCAGTACTGCAAATTCCGGCAAGCCTGGATCAGGTAATACGATTACGCCTTCTCCAAATAACTCGACTGCTAACAAGGGGGGTGCTGCACCAAATTCAGGAGGTGCGGGTGGACCACCAGACAAGAATAAACCGCATCAATATATAGGTACCGTTACTCTCGTGAAATAATTCTTGGGAGCCCGTTTGTGGCCGTTCTTTGCCCGTCACCCCCCTCTAATAGCTTGCCGAAAAGCGGCCGTTCATCGTTTACCCGGTTTAGACCTGAGCGACAGGCGGCTTTGGCCGATTAAGAGACCTTAGACCTTGAATTTAGTAGTTCCTTTAAATATAAAACCCTGACGGTAAGGTCGAGGTTTAGAGTTTGCGATGTATCAGTCTATTGGTTTGGCATATCAATCAATCCATTGCAGCAGCGACGATCCCAGCGGTTGAGTGCCCGTACAAAACCGGGTTTAATGTCCTATATGCAGTGCATTAAGCAATCTAGAGACCATGTTGTACGCGGAGATCGTTGCCACCAACTCCAAGATGTTCTGGTCATCAAAGAGGGGTTTTAAATGGTTGAACAAACTATCGGGAACCTGAATCTCTGTTGTCATGACGTCCGTTAATTTCAGGATTAATTTTTCCTGCGGATCAAACAGCTCCCCAATTTCTAATTCCTTAATGGCTTTTATTTTTTCACCGCTGACGCCGGCTTTCAAGGCATGGGGTACGTGCGCATCAAATTCGTAATCCGCGCGATTGAGAATGGCGACGCGCAAAATAATCAGTTCACGAATCGCCGGAGACAACGAATTGCGGTTGCGAATCGCCGTGAGCAATGCCTCCCAGCCCTGCGCAATTTCGGGTGCATTAAGCAATATTTGATACAAGGGCGAGATGCGTCCCCGCTCTTGCAAAATCTTTTCTTCCAATTTTGCCAACTCCGGTTTGCTACCCGGAACCACCGGTGCAATACGAGTATTCATGATTGTTATTCCGGGGTAATTTTCTTGGCTTTAATCAGCTCACTCCACTTGGCGGTATCTTTCTTGAGGATTGCGCCCAGCTCCTCGGGAGAGGACCCAACCGGCTCACTGCCGGTTTGGGTGAGTTTGGAATTGAGGGGGTCTTGCTTCACCACTTTTTTGATCGCCGCGCTTAGGCGGTCGATCTCCGCTTTGGGAGTCCCGGCTTTGACAAAAACCGCATACCAATTATTGGTGTCCACGCCCTTGATGCCCATCTCGTTAAACGTCTTCACGTCGGGAATGGCACTATTGCGTTTATCCGCCGCCAAACCGATGGGTTTTAATTTGCCACTCTTGATGTAGCCGATCAAGCCCGGAATATCGCCAAAGAAACCGTCGATGTGGCCGGCCATCACATCGGTAATTGCCGGAGCGGCACCTTTGTATGGAACGTGCAAAATCTTCACGTTCGCGGCGCTATTCAACTGCTCTAACGCAAGATGGGGAACGCTTCCCGTGCCGGAAGAACCCATTGTCAAATCGCTCTTCTTCGCTAAGGCGATAAACTCAGCGGCATTGTTGGCTGGACTTGACGGGTTAACTACCAACACCTCCACATTGTTTGCCACCAAGGAAACCGGAGCCAGATCCTTTTGGGGGTTGTATGCCAGCTTCTCATACAGTCCCGGATTGATTGCCACGGCTCCAGCGCTGGTAAACCAAATCGTTTTGCCATCGGCCGGATTGGACGCAATGTATTCGGCGCCGATCGCGCCATTTCCGCCAGGCTTGTTTTCGATAATAATTTGGGCGTTCAGTTCCTTGCTTAAGGGCTCTAGCAGTGAACGCGCCATCGAATCAACGGGTCCCCCAGGGGGAAAGGTCACCACCATTTTGATGATGTTGGCCGACTGGGCAAAAGCAAAAGCGGTTCCCAATAGGCAGGCGAGACCGATGCTCAACTGTAAAGCCAATAACCTTAGTGTCTTTTTCATTATTTCCTCTTTTAATCGCATCTTGCGGACATGCCGCCATCCACAATAATTTCCGTGCCGGTTATAAAACGAGCCTCATCGGAGGCCAAGAATAAAGCCGCATTGGCAGTATCGCGCCCATCGCCCATAAATGGCAACGGGATACGCGACTGCCTTTGCTTCAGAAGCAATTCCACATCGCCTCCAACGCGCTGCTTTGCCAAACGGGTTTCCACCATCGGGGTATGCAATTGTCCTGGCACCACCGTGTTCACGCGAATGTTTTGCTTGGCGTATTGGATAGCCAAAACCCTGGAAAACTGGATCACTGCCGCCTTGGTGGATGCATAGGCAATCTGGGCAGAACCCGTCCAACGAATTCCTGAAGTGGAGGCCAAATTCACAATGGCGCCGGACTCCTTTTGGATCATCTCGGGCAATGCGTATTTGCAGGTTAAAAATACGCTCTTCAAATTGAAATCCACCTGAGCGTCCCAAGCCTCTTCGGTCATCTCCAGCGGACCGCCCTTGGCAGACCCGCCCACGATGTTAACCAAAATATCCAAAGTGCCAAACTCCCGTATGCAATCCCGAATGCTCTGCTCAATGGCGCTGGATTGGGTCACATCCAATACGCCCGTTTTAATGTTGTTCTTAAATTCGCCTGCAAGCATTACCGTTTCATCTAGTCGCGCCAAGTCAATATCCGTCGCAAATACTTTTGCCCCTTCTTGGGCAAAACGCACCGCGGTTGCCCGACCGTTTCCCCAACCGGAACCCACTGAACCCGCGCCGGTAATAAATGCGATCTTGCCATCTAATCGTCCAGCCATTTCTTTTCCTTAAGCCAATTGAGTTTATATAAATCGATAGAATTTTTCAGGGTTGGCGACCATGAGCTTACTGACCTTTAGCGCGCTGTCGGCGATCCTGGGAATGAGGTCCACCAAGTGACCGTCATCCGGAATGTGGTGATGGTGGGGGTGCGGCCAATCGGTACCCCAAACGCACTTCTCCGTAAAGGTATCCACCAGGATTTTTCCCAGTTCCACCCCGTTGTCATAGGGATGGGATTTGGAGATGCGATCGATACCGCTCACCTTGACGTGAAAGCGATCGTCCTCCAGCAGCTTGAACAAGGCCTGAAAGTCCGCGTGATGTTGTCCTAAGGCGGCATCCACCCGCCCAATGTGATCGATCATGACCGGCACGGCTGACTGCTTGAGCTGGGGGGCAAGGGAGTGCACCAGATTGCTCGAAAAATGCACCTGCAGATGCCAACCGAAGGGCTCCATCCTTTTCGTCAAGGCAATGATGTCTTCCATCGTATCGCTGTTCTTCAGGTGGGCCATGAAATTAAAACGGATGCCGCGAAATCCCTGCCGGTCCATCTTGGCAATTTGTTCGGTAGTGGTATTTGCCGGGGCAAGGGCAACACCCAGATAACGTCCTTTGCGGGCATCCATCGCATCGATGACGACCGAGTTGTCAAATCCATGGAACGCGGATTGCACGATCACGCAACGCTGTATCCCCAAAAAATCGTGCAGGGCAAAAAGCTTTTCCTTGCCGGCATCAACCGGAGTCATTGACCGGCTTTCAAGAAAGGGGAATCGATCTGCCGGTCCAAGGACATGGCAATGCGCATCGCACGAGTTCGGAGGCAACTTGAATGTGGGTTTGGTCGGATCGCTTAAGTAGGTCTGGATAGGATTGCTCATGACGATTGATTGCCTCGGTTTTCTTCAGCTGGACTGCTTGCCTCATCATAGCGGACTTTGAAACCGAATAAATCAGCGTATTCCAACAGATGGAAGGGAAATACTGGCGACTCGCTCTAGGCAACTGGCCCTAAGGCGATTTTTTACCCGCCCTTTGGATAAGAGGATGAAGATCGGGCAGTTCTTCAAGACGATCGACCGTATTGACCATGTAGTCGATGTCGGCTGCGGTCAACACACCGGCAACCACATGCCTAAATTTGAACTGGATATCCTCAAGTGCAAGCGGGTTTTCCGGACTGCCGCGGCGATGCAATACTTCCTGAATAAATTGCAGTCTGGTGGTGGTGGTGACCTTTACCCTGGAAGCGTGCCGATAGGCAACGCCCATCGCCTCGATTTGCGGATCGACGTGAGCCTGGATGCGCTTCATAAAATCCAGCAAATGGGGGGCGTGCAGTTTGGATTCGGAATACTGCTCAACAAACAACACCCCGTCGTAAGCAACGCTCGCCATACTAAAATAGAGGTTCATTTGCGCGGCGGTCACGCCTTGCGCCTTGTATTCCCACGCACAATGCGTAAACGTCATCGGACTCATCCCCACTTCGATCAGCGCGATGTCGTTTGGCTGAAGCCCGTTCGCCTTCATAATCTCCAATAAGGCGTCCAATGAAGAATGGATGCTGGTCACGCATGCGTAGGGCTTATAGCCAACCTCTTGGGCTTCCCACTGAACGCCCAAGCCTTCCAGTAGACGCTGGGGCTTGGGATTGGTGGAATAGGTGCTTAAATACCCGCCATAGGGGGCTTCCAAGACATTCGAAATTCCGGTAAGCCCTTGTTTTGCCAGCAGCGCCGAGTAGACTCCACTTTGCGCCGCCCTGCCGGAATGAAAGCGTTTCACCATTGCGCCTTCTTGCGCCGCCATCAAACCCCCAGCCTGCGATCCGGCGATGCCAAGGCAATTGCGCATCTGCTCAGGACTTAACTTCAATAAACGCCCCGCTGCCGCTGCGGCCACAAATACCCCCGACGTTCCTTGCGGATGAAACCCGTCAAAAAACAATTGAATGGAGGCCGCATTGCCTACTCGGGTTCCGACCTCGTAACCGGCAACCATCGCGGTTAAAAACGCTTTTCCGGAAACGGTTCCCAGTTGTTCGGCCAGCGCGAACAAGACGGGAATGGCAATCGACCCGGGATGCAGAATCGATTCCTTGTGCATATCGTCAAACTCAAACGCATGCCCTGCAGTGGCGTTCACCAACGCGGCGCTACCGGGCGAGGTTTTGTTCCCGCTTCCGAAGATCGAGGCGATTGGCGCAGATCGTTCATCCATCATCATGGCTTCGACCATCTTGGTCCACGGTAAGGTCATGCCATGCAAACAGCACCCGATGCTATCGAGGGTACAGGTTTTCATGCGAGCAATCACCGGTTCTGGAATGTCCTCGTATTGCAAATTGGCGGCAAACTCAGAAAGAATTCTGGTGGCATCTTCCAATAATGGCGGCGTCATTGCGCTCATCTAATACCCTTGGGTTTTTCTAATTGGACAAACATGTTTCGGCAGTGCCATTTTAGGATGCAAATAGGTAGATAGCCCATCCCAAATTGAACAGCGCCAAACCGATCAGCGTTATAAAAGTCAGTTTCATACCCAAAATGCGTTTGGCCAGATTCGTAGGGGGACTGTTGATCCCTTGAGCATGAATCAATCGCCCCAGTATCAAGGCAACTCCGGGAATCACAACCAACCACCAAGGAGCACGATTGAGTTCGAGACAGGCGATCAGTAAAATTCCAATCGGAACGTATTCGGCAAAATTGCCTTGGGCGCGAATCGCCCTCTCGAGATCTTCGTGACCACCGCTACCGAGCGATACCCGATGCTTTCTTCTGAGGGCAATCACGGCGAAAGACAATTTCACAAACAGCAAGGTCAATATCGAAGCAATGATCGCAGTAATAACTGGCATGTGATTTTCCTTTATGAAATGGAGAGATGCAATACGAAACCCAATCCAACCACCCTAGACTACGCAAAAAATTTAAAGGTTTCCCTCATCGTCATGATAAAACCCAATAACAGCATGGCCATAAAAAACCACCTCCTAAACCGAATGGGGTCGACGCGATTGCGGATTCGTTGACCATAATACATTCCCATTAATGCCGGTATCACGGCTAAAAAGGAAACGGGAATCATCTCCTGCAGGTAGTTTCCCGAGAACCCCAATGCAAACCCCAAGGCAATGGCCGCAATACCCGGCGATAGCGCAGCCGCTTGCAGCAATTCATCCTTGGAAATGTGGAGGGCGCTGATGTAGGGAACCGCAGGGACAACCGACACGCCGGTTGCGCCAGAAACAATGCCCGTTGCAAAACCCATCACCGGCGAAAGAAACTTTTCCCGTTTTGGATTGATCTGGATGTGCGGGACAAACAATCCGAACATGGCATAAAAGATCAGCACCATGCCCAACGCAATGATCACCAATGCGGTATTGGAACCCACCAAAAATCGGATGCCGATCGCCGTCCCCAAAAAAATGCATACCAGATAGCTGCCCATACGCCGAATGAGATGCCACACGGGAGGACCCGCAAACGCTTGCCATACATTGGTGGCAATCGCCGAGACGATCAATACGGTTGCAGCCTCGGCAGGACTTAAGATCCAACTCATCAGGCTCATGACGATCACCGGCAATCCAATCCCTACCAATCCCTTGATCCAACCACCAAATGCGAAGATCAAAAAGATGGTGGCGAGCAATCCAATGGAAGGCATTATTCAGATCCACCTGTAGGCAATATGCGCATTGATATCCAAACCGCTACTAGCTTCGAAACATAAAATAAACCGCGCCAAGCAAACACAACCCCGCCCAGATGTAATCGGTCTTGAACGGCTCGCCCATATAAAAAACGGCGAATGGGACAAACACTCCCAGAGTAATCACCTCTTGTGCAATTTTCAATTGGCCCAAGGTAAAGTACTGATAACCAATGCGGTTGGCCGGGACCTGTAGGGCATATTCAAACAAGGCAATGGACCAACTCACCAGCACCGCTATCCACCAAGGCTTGGCGGAGAAATTCTTCAGGTGGGCATACCAGGCAAACGTCATGAAGACATTGGATAAAATCAACAGGCCTACAAAAGAGAAGGGCCCAACGAAGTTGGTTATGGTTGGCATTGGCTAATCATAGTCAATCCGCCAACGAACAACCCCTTCAAATGCATGCAGCACTATTCGCCACCAAATAAATCCTTTAATTGCTGACTGGCGCTGGTATCCGCAGCAGACTTTCTTGGAATGCCTTTGGAATACTCGTCGGCAATATTGTCTTCCCAAAAGGCTCTTGGGCTTGGATCGCTGCACAGTTTGCGAAAAACCCATTCCGGTACCTGTTTGTATGCCAACACGGTCTTATTCTCAAAAGTCAGATCGAGTTGCAACGTACTCGGATCGTAATCGGCAGCCCGGATTTGACCGCTGGTAAATTGTTTTACTGGCATATCGCGCGTTCTTGAAAGGGTTAAAACAAATACAGCCAACCTCTAACAGCATAAACGGACTGCATTAGAAATTGATGGTTGCGGCCAATTGGGGACCGTAATTCGAGAACTTGTTAAAACCATCCGCACCGTTTAATTCAAAGTACATTGCGCGATACACCAAGCTGACATCACCCCAGGAAAATGCCCGACCAATTCCCGTTAACGCTTGCCAGGTATTCGTTTGAGCACCGCCAGCCTTGCCGCCATCCAAGTAAAAAGGGATATACCAGGCAGAATCGAAAATCCGCGCACGCCCTTTAAAACCCACCACCAGATCGGCGGTGGAATCCACGTTACTGGCGTTGATATTGGTGATGGTCGTTCTGGTAACGCTGCGCACTTTAATCGTAAAAACCGTATTGACTGAGGCGGTGGTTGTCGAGGAAATATACCGAATACCGGCCAAGGCATCCACATAAAACGTGGGGGAGTTGTAAACGGTATACGTTCCCACTCCAGTCAGGATCGTCTGGGTTGTACTGGCGCTAGTGCCGGAATACAAGGAAGTCGATTTTGTAACGAATTTTGTGGTGGTGGTACCGTCATTGATCTGCCAATACACCATATCGGCCATCACCCCCCACTTGTCCTTATGGGCCTCGCCAGTCAGCATGGCAAATCCGCCGGCATTTTGAAGATTTTGATACACGCTGGAATTGGAGGAACCGATGTAGGCGCTTCCCAAAAATGCGCTGGTACTGCTGGCAGGGGCCCATGCTGCAAGGGTCAAGGCATAGCGCCATTGATCATCCACTTTAGGAAGCGGGTTTTCATCCGCTCCAGCGATTGAACCTTCCGATTGCGCATGCGATGTCAATGCCATCATTACCAAACACCCGGCGAAGAGCATCCGCACAACAACCAATTTCGTTAATTGCATTCTCTCTCCTCGTATCATCAAAATATTGTAAACGCATAGGTTTTATGCCAGTAAATCCCCTCATATGCTAAAAAAGCCATCAGCAATCGATTCAAAAATAGCTAGAATGGCTCAAACAAATCACGATTGACGGAGACGCTTATGAAATGCCTTTCTTTTTTCAAATCCCCTTTGGCATGCGCATTCCTTGCAGCACTACTTTGCGCGTGTTCGAGCACGTCAATGACCTCCAATCGCAGTGCATTGTCACCGCAACAAATTTCCACCATTGTTGCCAATCCCAATCGCAATGCCGCAGATCTGAAATACGATTCATCAAGAAAGCCTCAAGAACTGCTTTTGTTTCTGGGAGCAAGCGAAGGCATGGTGGCAGTCGACCTATCAACCGGCGGTGGTTACACGGCAGAATTGCTGGCCCGCTCGGTAGGCCCTACGGGTAAAGTCTATGGACAAAGCACCCCCAGAACCCCTCAAAGCGCGCCACTGCCTGCTGGCCGTCTGCCCTCACCCGAAACTCTGGCAGAACGGTCTCAGCGCTCAAGCCTTGGCAATCTCGCTTCAATCGTTAGTCCTTTTAACGACCCCATTCCCAGCGCCTTGCAAGGGCAACTGGATCTGGTAACGTTGATCTTCAATTACCACGACATCACGTATGCCAATGTCGATCGCAACCAAATGAATCAGGCCATATTTACGGCACTCAAACCCGGCGGCGCCTATGTGATCGCCGATTATTCGGGCAGGCCTGGAACAGGCATTTCCGAGGGAAGAACCTTGCACCGCATTGACGAATCCACCGTTCGCAAAGAAGTGGAGAATGTTGGCTTTCAATATATTGCGGAAGGGGGATTCTTGAGAAATCCTTCTGACCCCCGCGATCAAAAGGACGTCACGCCTCCCCAAACAAAAGACCGATTTATTGTGAAGTTTATCAAGCCGCTATAAAGGGAGCGGCACTGATCGCAAAACCGCTTGCCCGGTTACTAAGGGACTAAAATGAAGACGGTCAATATTAAGACGTATAAAAATTCAAATCCAGAGGGGAAATACGATGAAAAAAATTATTGCCGCTACCCTGATTGCGACTTTTTTGGGAGCAACGGGTCTTGCGCTAGCCCAAGAAAAACGGGTCGCTCTTAGCACCCAAGAATTGGTGGACGTTTGCAAACTTCCAGCAAGCCCAGAATCGCGCAGCTTTTGCATCGGTTATGCCACCGGGATTTACGATACCTATCTTGCCACCCGCCACCCAACCAAAGCCAAGCCATTCATTTGCGTCAAGCAACCAGCCCCGACACGCGATGACGTTATCGCCGGGTACGTGACTTGGGCCGGACAAAACCCACAGTACGCAAATCAACCAGCAGCCGATAGCGGTTTGCGCTATTTGGCCGGCCGCTTTCCATGTGGCAAACGTTAATTTATTGATCGAGGAAAATCCATCATGACTAAAATCATCATTGCTTTAGCTGCCTCATTTCTTGCGCTCACAGCGTGCTCGAACATGAGCAATACCGAACAACGTACCCTCTCAGGAGCTTCAATTGGCGCCGTTACCGGCGCAGTCGGAACGGCCATCTTTCACGGCAATCCCATCTGGGGCGCGGTAGGCGGAGCTGCGGTTGGAGCTGCTGGGGGATACGTATATGACCAGTACGAAAAAGAAAAAACATCCCAATACGATGCTGGATACAACGCCGGTAAGAAAAACACCCCTAAGCCCTCCAACAGCACTAGCGGCAATTAATACCGCCCGCATCGGCTAAACCTTAGTCTCAATAGGGGTAGAATGACGCTACATCAAACCCTAGGTTGAATTCCTTTTCCAACCTAGGGTTTTTTATATCCTGCGTGGCGTGTAACAATTCGGGTTTGTCATGATGCCAAATATCGGCGCAATCAAAAGAGTGTCGATAGAATGGAATTGGAGTAAAACGGTCAACTTAAAATGTGGCCACCGGTGATTTTCTCGTCAAACTCTGCTAGAACTTATGCAACCCTATACCCCAATCGATATTGCCAACATTGTCTGGCCGTTAAACCAGCACCCTTTTGTCATTTTTCTATTGTCGCTGGTGCTGCTATCGGGAGCGGCCTGGGTCGGCGGAGATGGCTTAAGTCGCTTTCGAAAAACCCAAAGCGGCATGTTCGAAGACATCAACGTCATTCAAACAGCAACATTAACCCTGCTGGGCCTGATTATCGGATTTACGTTTTCCATGGCCATCAATCGCTATGAACAACGCAAGGTTCTAGAAGAAGCCGAAGCCAACGCCATTGGCACCGAATACGTTCGCGCGGACTTGTTGCCTGCCACCAATAGAACCAAAGTTCGCGCGCTTCTGAAATCCTATACGGATCAGCGGATTCTGTTTTATGTTTCCGACGGTTCGGAACTGATGAAAATCAACCAAAACATCTCCGAACTTCAAAACGCGCTATGGGCAGAAGTGTCCCAGGTCGCGGAAAAGCAACCTACCCCCACGATCGCTCTGACTATTTCGGGAATGAATGACGTACTCAACTCCCAGGGATACACTCAAGCCGCATGGTGGAATCGGATTCCTACGGGCGCGTGGGTACTGATGGCAATCATCGCCGTTTTTGCCAATCTATTACTGGGTTTTGGCGCACGCAAATTCGACGGCCACAAAAGGATATTCATCGTCTTTCCATTGGTTGTCTCCATCTCCTTTTTTCTGATTGCCGATATTGACAGTCCCAGGGGTGGCGTGATCCGGGTAGTTCCTCAAAATCTAATTAGCCTGATGCATTCATTCTCCTAAATGACGCCTTCGAAAACCCCAATCTGTTTTTGTCTTGCATCAAAACCGGACTCCATAAATTCTGGATACTGATAAGTTAACCAAGCAAAATACCTAAGGACCTATTTTGACAGCTGCATTTATTTCCCACAGCGCCTGCATCAAGCACGAGATGGGCATAAACCACCCAGAATGCCCAGAGCGTCTTGGCGCCATCAACGATCAATTGTTGATTTCGGGTTTGCTCGACTTCATGGACTCATACGATGCACCGTTGGCCACCATCGAACAAATCAGCAGAGCCCATTCGACCTTGTATGTGGATGAGATCATTGCGCAATCCCCGGAAGAGGGCTACCACTTCGTCGACCCCGATACCAAAATGAATCCGTTTACGGTAACCGCCGCATTGCGTGCAGCCGGCGCAGCAATACATGCAACCGATTTGGTTTTGGCAGGCAAGGCTTCAACCGCATTTTGCTGCGTCAGACCCCCGGGACACCATGCCGAATACGCTGCGGCAATGGGCTTTTGCTTTTTTAACAACGTGGCGATTGGCATGCGTCATGCCTTGGATGTTCATGGCCTGGAACGAATCGCCTTGATCGATTTTGATGTGCATCACGGAAATGGCAGCGAAGACATCTTCCACGACGACGACCGCGTATTGATGTGCTCTATTTTCGAACAAGGGATCTACCCCTTTTCCGGCGAGGAACCAAAGGGACCCAACATGGTGAACGTTGGACTGCCCTCCTATTCCAAGGGCGATAAATTTCGGGAAGTCGTGGAAGAAAAATGGCTGCCAGCACTAGAGGCATTTCAACCGCAGATGATTTACATCTCGGCAGGATTTGACGGACACCGCGAAGACGATATGGGCAACTTGGGGTTGGTGGAAGCCGACTACGAATGGGTGAGTAAAAAGCTCATGGAGGTCGCTAATAAATTCTGCCAGGGTCGCGTCGTTTCCTGCCTAGAGGGTGGGTACGTGCTCAGTCCATTGGCACGCAGCGTGGTTGCCCATGTCAAGGTATTGATTGGGGTCGACTGACAAAAGCAAGTCCGGCCATAAATAAAGTCCGACACATCCATGGGAATAGTCTACTCAGCCGTCGCAAAGATCACCGCAGATGAAGCAATCGATCTGTATATTCGATCCACTCTTGGCGAGCGGCGCCCGATTGATAATCGCCCGGCCTTTGAGGACATGTATCGGCATGCCAACCTTATCGTCTCGGCCTGGGCCGATGGAAAGCTGGTTGGCCTCGCCAGGACCTTGACCGATTTTTCTTATGTAGCTTATCTGGCAGATCTTGCGGTAGATGCAAAATTTCAACGTCAGGGAATTGGAAAACAACTGATTGAGGAAACCAAATCCAAGCTTGGAAACGCATGCATGCTTGTGCTTCTTGCTGCGCCAAATGCTCACACCTACTATGAACACCTAGGTTTTGAACCTCACCCAAGAGCATGGATTCAAAAAAAATAATTCGCTGATTTAACTTGTTTTATTGGCGTTTCGCTTGATGAATTGAATCAATACATTGGGTTCCCATGGTTTTTTCTACTAGACCTTACAATCAACTACATTGGCTCGCCAATATTCGAATGTCTTATTCTTAAAAATCAACATGACAACAAAAATCAACTTTGAAGAACTCGTCCATGGTCTTGGGGATGCCGTAGTAATCTCCGATGCAACGGGAATCATTTCCTACTGGAATCGTGCAGCGGAACGCATTTTTGGTTTCACGCAAGCCGAGGCGTTGGGTCAAAGTTTGGATTTAATTATTCCGGAGCGACTTCGCAAGCGTCATAACGACGGGTATGAACAATCCATGAAGACCGGCACAACGCGCTATGGGTCCCAGCTCCTCACGGTGCCGGCGTTGCACAAATCGGGCCAACCCCTTTCGATTGCCTTTTCAGTATCGATGCTGTTTGATGAGAACCAGAATGCCACCGGCGTTGCGGCAGTAATCCGCGATGACACCGCCAGATTCACAGAAGACCGAAATCAACGAAAGCGCATTATGGAACTGGAAAGCAAGCTAAGCCTTTAACCCATTCACCTGGAGCGGTGAACAAAGGAGATGGCTCGTTTTTTCGGTTTGGTAATTGGATTTTCCGAAACCCCCCGGCGAACGATCTTCTCCTTGTCCTTGATTAACAAATCCAGAATTTTGGTTGGCGTCAGCGGGTGAGCGGCCACCGCATACCGAACGAAATTATCGCGATCCCGCGCCAAGGTTGTGAGCATCCTCGGCGTAATCAGCGGGTTGCAGGTGGCAGCCAGTCGCACATCCGCATCCTCATGCCTTAAGAGCAATTCAAGAATATCCATCGATTCGGTGTTTCTCGCCATGCAATACGGATTTCTCTGGATTCTCTCCAGAATTTTAGGATTCGTTTTGCTTTTCATCTGCATACCCACATTTCAGAGTTGTCTGTTCCAAGCCATTAGTCAATGAACATCAAAACCAATTAATCAAGCCAGTAAATCAAAAACACGCAGAGGACCATTAACAAGATGTTGCTATAAAAGGTTGCAGCAAACCCAAAAGCCCTCATCGTGGGTTTTCTATGGTACCCCAACCAAAATACAAACCTAAAAAAATTGAACGCAACCGCCAGCATAGGCGCCATTGCCAAGCGCCCTTCAGGCAATACCGCTATCAAAAGGAGTGCCGAAACCCCAAACAGGATAAATTGTTCGTGCGTATTGTTCAGAACGCGCACGTCGATCTCCACCACAGGATCGCAGTTGCCTCCAAGGATGGCGGGGCCGAAAAATCGACCCATTGCAATTCGGGCAATCATGGCAACCATAGGAACGACACCAATTAGGATCGCCAAAAGGTAGGCTGACAATCTCAAAGGCAAGCCGTTAATGCTGTGGATGGAAATTGCCGGGGATATCATCCAGGCCGCGCCGATAGTCGCGATTGCGCTGAACGACCCTAAAGCGGCCATCTTCCGGACGTAGCGTTGATCAAGCGTTAGCATGATGCCCATCAACCATCGCAATGCGATCCCAGTCTTGAAAGGTCATTTCAAAATCTTCACCAGCGTCACTTCATTGGTTAGGCTATTCGCAAGCGCTAAATTTCCATCAGCCGTTACCGACGTGTTGCGAACAATATATCCGCCGCCGGGAATTGGCCAATTCTGAAAAGACTTGGTATTGGGATCAAAGCGCACGACGGTTCCGGGTTTGGTTCCCGACTCGCTGTACCAAATTACCCCGTTAATCAAGGACATGCCATAAGGCTGCGATTTCACACCACTGGGGGAGAGGAACTCTTCGGTTTTTCCGGTCTTCGGATCAAGGTGCCCGATGTATCCTCTCCAAATATCGGCATACCAGATCGTATCGTCCTTCGTGATAACCAGTCGACGGGGGCGGCTATCGGCATTAGGCAAAACAAATTCGGTAATCTCCAGCGTCTTGGGATCGATCCTGCCAACCTTGTTGGATCCAAACTCGACAAAATAAATCAACCCTTTCGAGTCGACCATGATTCCATAGGGCCGCGAATTTTCAGTTGGCGGTGTCAGCAACTTAATCTCCCCGGTTTTCGGATCCAAGCGCCCGACCCGATTACCCACTTGCGCGGTGAACCAGACAATTCCCTGCTGATCAATTGCCAATGAATGGGGGTCAATCGGTTTTGCAATCGGCAAAGGGTATTCGGTGTTTTGACCCGTCTTGGGATTGAGTTTTCCCATCAAGCTGCCGGTATTGCCGGTGTACCATATATTGCCGCTTGCATCCTCCATCAAGCCATGCGGACCAGAATGCGCGGTCTTTAACGGAAACTCCTTGATCACTCCGGTTTTCGGATCAATCCGGCCAAGCACATTGGCCATTTGTCCCGTATACCAAATCATGCCGTCCCGAGTCCCCAAGGGATCATGGGGGCGGGCGCCAGGCGTCAAGACTTGCCAAGCCTGCATGGACACGCTTACGGGGCCGTCCACGATGATGGCATCCGGCTTGGGTTTTTCAGGATATTCCTTGATGAGGTATCCCTTGGCTGCTACCACCTGCTCGGAAGACAGATTCAATCCCTGATTTTTCATCATCGTTAAAACCTTGCCCCAATTCTCGGGGGAATACCCGCCGCCTACCCGCTGGCTTAACTGGTGGCAGACATTGCAAGCGGCATCCACCACCTCTTTTCCGTTTTGCGCCGATTGTGAAAAAACGGTGGAGGCAATGCACATTCCCAACAACCCAATGGCAAGCACGTGTTTACCTGCAGTCATGAAATTTGTCCCTTATATTTTTTATGAAAACGGATGCTGAGTCTTGCTACCGCGTTCTTGCAGGTATTTTATCCTTGCCGGCATTTAGCCAACAAAAATTCCTCCAATGCCCGTATTGGCATTAAATCGCCATAGAGATCGCCTCGGGAATCCGCCATTCTCTGCCTCAGTTCGCGGTTGTATTGCGCATCTTGAACCAATCGAACCACCAACGAGATGTACCCTTCCTCGGTCGTGGCAACCAATTCCGACAAGCCCATTCGCTTTAAGATTCCGCTAGCCAGGCGTCCCCTTAAAAACGAACCTTCTCTGGTAACTATCGGCAAAGCACAATCGACCGCCTGCATTGCGGTATTAAAACCCGAAAACCCAATGGGGTCCATAAACACATCGGCCTTTTTCATCAAACCGTAAAACCCCTCTTCCGTTTGCCATGGAACAAAAATCACAAAATCGTCCACCCGCAAATTCGCCGCCTCAAATACTTTTCTAAGCCGCTCTTTCAGTATGAAATTCCAATGCTCATAGGTTGAGAAAAATACCAATTTGCATTTCCCCAGCCGTTTTGCAATCTCCAAAAAAACCCAATCGTTCTTGGCCGCAAATTTATAGGGTGTGCCAGGGCAAAGCAAAATCGGTTCATCGGGCATGAGCCCCAATTGCTGAAGATCAATATCCCCAGCCAAAACGGGAACCCGCTCATAGTGGCAACCCAGATTGGGCAATTTCAATAGCGATTCCGTATACAACTCTTCGCTGCCAGCGTTCTCAAACAAGTCTGCCGAAATGAAATAGTCCAGGGTCGGCAAACCCGATGTTTCGGGATGGCCCCAGGTGGTTAACTGCAGGCTTGCGATGCGCAAATTTGCCAATTGCGTAGCAAGAAGGTTCATTCCAATTTCAGGGTAGATCAAAACGTCAACACCCTTATCCCGAATCGCGTCAATCCAACCCCGTAGAGACAGGTTGCCTTGGGTAAAGGAGGTGGATTGGGTTTTTGCGAACTGCGTCTCCGGATCGTTAATTTGGCCTAAGTAAAAAATATGCAATTCAAATTTGTCCAAATCGATATTGGCTACCCAACCCTTGATGATGGCACTCCATACCGAATGGTTGCGAATGTGATCACTCACGATGCCGATGCGGATTTTTCCATTTCGACTCGGCGGAATGGCTTGGATGTCGTATTTTTCCTGCCAATGCCCCATCAGTCGACGGCATAAGGCGCCGTACTTTGATAAGACCTCTTTGTTGTTCAGTTCTTGATAAGCCAAATAGAACGGCTGGAGCAGACCGACAACCTGATATGCGTGATGGATATTCGAATCGTCAATACCGTTGTTAAATTTTTCCAATCCCCTTGTAAATGCCTCTACCACTTCCTGGGGGTTCTCTTTTTTAAGAAACAATGCAGACAAGGTTAAAAACACCAGCGACCACCGAGCAACCATATTCTCGGGATCCAGTTTCAAGACCTCCAAATAACCCTCTTCGGACGCTTTTAATTGCATCAAATCCATTAACACGTTGGCGCGATGCAAGTGGGCCTTTGCGATCCTGCGATCGCATGCAATTGCCTGATCGTAATCGAGCAAAGCCAAGGCGGGCATTTTGAGAAATTCCCGCACCACCCCGCGATTGAAATAGGCATAGGGATTTAAAGGCTCCAGGGTTACAGCCCTGTCGTGGCTTGCCATCGCCTCATCTACCCGACCAAGTTCTTGCAGAACAATTCCCCGATTGGAATAGGCTTGGGCATAAGTGGGCTCTTTTTCTATCGCCCGATTGAAATCGGCCAAAGCCAAGTCCCAATACCCGAGTTGGGAATACACATTGCCGCGGTTATAGAAAATACTCGCAGCCGATTGATCAACCGCCAACGCCTTTTCAAAAAAACCCAACGCCGCTTCGCAATCTTGATGCTGCGCAGCAATCGCCCCCAGCAAATGCAACGCATCAAAATGATTTGGGTTGCGTTGAATCACTTCCTCATAAAGCAATTTTGCTTTTACCAAATCGCCTTGCCGATGCAAAGCCAAACCTTGCTCAAATTGAATTTGCAATTGATCCATTTACTTGATCAGCCCAAGTTGCAATAACACCCTTTTTGCATGTTGATACTCGGGTTCATTTTGCAGAGCATTCCAAGGCAATGCATTACCCGATGGCATGAGTTTGGTTAAACGCCTGGATGATTCATCCCGTTTTGCCTGGGAGACCGTTAACTCAGCCAGCAGTTGATCGGCCAAATCGGGGCGATTGCAAATGAGCACCGCATCGCACCCGGCTGCCAATGCCAGCTCAGCGCCTTTGACGACCGAGCCGGCAACGCTAGCGCCTTCCATCGACAGATCGTCGCTAAAAATAACGCCCTCGAAAGACAGTTGCCGACGCAATATGTTCTGCAGCCAAATAGATGAAAAACCGGCGGGATGTTGATCCACCTTGGGGTAAATCACGTGAGCCGGCATGACCGCGGCCAAACTGAAATCAAGCCATTCGTACGGCTTGGCATCAGCGCCAAGAATATCCTTCAGGCTCCGCTCATCCACCGGAATAGCGACATGGGAATCGGCTTGTGCCCAACCGTGGCCCGGAAAATGCTTTCCGCAATTGGCCATACCCGCCATGCGCAAACCTTCATTGAGGCTTTTGGCCAAAGCAAAAACAATTTGCGGATCGCGATCAAAGGCGCGATCGCCAATCACCTTGCTGCGGCCATAATCCAAATCCAGCACCGGCGTAAAACTCAAATCCACGCCGCAGGCGCGCAACTCAGCAGCCAAAATATACCCGCAGGCGGTGGTCGCTTGCATTGCCCTCACAGCCGATGCGGATGGGTATGGCGATTTGCGGGAAGTGCCTTTGAGGTCACGCCACAACTCCCCCAGCTGGTGCATCGCGGGCAAATGGGTGAAGCCATCCAGCTTGCAGCGCTGCACCCTGCCGCCTTCATGATCGATCGAAATCAAAATGTCGGGTCGCAATTTTTTAATGCTGGCGGTCAACGCGATCAGCTGGGAACGGGTGGAAAAATTCCGACCAAATAAAATGACGCCCCCGGTTAGGGGATGCAAAATACGACGGCAATCCTGCTCGTTCAGTTCCAATCCAAGTACATCTAGGGTAACCGGCCCAGGCCCTTTGTTGCCTTGTTTGCCATCTTGCCCGAAAACCTGCTGGTTGATCTTTGCCACGCAATCGCTCCTTGAGCTTTGAATCTAATTCGGATTAGTCGAAGTATTTTTTAAATGAAGGCCAATGTCGATCGGTGCCCCTTGGCTAACAATCACAAATGCGATGGCCATCTCCTGCTCATCACTGACCGTCACTTGAGCGTGCCATTGGCGCTCACTCATGAATTGGGCCAAAGCACCCGAGTAGGTCGTAACGGGCTTGCCGCTTGGTTCGTTCAATGTTTGCAAAGACCGCCACGTCATCGGCATGCGCATCCCCAACCCAATGGCTTTGGAAAAAGCCTCTTTTGCGGCAAACCGCGTTGCCAAATACGCAATGCCGCGTTTGTGGTTGCGCGCAAGACGCTGCCTAAATACGATCAGTTCCTCTGGACCCAATACCCGTTCTGCCAAACGCCCCTGCGTGCGCTCATACGCCGCTTCCAATCGATTCATCTGCAATATATCCGTACCGATTCCCACAATCATCTTGATGCCGCCCCAGGTGCGGGTTGCACACCTTCTTCACGAGCCCGATTCATCAACGCCTTCATATCGACGATGGCTTTCTGCCATCCTTTAAATAGCGCTTCGGCCACAATCGCGTGACCGATATTCAATTCGGACAATTCGGGAATGGCCGCCACAGGCAAGACGTTACCCTCGTGCAGTCCATGCCCGGCATTCACGCACAAACCCAGCTTGACGCCCAATTGCGCTGCACGAACCAGCCGATCCAACTCCATCGCCTGATCGTTTCCTTGAATGTCGGCATAACGACCAGTATGCAATTCCACCACGCTCGCGCCGGTTTGTTTAGCGGCTTGGATTTGATGCTCCGTAGGATCGATGAACAGCGAAACCCGAATACCCGATGCCTTCAACTGCGCAACTGCGGCCGTCACGCTTTCCAAGCGCCCTGCCACATCCAACCCGCCTTCCGTGGTAACCTCTTCACGACGCTCTGGCACCAAACAGACATCCTGTGGCCGAACCTTGCAGGCAATCTCCAACATCTCCGCTGTAACAGCGCATTCCAAATTCATGCGCGTACGAATCAAGGGGCGCAAAGCGAAGAGGTCTGCGTCTTTGATGTGCCGACGATCCTCGCGCAAATGCAGGGTAATCAGATCGGCACCCGCCTCTTCGGCTAGGCAAGCAGCCTTGATTGGGTCTGGGTACACGGTACCGCGGGCATTTCGCAAAGTCGCCACATGATCGATGTTGATGCCGAGTAATAGTGTTGGGACAGTGCTCATGTGCTCAGATTAACGCAATTTCCATGGAACTTCCTATTCGGCTAAATCTTCTTCAGGTCAATCAAAATTTGACGCGTCATCAATACTTGATCCTGAAGATGCAGGCCGAGTAGAAAGCGCATGAGTTGCTTGCTTTCGGAAAGGGTCTGCGGATCCGAAAAATTTCCGGTGGCCATATCGAGCAAAACCCTGCCGCTTAGTACCGGCCAATGCCCAGGATCATCGGATTGATAGGGTCGCACGCCACGCTCTGGTTGATATACGTAATCCTCATCGGCAAGCGGCGGCAAGTTGGATTCTACGCAGCGATCCAAGGCAGCGGCGTATCCCGTCTGTTGCAATAAGACCAGTTCAAATGGACGCAAAATTTCTTCCAGTCCCTTTGACTCGCTTTCCAAATTGGACAACGCCAAGATCGTCTCGCTATACCGGTCGTACAAGGTTTCGTATTCATCCTCGCGCGCCAAAAATTTCACCAGCAACTCGTTCAGGTAAAAACCGCATAACAAGGCGTCGCCGACTAGGGAAGGCGTTCCGCCAACCCATTCCGATTTGGTTAAGGTGCGCAATTCGGATTTGCCGCTCCAAGAAATCAATAATGGTTGAAAGCGTTGCAATACAGGTCGCAGCGCAGAGTGGGGGCGTTTTGCACCCTTGGCAATCAACGCCATCCGCCCATGTTGGCGGGTAAACACATCCAGAATGAGGCTAGTCTCTTTATACGGAATGCTGTGCAACACAAAAGCGGGTTCGTTCGCAATGCGGGTGACGGCCATTTATTCCAAACCTTGCGCCCGCAATTCGGCACGATCGTCCGCCCAACCCCGTTTAACCTTCACCCAGGTTTCCAGAAAAACCTTGCCGTCAAAAAGCTTTTCCATATCCAGGCGCGCTTCGGTGGAAATTTTCTTCAAGCGTTCGCCCTTCTCGCCAATGATCATGGCTTTGTGACTATCCCGATCAACCAGGATGGTCGCGGCAATCCGGCGCATGCGGCCGTCCATTTTAAATTGATCGATCACGACGGTGCTGGTGTAAGGCAGTTCCTCGCCGGTAAAACGAAAGATCTTCTCACGCAAGATTTCGGCAGCCAAAAACCGTTCGCTGCGGTCCGTTAACGTTTCCGGATCGTACCGCGCCTCGCCCTCGGGCAAATACTCCTCCAGGATATCCAATAAACGCTGCACATCATGGGGATTTTTTCCACTCATCGGAACGATTTCGGCGAAAGCCGTTTCACTCTGTTCTGGGCGGCCACCCAATTCGCTCCACGGTTGACCCATTTTCGCCATGAATTCCAACAACGACCGGTCCCGCTCTTCGGGGCTTTCGGAACGGTTGGCAAACAGATCGAGTTTGTTCAAGACCAATATCACCGGCAAATCGTCCGGCAACAGGCGCAAGACCTTGGCATCGTCCTCGCCGAAATACCCTGCCTCGATGATGAAGCACACGACATTCACGTCCTGCAAGGTGGTCGTAACGGCACGGTTGAGTGCCTTATTGAGGGTGCTGACCAAGCGCGTTTGAAAACCCGGCGTATCGATAAATACAAACTGGGCCTGCTCCCGTGTCTGGATCCCCAAAATGCGATGGCGGGTCGTCTGCGCCTTACGGGAAGTAATGCTGATCTTTTGACCAACCAAAGCATTGAGCAAGGTCGACTTGCCCATATTGGGACGACCAACAATGGCAATAGTGCCGCATCTGAACACGATTAGCCTTTCAGCTTAAGATTTAACTGCTCTTCGGAGACATCCTGCTTGGCTGCTTTTTTCTTGGCGGCGCGGGTCTTTTTCGGTTTGCGCGATGCTTGCGAGAGGGCTTTTTGCAGATCGAGCAACGCCAGCTTGGCGGCACCTTGTTCGGCAGCGCGACGCGAAGCGCCCTCACCCTTGACGGTGATTTTTAAACTCGGAATCAGGCATTCCACTTCGAACTGCTGATTGTGCGCTGCGCCCGAAGTCCCGATCACATTGTAGGTGGGCAAGGGAATTTGGAAACTTTGCAAACCCTCCTGCAGCAAGGTCTTGTCGTCTTTACCCAAGGTCATTGGATCCACATGGGCCAAGATAATGGAATAGAGTTTGCGCAAACAGGTTTTGGCAGTATCAAAGCCGCCATCGAGCAATATCGCTCCGGTGATGGCTTCTAGCGTATCGGCCAAAATCGATGGCCGACGAAATCCGCCACTTTTTAATTCGCCCTCGCCCAAACGCAAATAATCCGACAAGGATAGCGATTGCGCAATCTCGTACAGGGCTTGTTGCTTGACGAGATTGGCCCGCACTCTGGATAGATCCCCTTCATCCAAATCGGAATAGCGTTCATACAGCATTTCAGCCACAACGCAATTTAAGACCGAATCCCCCAAAAATTCCAAGCGTTCGTTATTTTTTTTGCTGTGGCTGCGATGGGTCAAGGCTTGATTCAACAGCTCCGGCTTTTTAAATTCATACCCCAACCTTTGCTGAAGGGGGGCGGTATCGATGACGGAGCGTGCGTTCATGTGCTGTGCGCCAGCGTTACCTAATTAAAACCACCGATGCGGCCCAGGGATCCAAGATTAAGCCAAACGAAAAACGCCCGCCCAACCAGATTGGCATCCGGAACAAAACCCCAATAACGGGAATCGGCACTGTTGTCGCGGTTATCGCCCATGGCGAAATAATGACCCTCAGGAACCTTGCAGGTCAAGCCCGAATTTTGATATTGGCAAAATTCCATGCCGGGATACCGCTCGGTCAAATACACGCCTGCGGTTCGATCGGGGTCATTCAGAATGTCGTGCTGAACCCCGCCAAGATCGGTCGGAAACTTTTCCGTGTAGCGCTTGGCATAGCGCATATTCTCGGGATCCAGATAGGAATCCCCGCCGCTGTATTCAAGCGGCTGGCCATTGATCTTCAAGCGCTTGTCGTAATACTCGATGACGTCCCCGGGAACCCCCACAATGCGCTTGATGTAGTCAACCGATTCATCGCGTGGATAACGAAAGACCACCACATCGCCACGCTTAGGAGAACCCAGATCAATTATTTTTTTATTGATCACCGGCAAGCGGATGCCATAGGTGAATTTGTTCACCAAAATAAAATCACCGATCTGCAAGGTCGGGATCATCGATCCGGATGGAATCTTAAACGGCTCAACCAAAAAAGACCTCAGCACAAACACCGCGCAGATTACCGGAAAAAAGCTTGCTGAATACTCGAGCCACAACGGCATGCGGTCGATTCCCGCAGCCCGCCTTTGCGGAGCAAAATGCAATTTGTCGGCTACCCATGCAATGCCGGAAATAATCACCAACACCAATAAAATTAATGCGAAGTTCATTTGTCGTCTACCTGCAAAATCGCCAAAAAGGCTTCCTGTGGAATTTCTACGTTACCAACCTGCTTCATGCGTTTCTTACCCTCTTTTTGCTTTTCAAGCAGCTTGCGCTTGCGTGAAATATCACCACCATAACATTTGGCCAAGACATTCTTACGTAAGGCCTTCACATTTTCGCGTGCCACGATATTGCTACCGATTGCAGCCTGGATCGCCACATCGAACATCTGACGCGGGATGATTCCCCGCATCTTGGACACCACATCGCGACCGCGAGACTGGCTATTGCTGCGGTGAACGATCACCGATAAGGCATCCACCTTTTCGCCGTTAATCAAAATATCGACCTTGACCACGTCCGCCGTCCGGTATTCCTTGAATTCGTAATCCATGGAAGCATACCCCCTGGATACCGATTTCAAGCGGTCAAAGAAATCCATCACGATTTCGGCCATCGGCATCTCATAGGTCAACTGCACTTGCCGGCCAAGGTAATTCATATTCATTTGCACGCCACGCTTGCCCGTACACAAGGTGATCACCGTACCAACATACTCCTGAGGCATGTACAAGTTGACCGTGACGATCGGCTCGAGAATCGCTTCGATCTTGCTGGGATCGGGCATCTTGGACGGGTTGTCGACGGTTAACACCGTGCCGTCGCGTTGCTTGACCTGATACACCACGGTTGGGGCCGTGGTGATTAATTCCATTCCATACTGGCGCTCAAGGCGCTCCTGCACAATTTCCATGTGCAGCAAACCCAAGAATCCGCACCGAAAACCGAAACCCAAAGCTTGTGAAACCTCGGGCTCATACAACAGCGACGCGTCGTTCAATTTTAATTTTTCAAGCGATTCGCGCAAGGCATCGTACTCGCTCGCGTCGATGGGGTACAGGCCCGCAAACACCTGGGACTGCACTTCCTTAAAACCGGGTAGCGGAACGGTTGCCGGCGTGCGGCCTTGTTGACCCGAGGCGTGCGTTACGGTATCCCCTACTTTTGCCGCCTTCAACTCTTTGATGCCGGCAATAATAAAACCCACCTGCCCTGCGCGCAATTCCGGGCGATCGACCGATTTGGGACAAAACACCCCGACGTGCTCAACCAGATGGGTGGAACCGTGGGCCATCAACAAAATTTTGTCTTTGGGTTTTAAGGAGCCGTTGATTACCCGCACCAACATCACCACGCCGACGTAATTGTCGAACCAGGAGTCGATGATCAATGCTTGCAGTGGCTTGGCGACATCCCCTTCGGGCGGGGGAACACGCCGAATCATTTCTTCAATCACGTCTGCCACACCAAGACCCGTCTTGGCAGAACAGGTAATCGCGTCGGTAGCATCGATACCGATCACGTCTTCAATTTCCTGCTTTGCCCGCTCGGGATCCGCCTGGGGCAAATCGATTTTATTTAGGATGGGAACCACTTCCACACCCAGTTCAATGGCGGTATAGCAATTGGCCACCGTTTGAGCCTCTACGCCTTGACTGGCATCCACCACCAATAAAGCGCCTTCGCATGCGGATAAGGACCTGCTCACTTCATATGAAAAATCGACGTGCCCTGGGGTGTCGATCAAATTCAGATTGTAAATTTTGCCGTCTTTGGCTTTGTAATTTAAGGCCGCAGTTTGCGCTTTGATCGTAATCCCGCGTTCGCGCTCAATATCCATGGAATCGAGAACCTGCGCTTCCATCTCCCGCTCGGACAAGCCACCGCACAACTGAATGATGCGATCCGCCAAGGTGGATTTACCATGGTCAATGTGGGCGATGATAGAAAAATTGCGGATTAAATCCATAGCGTCTTCGGTTGTAGATCAAAAACGCCTTGTCAGAGCGCACCCCAATGATGCGCTGCAATAAGTCGTCTTCAGGTGATTGTAATGGCTGAGGGTCTTACGGCTTAGTAACCCTCAGGATTTGGGCTTAACCGGAATCACCAAGGTGCTGTCAGCCCGGCGGATAAAGACCGGAACAGCACGATTTTGGTCCAAGCCTTTCACCACAGACTCGTATTGCTTCACACTGGAAACATCCACATCGCCGATGCGAACGATGACATCACCAATGCGAACCCCGGCTCGGGCCAAAGGGCCATCGCTCAATCCAGTCACTTCGACGCCAATACGCGTGTTCAGTTCCTTTTTCTTCGCATCGCTTAACTCGGTAACCCCGGCTGCAAAGGCATTGCTGGTGGTTCCGCTAGCTGCACTAGGGGCATCCGATTTTTTGCCAGCCACTTTCTCGCTTACCTCGGCATCGGCAACGGTCAACGTCAATTCTTTGGTAGCGCCCTTGCGCCAGATCTGCACTGTCGCATGGGATCCAGGCTTGGTCTCGCCGACGATTCTCGGCAGATCGGTCGATTTGGGGATGTCGCGACCGTTAAAGTTCAAAATCACGTCTCCCGACTCAATCCCGCCGATTGCGGCTGGCCCGCCAGGCTCAACATTGCGAACATACGCACCACGCGGTTTACCCAATCCAAGGCTTTCAGAAACCTCCTTGGTCATTTCCCCCAAGGCAACTCCGATGCGACCCCTCACCAATTTTCCCGAGCTCCGCAACTGATCGGCAACCCGCATCGCCTCATCGATCGGGATCGCAAACGAAATGCCCATGTAGCCGCCTGAGCGACTGAATATTTGCGAGTTGATGCCGATCACCTGACCTGCGGTATTGATCAATGGGCCGCCGGAATTTCCGGGATTGACCGCAACGTCGGTTTGAATAAATGGCAAATAATCGCCGGTATCCCGGCTTTTCGCCGAGACAATTCCGGCCGTTACGGTATTTTCAAGCCCAAAAGGGGATCCGATAGCTAGTACCCACTCACCTACCCGCAACTTGGACGAGTC
This sequence comes from uncultured beta proteobacterium, assembly GCA_903826775.1. Classification (GTDB taxonomy): domain Bacteria; phylum Pseudomonadota; class Gammaproteobacteria; order Burkholderiales; family Burkholderiaceae; genus Polynucleobacter. Next base: position 61,918 of record CAIKFU010000043.1, on the reverse strand, counting down.
GCCCAAAGGCAATTTCGGCAAATCCTTCGCCTCGATTTTCAATAACGCTACGTCCGTACGCTTGTCGGCGCCCAACAGCTTTGCCTTCAATTCGCGCTTGTCCGTGAGGGTGACGTAAATGGTGTCGGCACCCTCGACCACGTGGGCATTGGTTAGAACGTAGCCGTTCGAATCGATGATGAAGCCAGAACCGACGCCACGATCTTCTTCTTGGGGTGCTCCACCCGGGCGCTGGGGTTGTTTAGGGGTGCCCGGCATTCCCGGTATGGGTACGCCAAAGAACCGGCGAAAAAACTCCGCCTGATCGTCCGGAAGACCGGGGATGCCACCACTTTGCGCCTGCTGAATCACCACTTTCTCGGTCGTGCGGATATTTACAACGGCAGGACTGACCTTTTCAACCAGGTCCGCAAAATCGGGAATGGCCACCCGTGGGGTTTGGGCGTAAAGCGGGGTTACCAAGGACAAATGCCCAAAACTGAGCATTGCAAAAATTGTCAGGAGGTACTTTTTCATGATTTTCACGGTCTGCATCGAGCAAACCAAAGTTGAGCGTTAAAACAAAAATTAGGGATACAACGGATATTAGGGCAATTTGCCAAAAATCAATGTGCCGTTAGTACCCCCAAAGCCAAAATTGTTTTTGACGGCATGGTCAATCTTGAAATCGCGGGCGGTATTGGCGCAATAATCCAGGTCGCACTCCGGATCCTGATTAAAGATATTGATCGTTGGAGGCGATTTTTGATGGTGCAAAGCCAGGATCGTAAAGACGGATTCCAATCCGCCGGCACCGCCCAACAAGTGGCCGGTCATGGATTTGGTGGAGTTGACCAAGACCTTCTTGGCTTGATCGCCCAAGGCAGCCTTGATGGCCTCGGTTTCATTTTTATCACCCAAGGGTGTGGACGTTCCGTGGGCATTGATGTATTGAATTTGATCGGCATTCAAACCCGCATCGCGCATGGCATTGAGCATGCAGCGGCGAGGTCCGTCCATATTGGGGGCGGTCATGTGGTACGCATCACCACTCATGCCAAACCCCAACAATTCACAATAAATCCTGGCACCACGAGCGCGTGCGTGTTCGTATTCTTCGATCACGACCACGCCCGATCCTTCACCCAATACGAAACCGTCGCGATCCTTGTCCCATGGACGCGAAGCCGTCGTAGGATCGTCGTTCCGGGTAGACAGTGCGCGCGCTGAAGCAAACCCGCCGATGCCCAATGCGGAAATGGTCGACTCGGAACCGCCGGCAACCATCACATCGGCATCGCCATACTGGATTAGGCGTGCTGCCAGCCCAATGCTGTGAAGACCGGTTGTGCAAGCCGTTACGGCGGCGATATTCGGACCTTTGAGGTTAAACAAAATGCTCAAGTGGCCGGAAATCATATTGATAATGGATCCAGGCACAAAGAAAGGGGAAATGCGGCGAGGGCCCCGTGCCAATAACTCGACTCCAGTGGCTTCAATCATCGGCAGACCGCCAATACCGGAACCCACCATCACACCGATACGCTCGGCGTTTTCTTCGGTAACCTCGATACCGCTATCGCGAATTGCTTGTGTGCCAGCCGCAATGCCGAAATGGATAAAAGTATCCATATGGCGAGCTTCTTTTGCCGAAATGTATTCTTCCACATTGAAATCTTTGACTTCTCCGCCGATATGAACACTTAAGGCAGAGTGATCAAACTTGGTCAATGTGGCAATGCCCGACTTACCGGCAAGCACGTTAGACCAAGCGGCATCAACCGAGTTCCCCACTGGGGAAACCAGGCCCAAGCCGGTTACAACAATCCGGCGTCGGCTGTTTAATGCTGACAAGTAATGCCTAGGCTTAGGGAATCAACCCTGAGCTTTAGATGTTGCGAAATCGATGGCAAGCTGAACAGTAGTAATTTTTTCAGCTTCCTCGTCTGGAATTTCAATTCCAAATTCGTCTTCTAAAGCCATGACAAGCTCAACAGTGTCAAGAGAGTCTGCGCCTAGGTCATTCACAAAAGAAGACTCATTCTTGATGTCTGCTTCTGCGACGCCCAATTGCTCAGCGACGATCTTCTTAACGCGTTGTTCGATGTTATCCATTAATTCCCCCAGGGGTTGTAAAAAAAACGTTTAAGGATTTTATCAGTTTGGCGGACCAAATTCGCAAATCCGCCAAAACTTAATGAAATCCTCGCTATTTTGACTAGGCCAAATACAGCCCGCCATTGACATGCAAGGTATTTCCCGTGATGTAGCCGGCAGCAGGCGATGCTAGAAAAGCAACCGCGTGCGCCACGTCTTCGGGACTTCCAAGCCTGGCCAACGGAATATTCACTTTCAGGGCAGTTTGCTGCTCTTCGCTTAGCGAGCGCGTCATATCGGTGTCGATAAAGCCTGGAGCCACGCAATTGACGGTGATGTTGCGGCTGCCAATCTCCCGGGCCAAGGCGCGGGTCATGCCTGAAACCCCCGCTTTGGCGGCTGCATAATTCACCTGGCCGGGATTGCCCATGTGGCCCACAATCGACGTAATATTGATGATGCGCCCGCCACGGGCCTTCATCATCGGGCGCAATACGGCTTGGGATAAGCGAAATACGGCGCTTAAATTGGTATCGATGACGTCCATCCATTCATCTGCTTTCATGCGCATCGCCAACTGATCCCGAGTGATGCCGGCGTTATTCACCAAGATGTTGATCCCGCCAAAATCTTTCACAATCAAATCAATGACTTGCTCGCAAGCCTTCGGGTCGGTCACGTTCAGCACGGCGCCGTGTCCCCCGCTGCCTTTTAAGCGCTCGTTGATGGCGTTCGCACCCGCTTCGGTAGTAGCGGTTCCGATGACCTTGGCGCCGCATTGGGCCAATTCGTCGGCAATCGCCTGACCAATTCCACGGGAAGCACCCGTGACCAAGGCAATTTGTCCGCTTAAGTCCAGATTCATCATTCGCTCTTTTCTGATTGCATGCTCAATTATTTCAGACTCGCCAATACTTCCTTCAAGCTGGCATCGTCAAACACGGGAACGCCCTGTACCTGATCGTTAATCCGTTTTGTTAGCCCAGCCAACACTTTGCCTGGTCCGCACTCCACAACCCTGGTAACGCCTTGTTGGGCCATCAGCTGAACGGTTTCTTGCCAACGCACGGGTTTGGCAGCCTGACGCACCAAGGCATCCTTGATCGCGATGGGGTCTTGCAGTATTTGGACATCCACATTGTTGATTACGGGGATACTGGGGGCTTGAAATGCAATGCCCTCCAAATACCCTTTTAGCTCCTCTGAAGCGGGTTGCAGCAACGACGAGTGGAACGGGGCCGATACCGGCAAGGGCAACGCCCTTTTTGCTCCTGCGGCCTTGAGCATCTCGCAGGCCTTGGTCACGGCATCGGTTGATCCGGCTATCACCACCTGACCGGGGGCGTTGAAATTCACCGCCTCCACCACGCCACCAGAAACCTGACTGGCCTCGCGGCAGACGTCTTGGACGCGGGCATCATCCAATCCCAAGATCGCCGCCATACCCCCGCTACCTACCGGCACGGCATTTTGCATTGCTTGGGCTCGAAAACGCACCAACGGAACAGCGTCTTTAAAAGCAATCACTCCGGCAGCCACCAAAGCGGAATATTCACCCAAACTATGACCGGCCATCACTGCCGGCAAAGGTCCGCCAGCGGCAAGCCACGCCCGGTAAAACGCAATTCCCGCCGTCAACATAACGGGTTGGGTATTGGTAGTCAATGCCAACGCTTCGGCGGGACCCTCAGCGATCAACTTGGCAATGTCTTCTCCAAGGGCGTCTGAAGCCTCCTGCAATGTCGCTCGGACTTCCGGCAGGTCAGCAATGGTATTGAGCATCCCTAAGGATTGGGAACCTTGACCTGGAAAAACGAAAGCAAATGTCATGAAATAAAACCCAAAGAATTGAAAATCAACACCTCAATAACGCAGAACGACCGCACCCCAAGAAAACCCGCCACCAACCCCTTCAAGCAACAGGAGTTGATCGCGCTGGATTTGACCCGAACGCACACCGACATCCAATGCCAAGGGAATCGACGCGGCGGAGGTATTGCCATGTTCACCAACGGTCACGATCACCCGATCCATGGATATGCCCATTTTGCGGGCAGTACTCTCCATGATGCGAATATTCGCCTGATGCGGTACTAGCCAATCAATTTGCTCGGGCTTTAAATTCGCTCGCTCCAACGCTTCATGGGCAACCTGTTCAAGCACCTTCACAGCCAATTTGAAAACGGCTTTGCCGTCCATAGTCAAAAATGCGGATCCGCTCAACGCGCCGTTGGCGGAACGCCCGGGGACACACAAGATGTCCCGATGCTGCCCATCCGCATGCAGCGCACTGGAGAGAATGCCGGGATGGTCAGAAGCCTCGAGCACAATCGCACCCGCCCCATCCCCGAATAGTACGCACGTGCCGCGATCTTGAAAGTCGAGGATGCGCGAAAAAACCTCGGCCCCAACCACCAACACTTTTCGATAGGTACCTGCCCTAATGAAGGCATCGGCAACGGAAACCGCATACATAAAACCCGCGCATACGGCTTGGACATCAAAGGCCGCGCATTGATTGTGGGCGCCCAACTTGTCCTGAAGAACGCAAGCCGTACTAGGAAACCCGCCCAAGTTATCGGGAGTGGATGTCGCAAGAATAATCAGGTCCAGGTCCATCGGCTGAACCTTGGCACTCGCCAAAGCGGCTTGGGAAGCCTTGACAGCCAAATCGCTGGTCAATTCACTGTCGCCGGCAAAATGCCGCGCCGAAATTCCACTGCGCGTTTTAATCCATTCGTCGCTCGTTTCCAGCCCCAACTTCGCCAAGCAATCCACCAAATCCTGATTGCTCAATCGATTACTCGGCAAATAGCTGCCCGTACCTGCGATGCGTGAATAAATACTCATGCTACTGTCTCCGCTCCAAAAACCTCAGCAATGCGCTCAACCATACGATTTTTTGCAGCTTCGTATGCGCGCCCTAAGGCAACTGTAAATGCAAACTGATCGGCCGACCCGTGACTCTTGATCACGCAGCCGCGCAAGCCCAATAAAACCGCCCCGTTATATCGGCGATGATCGACTCGCTTTTTAACCCGTATCAGGGGGAGCATTGCGCTCAAAGCCATCAATTTTGTCAACCAGGAACGGCTGAATTCTTCCTTGATCATGCTGCCCATCATCTTGGCCACACCTTCACTGGCCTTCAGCGCCACATTACCGACAAAACCGTCACAAACAACGATCTGGGTCGTGCCTTTGAAAATGTCATTGCCTTCCACATTGCCATAAAAATTGAGGCCACTTTGCCGCAACAATTCTCCGGCCTGCTTCACCACCTCATTGCCCTTGATGACCTCTTCGCCAATATTCAATAATCCAATCGATGGATTGGGATTCCCATCCAACACCGTAAGCATCACATCGGCCATGCGGGCAAACTGCAACAGATGCGCCGGTTCGCAATCGGCGTTCGCACCCAAGTCCAGCATGGTGGTGGCGGTACCCAACTCATTTGGAATGGCCGCCGCAATGGCGGGGCGATCCACCCCATCGAGGGTTTTTAAAACGTATCTTGAAATCGCCATTAGCGCACCGGTATTGCCGGAGGAAACAATTGCACCAGCCAAGCCTTCTTTTACCTGCTCGATGGCGACGCGCATTGACGAATTCTTTTTGCGACGCAGGGCAATTTCGATGGAGTCGTCCATCAACACCACTTCACTGGCCGCAACGATTTGAATGCGCTCCATTGGAGCGTCCGGGATTTTTCCTAGCTCGGCTTTTAGCAACTCGGGATCGCCAACCAAAATAATGTTGGCATCAAGGTGGGCTTGCAGAAAATCGCAGGAGGCAGGAACCGTTACAACCGTACCATGGTCTCCGCCCATAGCATCAATTGCGAGGGTCACGCTCATAAAGTCGGCACTTGCGGTCAGTAAGTATCTAAGAAAAAAGCGGCCTTAATGTGAGCCGCTTCTGACTATGTTGACTAAAAAGGATTAGTCGTTTTTGGTTTTAACAACTTTACGACCACGATAGTAGCCGTTTGGTGAAATGTGGTGACGCAAATGCGCCTCACCTGTCGTCGCTTCTACGGCTGTAGCAGGTGCGGTTAAAAAGTCGTGGGAACGATGCATGCCACGCTTTGAAGGGGATTTTTTATTTTGTTGGACGGCCATGTTGAACTCCTAAGCAAGGCGACATTCTAGCATAGAAAACACGCATTTACCCACCCAGTAGGACCGGAAGACGGCAAGACCGGTAAAGACTCGGATCCGATCCCCATTTACAACTTTTTTTTCATATCTTTCAATACGTTAAAAGGGTTTTCGCGACCTTCAACCCCTTCTGTTTTGGTCAAATGCGACCCCGTTGGGGTCAATATCGAGGCAGGGGGATTGCATGCGCCATCCGGATGCTTTGGAATTAGCGGCAGTGATAGCAAAACCTCGTCCTCAATGGTTTCCAACAAGTCGAACTGGTGGCTGGCAACCAAGGGCTCTTGCAGATCATCCTCGATCGGGTAGGCTTCCGCCTCCTCCTCGCTGGCAACCAGCAGAAACTGGCGTTTTTCGTCAATCGCCACACTGCAATCCTTCAAGCAGCGCTGACAAATCAAATGCATCTGCCCTTTCAGCGCAAGGTTGAGAATGTGTTTGGGTCGCCCGGTAGGGGGGTGGTCAAAATGGGTTTGGCATTGCCAATGAAAACCATCCCCATCGCTCACAGTGGACGCCTCCTCAGCCAATCGAGGTAGGTCTGCAATACTCAAGAATCCCTCCCCATGGTAGGTCTGTGGGGAGCAAAAATCCACCCGCTGCAACGCATGCGGTTCGGACGATAGTGCTATCTTGGGCAAAACTTGATTACGATTCATGACATCAGTCTATAGGAAGGTTTAAACGCCATGTCCAGTGCATCCGCAAACCGGCTTATTTTGGCCTCCAGTTCCATTTACCGCCGCCAACTGTTAACCCGGTTGGGTATCCCGTTTGATGTGGTATCGCCCGATGTCGATGAAACACCCATGCCAAATGAGAGCACGCTCGCGCTGGCAATTCGCCTCGCCAAAGCCAAGGCGGCTGCGGTTGCCAAACTCCATCCAAAATCCTGGGTCATTGGATCAGACCAGGTTGCGGATCTGTATGGCGCAGCCATTGGAAAACCCGGCAATTTTGAACGGGCCATGGCACAACTTCAACTCATGCGTGGCAATACGGTTACATTCCACACCGCGCTCTGCCTCATGCACAACACCGTGGAAATCACCGTCAATGTTCCCACGCAAGTGTCGTTCCGCGATTTACCCGATGACGTTCTAGAATGCTATTTGTTGACGGAGGAGCCTTACGACTGCGCTGGTAGCGCAAAATCAGAAGGTCTGGGAATTGCCTTGCTCGAATCGATCCAAAGTAATGACCCAACCGCATTAATTGGCCTGCCCCTAATCGCACTTACCGGTTTGCTGCGAGACGCGGGGTTTGCCATACCGGCCAGCAGACCATTCGCCTAAAACCGCTCTATTAACCGAACAGCTACCATGCAAACCCATAAAAAATTAGGCACTTTGTTTCTTGTTCCCAATACCTTGGGTGACGATGACCGCATAGATCAACTTCCCTGGGTGCTGCCCGTTGAAACGGTCAAGCAGGCAGCCAAACTCCAGCACTGGATCGTTGAGGATGCGAAAACCGCGAGGGCTTTTCTCAAGGCGGTCGATCTGTCTTCCGCCTTGATTTGCCCGTTGCAAGAAATGCACATGAGCGAATGGCGTGGCACAACGCGAAACGCAAAATACGGGGATGCCGTGAAGCCGGAAAGTTTGTTGCAGCCGCTGATCGCCGGAATGGATATGGGATTGATGTCGGAGGCCGGCGTGCCAGGGGTGGCCGATCCGGGATCGGAATTGGTGTGGGCTGCTCACCAGCTAGGCGCCACAGTAAAACCCTTGATCGGACCGAGTTCAATCTTGCTGGGTTTAATGGCTAGTGGATTAAATGGTCAGCGATTTGCATTTCACGGTTACCTTCCCAATGACACGCAGGAACGCCAATTGCGCCTCAAGCAACTTGAGGTCGAATCGAAAAAACTGCAGCAAACGCAAATCTGGATCGAAACCCCCTACCGCAACGTCACCATGTTAACGGCCTGCCTTCACTCCCTAAGCCCTCAGGTTCGCCTGTGCCTTGGGATCGACTTGAGTTTAAAAACGGAGCAGGTTACCACCCTGTCGGTCGCCAACTGGCGCAAGCAATTTTCAAACGAGGCGGCTTACGCCCATTTGAAAAATCGCCCCACCATCTTCTTGATGCTGGCCTAACAAACGGCGATTCAGACTCGCTGTCATCAATTTCTTACTTCAGGTCGGAACCTTTCACCAAGGCCTTGCCTGCCGCCGTTCCGGCTTCAGCGCCAAAACGCTTGGCGACCCGCTCGGCAAAATTCTCCTTCATGGTGTAATCCAAAATATCGGGCGCTTTCAAAATATCGCGGGCGACCGAGTCCACCGTCCCGTAGCCATCAACCAAACCCAACTTGACTGCCTGTTCGCCGTTCCAGACCCGACCTGTAAATAAATCCGGCGAATCTTTTAAGCGCGTACCTCGCCCCTCTTTCACCACATTAATAAATTGCTCGTGAATTTCATCGAGCATGCTTTGGATCATTTCCACTTGCTTTGGGTTTTCCTTGCTAAACGGATCGAGCATTCCCTTATTCGATCCAGCGGTAATCATGCGCCGAGTAACACCCAGTTTGTCCATCAATCCGGTGAACCCAAAGCCGTCCATCACGACGCCAATAGAACCGATCAAGCTGGCCTTATCAACCAAAATCTGATCGCCGGCAACCGCAACGTAATACCCGCCAGATGCGCAAATATCCTCGACCACCACATAAAACGGCTTTGACGGATACAGCGCACGCAACCGGTGAATTTCGTCATTGATCATCCCTGCTTGAACGGGGGAGCCACCTGGGCTGTTAATGCGCAACACCACTCCAGCGCTATGCTCATTCTCAAAAGCCGATGCCAAGGACGAGTTGACGTCCGATGCATTGGCAACGCTGCTGGAGGAAATCTCCCCCTCTAACGTCACTAAGGCGGTGTGCTTGTCAACGGTGATGCCATGGCCAGGCAAACTGATTTCAAACACCTTAAAAAGCAGACCCACAATCAATATCAGAGTGAGCAGTCGAAGCACCGCCCTCCAGCGTCTAGCCTTGCGAGTTTCCTTCAGGTTCTCAAGCAGCAAATGCTCAAGCGCTTGCCGCTCCCAATTTTTTTCCATGCCGCTCTCTTGATCTCTCACGCTGCCTACCTTTTACATTTTATTAAATCGATTTTCTTTAAGCCATTGCGCCAACTGAGCAACATTATCAACATGGATCAAAGATTTTGCTGTGCGCAGCGTTTCAACCGGGTGCGCACCATACGTTACCGCGACAGCATCCACACCTGCACTGGAGGCCATTTCCAAATCGTGGGTGGTATCGCCGATCATCAGCATGCGCCGCACTGGAACCTGCAATGCGTCCGAAAGTTCCAACAGCATACCGGGATGGGGTTTGGAAAACGACTCGTCGGCAGTACGTGTTTCATGAAATAGGTGGTGCAAATCATGAAAACCCAAGGAACGATCAAGTCCAACCCGGGATTTCCCGGTGGCTACGCCCAATAAAAACCCTTCAGCGCGCAGATCCTCAAGCAATTCCCGAATCCCAGGAAACAAATGCAGTTCCTGATCGCGGCCAAGGTAGTGGAACCGAAAACGCTCCAGCAGTTTTGGAAAAAGCACGGGTTCAATCCAAGGCACCGCACGGCGCAACGCGTCTTGGATACCCAGACCGATAACAGAACTAGCCAAACGGTCGTCCGGCACCCGATACCCCAAATCCCGACAGGATTGCTGAATGCAGTAAACGATTGTCGGGGTTGAATCGATCACGGTCCCGTCCCAATCCCATACGATCAGGTCGTATCGACGCTGGGGCGAATGAAGGGGGTCTATTTTCGCCATCTGGCCAATACCGCCCTTATCTCCAATCAATCAAATGCCTTCATCATGGCCGTAAATTCGGGAGGCAAAGGCGACTCAATCCGCATTTTTTCACCGGAGCGGGGATGAATAAAACCCGCCATGTGTGCGTGAAGATAAAGCCTTTTGGATTTGATCCGCCGGTCCTCGTCCTCAAAACCGTATTTATCATCGCCCAATATGGAATGCCCAATCCGTTGCAAATGCACGCGAATCTGATGGGTGCGTCCGGTTTTCAGTTGCGCCTCCGCCAACGTGATGGTGGCACCTTCCCGCTTAAGAATGTTGCTTACCCGCAATGCCGTATGGCTTGGCAAGCCATCAGGGTCGACACGTACTCGACGCTCCCCGTTTGCCAGCAAATATTTGTGCAAGGGAAATTTCAATTGCATTACTTGATTGCCTTGCTTGATTTCACCATGTGCCAACAAGTAATAGCGCTTATCCGTCAAACCCTCGCGTATTTGCCGATGCATCTCGACCAACGCGCTGCGTTTTTTTGCCAACAGCAATACGCCGGACGTATCCCGATCCAAGCGATGCACCAACTCCAAGAACTTGAGTTCAGGACGGGTAATGCGCAACGTTTCAATCACCCCCAAAGCAATTCCCGAGCCGCCGTGAACCGCCAAACCGGAAGGTTTATCCACGATTAGTAAAGCCTCATCCTCAAAGAGAATGGGCATTTTTGCTGAAAATTGCCTTGCGCGGGACTGGGTATAGGGCGAATTCGGGGACGCTTCCCGTTCGGGTTCGGCTATCCGCACCGGTGGCAATCGAACCACGTCGCCTTCAGCCAACCGCGTCGTGGGTTCGGCCCGTTTTTTATTAACCCTGACTTCCCCGGAGCGAATAATCCGGTAAATGTGGCTCTTGGGCACGCCTTTTGCCCAGCGCAGGAGGTAGTTATCCAGCCGCTGGCCAGCCTCTTCGGGGCCAATCGTCTGCAAAACCACCGTTGCTGAAAGGGGACTTTTAGCCGGTTGGGAAGGGGTTTGGGTAGTCAAATTCATGATTTTTATCCCCTGCCATATTAGCGGGGGACTCAACAATACCCCATTGTCGATCCAGATGTGCCGTATAATCAAGGCTCTAGCCAATTTATTGGTTTGAGATTATTTTTAATTGCGTTTTCAATACGTTTTGAACAGTGGTTTGAAATGTAGCGTGAACTCGTGGAGCTTGGAGTCGCCCTTATTAGACTCTCGGGGTTGCCCCTCCCCCGTTTTAATGAGGCGCAGGGTTGGTGTGCCGTTTGCCGCGACCCGCGATTAGAAGACAGTTTCAGATGTGCGCCTGCATTGATGACCTAAAGGAGGTCTCTGTGGCGAGCGTCTAGTGTGGCACCGATTCAGACATTGAATTCGGCTAAACCAGGCTCAGCAAGCTTGGTTTTTGCTTGACCCACACTCCAAAAGCCTTCGGGATTTACAACCCCGAACGGTATCCAACCTGTCCCCTAGCGCACCGCGCAGCGACTGCCTTCTCCACACGGAGAGTGTTATGAAACGCATGTTATTTAATGCAACTCAACAAGAAGAGTTGCGTGTTGCCATCGTAGATGGTCAAAAATTAATCGATATTGATATCGAGTCTGCCGGTCGCGAACAGCGTAAAGGCAATATTTACAAAGGCATCATTACCCGCATTGAGCCCTCGCTCGAGGCCTGCTTTGTAAATTATGGTGAAGAGCGTCATGGCTTTTTGCCCTTCAAGGAAGTTGCCCGCACCTATTTTAAGCAAGGTGTCGACGTTCGCAACGCCTCAATCAAGGAAGCGCTGCGCGAAGGCCAGGAAATTATTGTCCAGGTTGAAAAGGAAGAACGCGGCCAAAAAGGTGCCGCACTAACCTCGTTCATTTCCCTAGCTGGACGGTATCTGGTTTTAATGCCAAACAATCCCCGCGGAGGCGGAGTGTCTCGCCGCATCGAGGGCGAAGATCGCCAAGAGTTGCGCGAGGCCATGTCCCAACTGGAAATCCCCGACGGCATGAGCATCATTGCCCGCACTGCCGGTATTGGTCGCGACGCCACAGAACTGCAGTGGGACTTAAGTTACCTGATGCAATTGTGGAGAGCCATCGACGAGGCGGCTAAAGGCAATTCAGCACCCCTATTGATCTATCTGGAATCGAGTCTGGTGATCCGCGCGATCCGCGATTATTTCCAACCGGACATCGGCGAAATTCTCATCGATACCGACGATATTTTTGAACAAGCCCAAGCTTTCATGTCGGTTGTAATGCCCGATAACTTGCCACGGGTAAAGCGCTATCAGGACGATGTACCCTTGTTCTCGCGCTTTCAAATCGAACATCAAATCGAGACGGCCTACTCGCGCACAGTCCCCTTGCCTTCGGGTGGCGCAATCGTCATTGACCACACGGAAGCCTTGGTATCCGTCGACGTCAACTCCGCACGCGCAACGCGTGGATCCGATATTGAGGAAACCGCTGCCCGCACCAATTTGGAAGCAGCCGACGAAATTGCTCGCCAAGCGCGTTTACGCGACTTGGGCGGCCTCATCGTCATCGACTTTATTGACATGGACTCGACCAAGAGTCAAAAAGACGTTGAGAATCGCCTACGGGATGCTTTACGGCATGACCGCGCGCGCGTCCAAATGGGCAAAATTTCAAAGTTCGGCCTGATGGAAATGTCTCGCCAACGCCTGCGTCCAGCGCTATCCGAAGGAAGTCACGTCACGTGTCCACGCTGCAATGGCACTGGCCATATCCGGGATACCGAATCCTCCGCCCTGCAAGTCCTGCGCATTATTCAGGAAGAGGCCATGAAGGAAAACACGGCGGCCATCCATACCCAAGTTCCTGTCGAAGTGGCTGCGTTTCTCTTGAACGAAAAACGCCCAGAAGTTATTAAGATTGAAAGCCGCTTCAAGGTAAACGTGTTGATGATTCCGAATAAGCATTTGGAAACACCACACTACAAGTTAGAGCGTCTACGGCATGATGATCCTCGCCTGGATGATCAAAAAGCCAGTTACGTGATGGCAGAAGAAGCTGCGCGCGAACTCGAGGCCGATACCATCGTTAGCCGTAAAGATGCGGATATCAAGGTCCGTCCAGAAGCCGCCGTCAAAGGCATTACGCCAAATCAGCCTGCACCGGTCAGCCAACCCCGTCCAGCACGCACAGAAGTCAAAGCGGAAACCGTGAATACCGGTGGATTCTTTGCCTTTATCAAAAAACTCTTTGCTTCTCCGGAAGCCGCTCCTGCAGCTAAACCGGAAGCCGCCATCACGCGCAGTCGCAACCCAAACAATCGTGACGGCCGCAATGGTGATCGCAATCGCAATCGTGGTCGCCGTGGTGAACGCAACGACCGTGGCGGAGAGCGCCCTGCAGGCAATACGCCCGCTACTGCTGAAGCCGGCGTAACCGAAGCCGCAACGAGTACAGAAGCCAACGCTCGCGAAAACAGACCGCCCCGTCAAGAAGGGCGCGGACGCAATCGCAACCCAAGACCAGAACGCTCCGAAACGCCGCGCACTGCTGAAGCAGTAAGTCCTGCTTCTCAAGCCCCCGAAGGCTCTGAATCCTCCGCAGCAACCGCAGAGGGAGATGAACGCCGTCGCAGCCGCAATCGTCGAAACCGCAATCGCAGTCAGCGAGACCGTGGCGAACGCGCCGAAACCAATAACGAGAATGACGGCCCTGAAATACCCGCCGCTACCAAACAGTGGCCGCCTTCAGGAATGGCTGGTAGATCCGCTTCCATGCCTACCAAAGACCTAACGTATAGCTTCGGTAATGCACGCCCTGCGTCTGTTGAGCAGATACCTTCTTCTAGCGCACCTGAAAATAATGCGCCCAAGGAAAGCACGCAACGCGCACCTCGCGCGCCTGCTAGTAGCCCTGCACCACAACAGTCAGTTGCTCCTACAATAGCTGCTCCCGTGCTAGCCGTTATTTCCAAACCGGTCCCGGAACTTCCTAAAGTGTCCTTTGAATCGCTCCAAGAAGCCCCATTGCATCAGGTTGTGCAAACCGCTGGAATGATTTGGGTCGCGACCGATGCGAGCAAACTGGCAGAAGTGAAATCCCAGATTCAAGCAGAATCCACCTTGCCGTCACTTGGCAGAACACCGAAACCGCCCGTTACCCTTCCCGAAGGTCCAATGGTTTTGGTGGAAACCGGTGGGCAAGAAAAGACCATTACCCAATCGCCATAAATTGACTTCTCTAAACCGCCTTCCATCCATCACTGGATAGAAGGCGTGTTGGCAGAAAGAACCAATCACAGCCATAATTCACACCATGGTTGAAAAAGTAATCCCCATCCGCATCGATGAAGGCACAGGACAGGTGCCGCATATTCCCGCATTGCTCACGCCAGCTCAGCTGCAAAACCAGGATCTGCGTGGTCGCAATTTAAGGGATCTGCGCATTTCCGTTACAGACCGCTGCAATTTTCGGTGCACGTACTGCATGCCCAAGGGAATATTTAACCAAAGCTATCCGTATCTTTCCCACCAAGACCTGTTAACTTTTGAGGAAATCACGCGCCTAACCGGGATCTTTTCAACCTTAGGGGTTGAGAAGATTCGCCTCACTGGAGGCGAACCGCTGTTACGCAAGAATCTGGAAATTTTGATTGGGCTTCTTAGCAAGATTCGCACCCCAGCCGGTCTTCCCCTCGATTTGACACTCACCACCAATGGAAGCCTTCTGCAAAAAAAATCGGCCTTACTAAAACAAGCCGGATTGCAAAGAGTGACCGTCAGCCTGGATGGATTGGACGATGCCGTTTTTCGGAAAATGAACGACGTTGACTTCCCGGTTGATGATGTTCTCAAGGGCATTGCAGCAGCGCAAGCCGCCGGCTTTGAATCGATCAAGGTCAACATGGTTGTCAAAAAAGGCACCAATGACCAAGAAATCATTCCAATGGCAAAACACTTTCGGGGCACGGGCATCACGCTGCGTTTTATTGAATTCATGGATGTCGGCAGCTCAAATGGGTGGAATATGGCAGAGGTACTACCCTCCAAAGAAGTGATTTCCAAAATCCACGCTGAATTTCCGCTTGAGCCGGTTCAAGCAAATTATCCCGGGGAAGTTGCGCAACGTTGGCGCTACCGTGATGGTAAAGGGGAAATCGGCGTCATTTCCAGCGTGACCCAAACCTTTTGTCACGAATGCACGCGAGCGAGAATCTCAACCGACGGGCAGTTGTACCTGTGCCTGTTTGCCAATGAGGGATTCGATTTCAAAACCCTGCTTCGGTCCGGAAAAAGCGATCTGGAAATCACGAACGCCATCATGGGCACTTGGGCTAAGCGCGACGATCACTACTCGGAAATTCGCGTCCTCAATACCCCTGGCAACCACTCTGCTATCCGCAAAGTTGAAATGTCCTATATCGGCGGTTGATGATTCCGACACATCAAATCACTGGCTTAATTTTGGCTGGAGGCCGGGCTCAACGCATGGGGGGAATTGACAAGGGCCTGATTGCGTTTCGAAATAAACCCCTGATTGAGTTTGCTATTGCAAGACTGATTGATCAGGTCGGGTGCATCCAAATTAATGCCAATCGCAATCTTGAACAATACTCAGCGTATGGATACCCGATCGTCATGGACGAAACTCCGGATTTTTCAGGCCCATTGGCCGGATTTGCAGCGGGACTGCGCGAATGCAAAACCGAATACCTTGTCACCGTCCCGTGCGACACCCCACTATTTCCAGTCGACCTCGTCAACAGAATGGGTGGGCAACTTATTGACGGAAACCATGAATTAATTTACGCCTCCTCAAAAGATGCCATGGGCAAAATTTGGGCACAGCCGGTTTTTTGCCTGATGCAAAAGGGTGTTGCCAAATCCCTCGAAAATTTTCTCAAATCGGGGGAGCGAAAAATCGACCACTGGTTTGGAAAACTGCGTTCCACTACCATCGTCTTTGAGGATGAGAAAGCATTTTCCAATGTCAACACTCCGGATGAACTCAGCAGTTTGGAGAAAAACTCGGAATGAGTAAACCGACATCAATCGATCTGCTTGGCACCTCATCACTGCATGTTGACCGGGCGCGTGAAGCCATCTCAATCCTGGTTAAGGAATTAATCCGAGAGGCGAACCAAACCCCAAACAAGGACGATGTTGAAACCGTCTTGCTGGAGTTGGCACTCAATCGCATTTTGTCTGCGGACTTGCTATCAACCATCGATGTCCCTGCGGCAGACAATTCCGCTATGGACGGCTTTGCCTTTAAAGGCAAAGAAGTGGATCATGGTAAGGCAGGTAACGCTACGCTACGAGTCGTTGCTAGCGCATTCGCCGGAAAACCCTATATGGGTTCAATACAAGATGGTGAATGCATCAAGATCATGACTGGCGCGCTCATGCCTGCAGGATGCGACACCGTGATCCCGCAGGAATTGGTAACCGTCTCCGATACGTTGGAAGGTCAAACCATCTCATTTCAGCAGAACATCGTCAAGCCTGGAGAAAATCGCCGACTACGTGGCGAGGATTTGCAAATGGGAAAACCGGCAATCCTGGCTGGTCGGTTGCTACGACCCTCTGATCTAGGAATGGCAGCGTCCCTGGGAATCGACAAGCTCACCGTTCAACGCAAATTAAAAGTTGCCATTCTATCTTCAGGAAATGAGTTGCGCAGCATCGGGGAGCAACTGGATGCCGGCAGCATCTACGACAGCAATCGCTTTAGTTTAATTGGGATGTTGAAACGACTTGATCTTGAGATCGTCGATTGCGGAATCGTGCGCGATGACCCAATTGCATTAAAAGAGGCATTTTGCCAGGCTGCCCAAAAAGCGGATGTCCTGATCTCATCCGGTGGCGTCTCCGCTGGAGAGGCGGATTTCACCAAGCAAATTATGGAAGAGCTTGGCGACGTTGGTTTTTGGAAAATTGCCATGCGTCCCGGCAGGCCAATGGCGTTTGGCACGCTCAAACCCCTGCCCGGAAAAACCCTTTCACGAAAAACGCTGTTCTTTGGCTTACCCGGAAACCCCGTTGCGGTCATGGTGACCTTCTACCAGTTTGTCAGAGCCGCATTGTTGCAATTGAATGGCGCTACCCAAACCAAAGTCCCCACCGTCCAAGCCTTGTCCACAGCGCCCATTCGAAAAAAACCCGGTCGTACCGAATTTCAACGCGCCATTTTGGGGCGCAACGAGCAAGGACAAGCTGCCGTCAGTATTACGGGTAGCCAAGGCGCGGGCATTTTGCGTTCCGTAAGCGAAGCCAACTGCTTCGTTGTTCTTGCGCACGAACAAGGAAATATCGCTGCCGGAGATTGGGTTGATGTGGTGCTTTTTGATGGACTGCTTTAAGATTGCTGCATCATGAAACTTACTAAAAAAGAACTTGTATTCCTTGACCCGATGCACACCGCCAAAACTTTGGTGCTGGTGTACCTCTGTTTTTCTGTTCCCATCGTCCTTTTGGCCCTGTTCGTCGCCTTTATCCGAGACGGCGCAATCCCAGGGTTTACCGTCCTATCCGCGTTAATCTTAAATGCTCTATTGGGATTTGGCCTGTTGTGGATTGCCTGCAAGGTCTACAACTGGGTTGCGGACAATTTTGGCGGCATCGAATTGGCCCTTAGGGAATTGCCCGAAGAAGTGGATGCTGAATAACGGTCTTCATCGATACTGCCTAGTACGTTGTAGATCGCGTTAATTCTTACCCCACACTTCCGGATTAATTAAGCTTGGTGGCTTTTGCCCCGTCAGGGCGGCCCGCAAATTCTCGATAGCGAGTGCCACCATTGCCCTACGCGTTTTCTCCGTAGCGCTTGCTATATGGGGTGCAATTACGATATTGCGACACTTCAGCAGTTCGGGGTTTACGACCGGCTCCCCTTCGAAGACGTCCAAGCCGGCTGCAAAGATTTTCCCAGACTGCAAAGCTTGCGCCAAAGCGTTGTCGTCAACAATGCCACCGCGGGCAATATTGACTAGGGTGGCAGTTGGCTTCATCAAGGCGATTTCGTTTACCCCGATAGCGTGATGGTTTTCAGGCGTATACGGCAAAACCAAAACCACGTGATCCGCTTCACGAAGCAATTCTTCCTTATTCAGATAGGTGGCACCGCAAGCCAATTCATCCTCTTTGGAAAGGCGGTTGCGATTGTGATAAACCACTTTCATCCCAAAACCCAGAGCCCGTTTTGCAATGCCTTGTCCGATCCGGCCCATACCAATAATTCCCAAGGTGCTGTGATGCAAATCCATCCCGAGCGGGTTATTCACTATCGACCATTTATCCCATTTCCCCTCACGAACCCAATGTTCCGATTCGGTGATGCGTCGCGCCGTTGACATCAACAGGGCAAATCCGAAATCCGCCGTGGTGTCGGTCAATACATCCGGCGTGTTGGTTGCCATGACACCGGCAGCCGAAATTGCTGCCACATCAAAATTGTTGTAACCAACCGAAATGTTGGCAACCACCTTTAAATTTTTAGCACGTGACAATGCTTGTTGGTCTATCCTCTCGCTGCCAGCCACTAGCGCACCGGAAACACTGCTAAGTGCCTCCTGAAGCTCCGCGGGACTTAAAATTCGATCCGCTTGATTCGAATGCACATCAAAAAGGCTTTCCAACAATTCCAAGGTGTCGGGAAAAATGGCTCGCGCCACCAAAATTTTGGGTTTCGATAGGGTATTCATCCGGCCACTTTACATCAAGTAAATTATGGGATTCCCCGGGGAAACAGGGTATTTCGGCTAAAATTGGGGTTTTGCAACCCGGCAGATGCCCTGCCTTAACTTTGAAACCACCATGACTTACGTCGTTACCGAATCCTGCATACGCTGCAAATACACTGACTGCGTTGATGTTTGCCCTGTAGACTGCTTTCGTGAGGGGCCCAATTTTCTAGTAATCGATCCCGATGAGTGCATCGATTGCGCCGTATGCGTTCCAGAGTGTCCCGTCAATGCCATCTATGCCGAAGACGACGTCCCAGGAGACCAGCAACACTTTATCAAACTGAACGCCGACCTGACCCACGATTGGCCTTCGATTACCAAGTCAAAAGGCGCCCTTCCCGATGCGGACGAATGGAAAGACGTTAAAGCAAAGCTGGATCAGTTAGTAAAATAATTTTGAGCCATTGCGCCAGTATTCAATTTCACTACAGGGAATAAGGCGTTGCAGACCCCAATTGAAACTGACGCCGTCATCATAGGCGCAGGCCCGGTAGGTCTATTCCAAGTCTTTGAATTGGGTCTACTCGAAGTTCAAGCCCATGTTATCGATTCCCTGCCTAAAATCGGAGGCCAGTGCGTCGAGCTGTATCGCGACAAACCGATTTACGATATTCCGGCAGTTCAAGTTTGCACCGGTCAAGAATTGACTGACCGACTGTTACAACAGATCGCACCTTTTAATGCCCAGTTCCACCTCAATCAAGAAGTCAATTTGATGGAAAAAATGGCGGACGGTCGTTTTCATATCGGTACCGCATCAGGCAAGCGCTTTGTCTCCAAAACCATTTTCATTGCTGCTGGCGTTGGGGCGTTTCAGGCTCGCGAGCTCAAGATCGACGGTATTGGCGCTTTTATCGGAACGCAACTTTTTTACCACATCAACAACCCCGACCAATTCAACGGAAAGGATCTTGTCATTTGCGGCGGGGGCGATCAGGCGCTTGATTGGGCAATCCACTTTGTCGGCAAGGCTCGACGCGTCGTACTTGTCCATCGTCGAGAGCAATTGAAAGCCGCACCCGATACCGTTGAAAAAATCAAGGCACTTTGCGCCGACCAAAAATTGCAATTTTTAACCGGTCAGATTACCGGTTTTAGAACCGCAGAAAAGCGCCTTACCGAAATTGAAATTACCGGAAATACCGGGGAAATCGCATACGCGCCCCTCGATGCGCTACTCGTCTTTTTTGGACTCTCACCTAAGCTAGGTCCCATTGCAACCTGGGGTTTGGATCTTGACCGAAAACAGATTTGCGTCGACACGGAAAAATTCGAAAGCAGCGTTCCAGGAATTTTTGCAGTGGGCGATATCAACACCTATCCAGGAAAAAAGAAGCTCATTCTCTCGGGCTTTCATGAAGCCACGCTAGCGGCGTTTGGGTCGATGCGCTACATCTTCCCAGAAAAACCAGTACATTTGCAATACACCACCACGTCACCAAAACTGCAGAAAGCGCTTGGCGTCTACAAACCAACCAACGACTAATTAACAAAACCTATGCATCAATACCATGACTTAATGAAGCAAGTCCTTGCCAAAGGAGTTCGCAAGTCCGACCGCACTGGCACAGGAACCGTGTCCATCTTTGGCCATCAAATGCGTTTTGATCTAGCCGCCGGATTTCCGATGGTTACCACAAAAAAACTGCATATGAAGTCGATCATCTACGAACTGCTCTGGTTTATCAATGGCAGCACCAACAATAATTGGCTGAAAGAGCGCGGGGTTTCCATCTGGAACGAATGGGCTGCACCTGACGGTGACCTAGGTCCCATATATGGCTATCAGTGGCGCTCCTGGCCCGCGCCCAATGGCGAACACATCGATCAAATCCAAGAGGTTTTGGAAACCCTCAAATCAAATCCCGACTCGCGCCGCATGATTGTCTCGGCTTGGAATGTGGCGGACATACCCCGCATGGCATTGGCACCCTGCCATGCGTTTTTCCAATTCTATGTAGCCGATGGAAAACTGTCGTGCCAACTCTATCAGCGCAGCGCAGACATCTTCTTGGGAGTGCCCTTCAATATCGCCAGCTACGCACTACTCACCCATCTGGTTGCCCAACAATGCAACCTCAAGGTGGGCGAATTCATTTGGACCGGAGGGGACTGCCATCTGTATAGCAACCATCTTGAGCAAGTGGATCTGCAACTTTCCAGAACGCCGTATGCATTGCCAACACTGAACATTCTTCGCAAGCCGAACTCCCTTTTCGAATACGAATTTGAGGACTTTGAAATTTCCGGTTACGAATCCCATCCCCACATCAAAGCTCCCGTAGCCATTTAGATCACCCAATGACTCAACCCGCTATCTCCATGATCGTTGCGCGCTCGCGCAACAAGGTCATCGGGCGCAATAACCAAATGCCTTGGAAAATTTCCGCAGACTTAAAATTTTTCAAGCAGATAACTATGGGCTATCCGGTCATCATGGGCCGAAAAACTTGGGAGTCAATCGGTCGTCCCCTTCCCGGTAGACGCAATATCGTAGTCAGCCGCAATGCTGATCTTCAAGTTACCGGCACCGAACTAGCAAACTCGCTCGATAGTGCACTCACCATGCTTGAAGATTCCCCAAGGGTTTTTGTCATTGGGGGCGAGCAGTTGTTTCGACAAGCCTTTGAGAAAGCAGACCGTCTTTACATCACTGAAATCGAACTCGAAATCGACGGGGGAGATACTTTTTTCGAAGTGCCCAATCCGCAGGAATGGCGAGAGGTTGAACGCATCCCGGACAGCGAAGGGGATATTCACTTCAGTTTCGTCACTCTGGAGCGCAAATAAAAACGTTCCGAAAGTCATTTTCCCCGACTGAAAATAGATAGTTTGGAAATGGCCCTTGTTGGCCATTTTGAGGCTGGTTGCTTGGTTTTCTGCCTAAGGCAGTTATGAGGCTTAAAACAGCCATTTAATCCAATTGGACCGAACAGGCATGTATCCACTCATTAAAAATGGGGGCTTTTCCCTAAAATGGTCACCGAAATCAATTCTTTTATATAAATTCTTGACACCCTAGCAAAATGAGCAAACAATTAGCCGCTGGGCTTTGATTGAAGTCCTTTTGGTGTGTTGTAGAGTGAGACCGATTAAAAAGTATTCGCCCTCATCACGGTTGTTTTAAGTTTATGTAATGGAGTTAGCATGTCTACCGGAATAGTTAAGTGGTTCAATGATGCAAAAGGTTTTGGCTTTATCAAACCTGATGATGGTGAAGAAGAGTTGTTTGCGCATTTCAGCGCAATTAATATGGGTGGTTTCAAAACCCTTCAGGAAAACCAAAAGGTAACGTTTGATATTACCCAAGGCCCTAAAGGCAAACAAGCTACCAATATCCAAGCGGCTTGATCTTCCCTAGATCATTAATAAAAACCAGGACTTGTTCCTGGTTTTTTTATAATGCGATTTCAACCGGTCAACGCAACAGATTAAAAAAGGTCGCGCGCCCCAAAGTCCCATATATATCAAATCATGACAAGCACATAAAGTAGGCGTGCTATTGGTTTATCAACTGTCAATCATTCGTCTATATATGCGTTACTCTTGAATAGCTGATTTAGGTTATAGGGGATAGTTAGCAGAACAGAGGACTGGCAGCGCCGAATATGCAGCAACAACGATCTTAATCAAGAGTATTCTATGAAAACTGTGGTGAGCATGATATGAATAATGCGGGAGCCTTCCCTCTAGCTTTACCACCCCAAACTGAAGGCATCAACGAAAGAATGTAATGACTAAGCTCAAATCCAAAACAATCCTAAAGCGAGCTAGCCACATACTATCCCAAGAATTTTCCACACCCAAAGACATTGCTTGGGCCTGGGTCACCTTATTGTTATCACAAGAAGAGGGAAGGCGGGATAGTGAAGAAAAGCGCTATAGCCGCATTGCCGAGTTTGAAGCTTGGATATTAGAATTAAATCTACCTAACGATCCTAAAAATACTCACATCAATACAGTCAGCCCGGAGGCTGTAAAAAATTCAGCTAGAAATATATTTGAATGGCCTCATGAGTACATCTTTGAATCTCCGGCGACTCCTAAGCATCCTGATTCAAAAATAATCTACAACGATACTATTACCCAATCTATTTTGGACGCACTTAAAGATGCTAACGGATCTGATGACCGAGTTGCATTGATGGCCATTCTTGAGGGCTATGCAAAAGAAGGTAAAAAACCCTTTGCAAGCATCACCAAGGAAGGCATTCAATGGAAAGGCAGCAATTGGTCTGAAGGGGGCAATTACAACCTTCTCACACTAAAGAGTTTGAATAATCGCCTAGCGAATCTGCGCAAAAAGGAATTGATTTAGCCTTTGTTGCTGACTCGCTATAACCAGCCACTCTGGAGTATTGGTTGTTTGCGAAAGACTGTGATGTGCTCCTAAGCCATATTATATAAGGCTTACAGGACTTTATCTTTGCTTTTTTTATTTTTTTGTAGGCGCATACAAAATGTATGCCAATTGCCAACACTATTACCCCATTCAGCGCTGCTACAGGCAGTGACGAAGTAAAGGCTGCAAAAAACTGGATTACAGCTACCAACGCCAAAACCACATTTAACAGTATGTAGAAAACCTTACCAACTACGGCTAATGCTTTATGCATACTTCCCCCGCCTTAATTAAGCGACTTGGCGATATCTTGACTCACTTTGGTCAGGGCGCGACTCTGTGCTGCAACTAGCGCTTCAATTCCGGCATTTGAAACCGGTTCACGTACTAATGATCGCCCACTTACATTGCGAGTTTTAGGGGATGCATTGGTTATTGCACTTGATGCAGCATTTTCTGCAGCGCTACTTTTTCCTGCAACAACTGCTTTATTTTTTGCGCCGTTAGATGCTACTTCTTCTGATTTAGAAATGGTGGGCTTGATCGTCCACGACACGTCGAACACTACGGCCTCGCCTAGCCTGCTATCAAGGCTTTGCACATCAATCAGCACTTGGTAGTCATATTGCGTTTGGGTGCTTTGCGAATAATTCCAGACATTCGGCGTGCCCAATTCGCTCGCGAGGTTGGCTGCGATTACTCGTCCAACATCACCTTTCAGCGAGCCTGCCCAACGATGATATTCGAACACGCTGACCTGGTTGCTGCTGTTTTGGACAACCAATAACGGCTGATCAAGCTGTTCTGGAAGGGTTACCGGTCCAACCATCACCCGTGTTTGGTTGCTTGTTACTGGCGCAGGGGAAACGGGTGACCCGCTCAAGGTGTAATAGGATGTTTTTGGCGAACTGCATGCACTTAACACGATGGCTAAAAATGCCAATGTCAAAAGGACTCTCACTATTTTATCTCCTCTGGAGGTTTTCCAAAAATCAGGGATTGCGGTTGTTGATCAAGCATGTCAGTCAATTTCTTTAAGGAGCTTGCTGCTCGTGTCAATTCGCGTAGGGCATCGCGCAAATCGGTCTGCAAGGGCGAATCGCTTGCCATCACCACTTCGGCATTCTTTAAGACACCCTTTGCTTCAATCAGCGTTTTATTAAATTCGGGCATGGTTTCGGTATCCAGGCGCTTCATGAGCTTTTCGGTATCCGAAAGTATTCCATCCATTTTCTTGATCATCCTAGCCACGGTTTTCTCAAGCTCCTCAAGCGAACTGGGAACGGCTGGCATTTCCAGTGGATACTTGGCGATATCGAGTGTGAATTTGGGCGCGTCACGGAAAAAATCCACGCCAATATACTGCTGTCCGGTCAATAAATTACCACTGCGCAACTGCGCACGGAATCCTTTGTCTATCATGAGTTGAAACCGTTTAAGGCGTTCTGCAGGAGTCTTTGGCACCGGAAACGAAGCGCCGCCTGTCAGCGATTTAGCGCGCAGACGATCGGCATACAGATCAATCTCAACCGGCTGAATGAAGTCAAAAGTTTTGGGATCAAACTCGGTCCCAATGCGAATCACTTCGCCGATTGTGATGCCACGGAAATCGACTGGGGCGCCAACCGATAGGCCGCGTACCGATTGCTTAAAATTCACCACAAAGCGATCAACGTGCGCATCCGGCCGTTTCATTGCGAGCTCACGCGTTTGAAATAGCGGGAACGTCGCACCAGCTTCTGCACGATCGACAGGTGGTATGCCCGCATTCATCGGAGTCGATGAAGCAGACTGCGTTGAATTATTCACGGTAGGGTAAGGCAAATCGTCTGTCGCTGGAGGCGCTTCAAACGCGATGCCGCCAATCAATACGGAGACAAAGGATTCGGTTTGCACTTGGAGGCCAGACGCGCTAACCGAAACATCAACGCCACTGGCATTCCAAAAGCGGGTATTGCTGTGGACATACTGATCGAAAGGCGCATGCACAAAGACCTTGATCGACATGCCTTTGCCGTCTTTATCCAATTCGTAAGCCACTACTTCACCGACGGCTAGACGGCGAAAATACACTGGAGTACCAACGTCATGCGAACCCAAGGTAGTCGCACGCAATACAAACTCACGTCCAGGGATATCGCGCGTCACAATAGGAGGAACATCAAGCGCAATAAATTGCTCGCGTCTTTCCGCTGCGTGACCAATGTCGGCAGCAATAAAAGGTCCAACCAGTAACGTGCTCAATCCCGTAACCCCATTCGCCGTAACGCGCGGTCGAACAATCCAAAAATGGGTGTCTTCTTTCAAAAAATCCGTTGCGGCTTTATTCATTTGAATGGTGGCGATCACTTGCGCATGATCATCCGACAACTCCACGAGTTTGACTAAGCCAATATCCACATCTTTGTATTTCACATGCGTTTTTCCAGCCTCCAACCCGTCGCCCGTCTTAAATGCAATGGTGATGGTCGGGCCACGTCCAAGGATTGCATTCACCGCCAAAGTAGCACCCACTAGCACCGCCACAATCGGAATAATCCAAATAAATTGCGGTGCCCAGCGACGTTTATGCTGGGATACTGCCGTAGGCAAATTGGATAACTCCGGTTCGCGGTGCGTATCAGTCATGCTTTTCTTTCACTTTTTCTGGATGATCCACTGCATCCCAAATCAATCGAGGGTCAAAACTTTCTGCGGCAAATATGGTTAGGACAACTACGGCGCCAAAAGCAATTGCTCCGCTGCCAGCACGAATCGACATTAAGCTTCCAAACTGTACCAGCGCCGTCAGCATGGCTGCGACATACACATCGATCATCGACCAGCGACCAACCGCTTCAAGAATGCGGTAAAGTCGTGTCCGCTCTTTTGGCTCCCACGTGGAACGTCGCTGAACCGAAATCAACAGATACGTCAAAGAAAGCAACTTGGCTACGGGAATGACAATGCTTGCGAAAAACAGAATGATCGCTAAGGGCTGTGATCCTGAGGTCCACAAGTAAATCACACCACTGAAAATCGTATCTTCCTCAGAGCCAAATAGGGAACCCGTTTCCATGACTGGCAAAAGATTGGCGGGAACAATCAATACGTAAGCAGCGATCAGCAACGCCCAGGTGCGGCTTAGGCTATTCGGTTTACGAAAATGCAAGCTTGAACCGCAACGCGTGCACGTCAAGTGATGCGTTTCAGGGGAAGCGTGGTGAGTCAGCCCGCAGGCGTGACAACCCATAAGACCGGCCGAGGATCCCGTCATTTCATTCGCCATGTCAATCATTGCACCGTTCCACATGCGCCCAATAAATACGCACATCAAAATTGGCTACCGCAGCAGTCACTGTGAACATCAGCAAAATAAAAGACCCTAAAGCAATTTCCGGTACTACCGATGCCATGGCATGCAATTTACTAATGGTCACCAAAAGACCCAACATGAATACCTCGACCATGCCCCAGGGCTTAACCATATGCATGAGCCTAAATACAGCGGTGATGCCCTGCGGTACGCGCCCAAAACGCAGGGGCAACAGCAAATAGATGAGCGAGCCAATTTCCAGCGCTGGCATCAAAAAAGTGGTCACAAATACGAGTGCGGCGACACTCGGCATACCGTCGCGTAACAGCACATTCACCGCACCAAGCAAAGTGGTCGAGCTGGTTAAGCCTTGTGAATTCATGCTGACAATGGGAAAGGCATTGGCGATCAGGAACAGCGCAGCGGCCGTCAATGCGAATGCTAAGCTGCGGTCTAGGCCATGTGGCAGGTAGCGGTAAAGTTCGTAGCCGCATCGCGTGCATCGTGCCACATCACCCGGCTCTAACGACGCTTCCCGCAAAAGCAAATCGCATTCTTGGCAGACAACAAGTTCTTCTAATGACATCGGCAAATCACCTGATGAGGAGGCAAGATCGGATTCCGCATTCTACCAACCGATCTTCTGAACTGTCGAGTACAAGCGATAAAAGGTGGTCAACCATTGAATCATTGCAATGCCATTATTGCTAGGGTGGGTACTTCCGGCAAGGCAACTGATTCAAAGGCAACCCTATTTTTTCCTAATCTACTCTGCAAATCCTAAACCGCTTAGTTTATGCAAAGTTTGATCAAGTGCATCATAATTTCTTGCTAAAACTGTATTGAGCAAACGCTTGTTCTGCCAGGCCGAACCACTGCGCTTCCATATTTCTGAAACTGCGGTAGTCTTCAAAGATCTTTTTGAACTGCGGATTTTTTTCAGACTCTTCCGCATACGTCTCCTGCGAAGCCTTAAAGCATGCATCCATGATGGGTGTATTGAATTTTCGCAACACGGCGCCATTTTGAACCAGCCGTTGCAAAGCAGGCGGGTTAAGAGCGTCATACTTGGCTGCCATATCAACATGCGCTTCTAGGCATGCTGCCTCCCATGCAGCCTGGTATGCGGGGGGCAATTCCTCCCATTTTTTCTTATTCACCAAGAATGACAAGGAAGCGCCTCCCTCCCACCAGGAGGGGTAGTAATAGTTTTTAGCCACCTTGGCCAACCCCAACTTCTCATCATCGTATGGACCAACAAACTCAGCGGCATCAATCGTGCCTTTTTCCAAGGCTGAGTAAATTTCCCCAGCCGGCAATTGTTGAGGAACTACCCCAAGCTTGGCCAGCACCTGACCAGCAAAACCGGCAATGCGAAATTTCAAACCCTTTAAATCTTCAACCGACTTAATTTCCTTGCGAAACCAACCACCCATCTGGGTTCCGGTTTGCCCCCCCAAAAAATTGACAAGATTGTATGAGGCATAAAGTTCGCGCATCAACTTCATACCGTTGCCATGAAGCATCCAAGCAATCTGTTGACGTGCGGTCAGACCAAAGGGGGCTGCTGTATCAAAAATGAACGCCGAATTTTTTCCGATGTAGTAGTAACCTGCAGTATGGCCAGCCTCCACGGTGCCATTCTGTACCGCATCCAATACCTGCAATGCCGGCACCACTTCACCCGCAGCAAATACCTTGACGTTAAATTTTCCGTCGGTTGCTTTACGCAATGAATTGGCAAATACCTCGGGCGCACCGTACAAGGTATCCAATGACTTGGGAAAACTGGAGACCAACCTCCAATTCAGGGTTGGTAATGACTGGGCAATGGCCGGAGCAGCTAAAACCGCTGTTCCCGCGCCTAAAGAAGCTTTCTTTAAAAACGAACGTCGCATCATTTTCATCTCCTTAGTTTCTCCGTTTTATGAATTTTATTTTCCACCGATGGTCATCGATCCAATCAAAATAGACCCGGTTTCCTTCGTGCCACGAACAAGTGTATCGCTACCAATGGATTGGATATCCAAAAGCATCTCCCGAAGGTTGCCGGCAATCGTCAATTCCTCTACGGGAAATTGAATTTCCCCATTCTCTACCCAATAACCGAACGCCCCGCGGGAATAATCCCCCGTCACGTAATTAACCCCTTGACCCATTAATTCGGTAACCAGTAAACCGGTACCCATTTCCTTTAATAGAGCGGGCAATCCGCCCTTGGGGGTTTTACGGCTGGTTAAGTTCAAATGGTGGGAACCGCCCGCATTGCCCGTAGTCTTCATACCCAGTTTTCGGGCTGAATAGGTGGACAGGAAATACCCTTCTAGGATGCCCTTATTTACAACCACTCTAGAGCTTGTCATAACGCCTTCGTCATCAAAAGGGGCGCTGCCTGACATCGATTTGAGGTGGGGATTTTCATGCAAACTGATGTGACTTGGTAAAACCTTTTTACCCAGGCTATCCAATAAAAAACTCGAACGGCGGTATAAAGAACCCCCTGAAACAGCCTGTACAAGCGATCCCAACAACCCAGCCGCCAACGGCGCCTCGAAAATGACTGGGCAATGGCGAGTCGTCAAAGTGTGTGCTTTTAATCGCGAAAGGGCCCTCTGTGCAGCGTAGCGCCCGATCGCGGCCGGCTCGGCCAAATCTTCGGGAATTCTCGAACTGGAGTACCAGTCGTCACGCTGCATGGGGGATTTCTTTCCGCCCTCGCTTGCAATTGGCGCACACGAAATGTAGTGCCGAGAAAAAGGGTATCCCCCCATAAAACCATTGGACGTCCCCATCATGAAATGGGCATGGTGGGCGGAAACGGAAGCGCCATCGCTATTCTTGATTTTCGAACTCACTGCAAAAGCTGCAGCTTCTGATGCGCGTGCTATTTTGATGGCAGCGGAAGAATCGATTTCCCAGGGGTGGAAAAGATCCAAATCCAAAGGATTTTTCTCCAAAAGCTCGCTCTCCGCCAATCCAGCACAGTCGTCTTCAGCCGTGTATTGGGCGATGTGGTAAGCCGCATCAACGGTTGCCCTCATGGAGGCATGGGAAAAATCGCTCGTGCTGGCATTACCACGACGATGACCAAGAAATACCGTCACCCCAACTTGCTTATCCAGGCTTTGCTCAATCGTTTCAACCTCGCCCTTACGGACGGTAACCGATAATCCCTGACCCTCGGAAACCTCCGCAATGGCGTCGGTTGTCCCTCGCTTACGCGCTTCAAGGAGCATGAAATCGATAATTTCTCTAAATTGGTCTGGTGTATGGGTAAACATATTTCAATAATAGCTAGAATAGAACCATGAAGCATACCGAAGCCTGGGAACGTACATCGCCAAATGAGGTCAAAATTGGCCTCATTTCCATTTCCGACCGAGCCAGTAAAGGCGTCTACGTCGATCAGGGCATCCCGGCATTGCAGTCTTGGCTCATGAATGCCATCGCTTCTCCATGCTCTTTTCATGAAAGACTGATCCCTGACGAGCGGGAGGTTATCACCGAAACCATTGTTGAGTTAATCGATGAGATTGGGTGCGATCTGGTTCTCACGACGGGCGGCACGGGGCCTGCCAGACGAGATGTGACCCCCGAGGCAACCCTGGAAGCAGGAACGCGGGAGATGCCCGGATTTGGCGAACAAATGCGGCAAATTAGCCTACGATTTGTTCCAACCGCCATCCTGTCTAGGCAAGTAGCCGTATTGCGTGAAATTCAAGATCACACCGCTTTAGTAGTGAATCTCCCCGGTCAACCAAAATCGATTCAAGAAACCCTGGAGGGTCTCAAAGACCCTGAGGGTAATGTAATTTTTCCGGGAATTTTTGCGGCGATACCCTACTGCATTGATTTAATCGGCGGTCCTTTTATTGAAACCAATGATTCTGTCGTCAAAGCATTTAGACCGAAAAGCGCCCCCAAAAAATAATATTTATCCTGTCATCCATTGGTGACGATACCGTACGTATGACTGAAGATTGCCAAACCCATTCCAAAGAAAATCAAGCCA
This sequence comes from uncultured beta proteobacterium, assembly GCA_903826775.1. GTDB lineage: Bacteria > Pseudomonadota > Gammaproteobacteria > Burkholderiales > Burkholderiaceae > Polynucleobacter. Next base: position 31,506 of record CAIKFU010000043.1, on the reverse strand, counting down.
GCGAACCTCTAGAGCAACCCGGACTTCAAATTGAAGACTGGATCACGGTCACCGTAATGGGTCTTCTTGCCCTCATTACATTTGGAAATGTTTTAGCGCGCTATTTCACCAACCAGTCGTTTGCATGGACTGAAGAATTTTCCATTTTCCTTATGATGGTATTAACCTTGATTGCCGGAAGCGCAGCTGCGGCAAGGGATCGCAATATTCGGATTGAAATCTTTGCTAATAAAGGTTCACTCGCTCGCCGTCGCAATCTGGCCATCGCTTCAGGCGCTGCCACATTCCTAATGTATTTACTCCTAGCGTATCTGGGATCGCTTCTGGCTTGGGATGAATATCGATTTGGCGAAACCTCGCCAGGCATTGGAATTCCAAAATGGTGGTATACGATTTGGCTGCCCCTGCTATCCGTTTTGATCGCGATTCGCTCAGGGTTGTTGCTACTGAATCAATGGCGCCGCAAATGATTTCCATTGCCATCGCCCTATTTGTTATTTTTATCGGGCTGATGCTCATCGGGGTTCCGATCGGTGCTGCCCTGGGTATTGGTGGAGTGGTTGCGATCGCATTATCGAATCTGGATACCGCCAATTTTGGCCTTCTCGCTGTGCCGCAGAATTTTTATGCTGGTATTGCCAAATACCCGTTGCTGGCAATACCCATGTTTGTATTGGTGGGATCGATTTTTGATCGATCTGGTGTGGCAGAACGCCTCATTAATTTTGCGATTTCCATTGTGGGACGAGGTCCTGGCATGCTGCCCCTAGTTGCAATTCTGGTTGCCATGTTTCTAGGTGGTATTTCCGGATCCGGTCCAGCCAATGCGGCAGCAGTAGGAGGGGTAATGATCGCCGCCATGGCCAATGCAGGTTACCCAAAAGCCTATGCTGCCAGTGTTGTTGGCGCAGCAGCAGCCACGGACATCTTGATTCCTCCATCCGTCGCATTTGTGGTCTACAGCGTGCTAGTTCCAGGCGCATCCGTTCCGGCATTATTTGCCGCCGGCATGTTCCCCGGAATACTTGCGGGGATTGCTTTAGTCGTTCCGGCAATTTGGTTAGCCAAAAAACACAAAATGGGTGCACTAGAGGCCAATATGCCCCGCCCCCCGTTTTGGAAAAGTTGCAAAGAGGCTTTATGGGGATTAAGCGCACCGTTCATTATTCTGGGGGGTATGAGGGCTGGCTGGTTTACCCCAACTGAAGCAGCGGTTGTGGCAGTCTTCTACGGTTTATTTGTGGGTATGGTCATTTACAGGACCATTCGAGTTCGCGATCTTTATGTGATTCTTTTAGAGGCAGGGGAAACCTCCTCCGTCATCCTAATCGTCATTGCACTAGCGGGGATTTTTGCGTATGCATTATCCACTCTTGGAGTCATCGATCCGCTCGCAAAAGCCATCGCCACTTCGGGACTGGGAGAGGGAAGTGTTTTGGCGCTGATCGTTTTGCTGCTGATGACCCTTGGCATGTTTCTAGATGGCATTTCCATCTTCCTGATATTCGTACCGCTTCTGCTTCCAATAGCTCAAGCCTATCACTGGGATTTAGTTTGGTTTGGTGTTGTGCTCACACTCAAGGTTGCCCTCGGACAATTCACACCACCCCTTGCCGTCAATCTCATGGTCGCCTGCAAAATTGCCGGAGTAAAAATGGAGGAAACGGTGCCTTGGGTTATTTGGATGCTTGGCGCTTTCTTTGTGGCCATGGTGATTGTTTTAGTATTTCCACCTATTGCTACCTGGCTGCCTCACTACTTAGGCTATTAACCCATAACGGCTTCATAATTTACCAATATCACCCAAATACCGCCATTTCAATCGTCATACATTCAAAAAAACAAAAGGGGTTCCAATGAATAAAGGCTCATTTTTAAGTAAAGCACTTGGCACGATATTGCTTTTTTCCGGTTTTACAATCGGCCTGCACAGTCCGTTGGCAATAGCAGCCGATTACAAATCCGAATACAAAATGTCACTGGTCTTAGGGCCTGCATTTCCCTGGGGGAAAGGCGGGGAAATTTGGGCTGATCTCGTACGAGAGCGCACTAGTGGCCGCATCAATATCAAACTCTACCCAGGGGCCTCTCTTGTTGGCGGAGATCAAACGCGCGAATTCACCTCCATACGTCAAGGAGTCATTGACATGGCCATTGGATCGACCATCAACTGGTCGCCGCAAATCAAGGAATTGAATCTCTTTTCCTTGCCGTTTCTGATGCCAAATTACCAATCCATGGATGCTTTGGTGAAAGGGGATGTTGGAAAAGACTTATTCGCCATCATTGAAAAACAAGGGGTGGTTCCATTGGCCTGGGGTGAAAATGGCTTTAGGGAAATTTCCAACTCCAAAAAGGAAATTAAAAAACCTGAAGACCTAAAGGGAATGAAATTTCGCGTGGTGGGTTCTCCGATCTACAACGAAACGTTTTCAGCTCTTGGAGCCAATCCAACCCAAATGAGTTGGGCCGATACCCAATCCGCATTGGCATCTGGCGCCGTTGACGGTCAGGAAAATCCTGAGTCTGTTTATGCCGCTGCGAAGCTCTATACCGTGGGACAAAAATTTGTCACCGTCTGGCACTATGTCAATGATCCACTCATCTTTGTGGTCAATAAAGAGGTATGGGAAAACTGGACTCCTCAGGACCGAGAAATCGTTCGTCAAGCAGCGATTGATGCCGGTAAACAAGAAGTTGTGATTGCGCGCAAGGGTCTGATCGAAGCCAACCAACCGGCGTGGAAGGAAATGGAACAATCGGGCGTTAAGGTGAGCTACCTAAACTCGGCGGAGCATGCGCTGTTTGTCAATGCTACGCGCGATGTGTATGCCAAGTGGAAAAACCAGATAGGCGCTGGCTTGGTGGAGAAGGCCGAAAAGTCCATCGGATCCGCCAAGTAGATTCAACCTGAAGTCAGGAAATGCGCTAGAAGTCTGTCAGCAGTTTTGTGACAGACTTCTCTCCTTGAACCGCTAAGGAAGCGGAATAAAGAATTTTTCGCGGTAATACCGCAACTCTTCAATCGACTCTTCGATATCAGCCAATGCGGTGTGCGCCTGTTTTTTAGTAAAACCCTTCACCATTTCGGGATGCCAACGCCTTCCCAATTCCTTAATCGTCGAAACATCGACATTTCGATAATGGAAATAGGCCTCCAGTTGCGGCATATACAGAGCCATAAAGCGCCTATCCTGACAGATCGAATTTCCGCACATTGGCGAAACCCCAGCCTTAACGTGCTGCTTCAGAAAGGCGATGCATTCTTGCTCAACAGCCTCATCGCTTAATGACGATGCCTTCACCTTGTCGATTAGGCCAGAACGTCCGTGCGTGCCCTTATTCCATGCGTCCATACCATCTAAAACAGAATCGGGTTGGTGCACCACCCAAACCGGGGCGGTTGCCACGGTATTCAGATGGGCATCGGTGATGACGATGGCCACCTCCAGGATCCGCTCTGACTCGGGCTTCAAACCGGACATTTCCATATCCACCCAAACCAAATGCTCGCTTGGGGGTGCTGACTTGACTACTGGGGATGTATTTTGTTCACTCATAACTATAATCATCTCATGACATTCACTATTATTTTTCTCGCAGCATTCCTTTTGAGTTTCGGCCTACGCCATTGGCTGGCGCAACGGCAAATCCGCCACGTAGCGAAACATCGCGACGCAGTGCCGCAAGAGTTTGCTGAAAAAATCACGTTAGCCGACCACCAAAAAGCCGCCGACTACACTATTGCCAAACTGCGCTTGGGTATTTTGGAAAATGGTTTAAGCGCCTTTATGCTCATTGCGTTTACTTTATTGGGCGGTCTCGATTTATTAAATCAATTTCTACAGAAATCCTTAGGATCCGGTATTGGTGAGCAAATGGCATTGCTTTGCTCCATCTTTGTGATATCCAGTCTCGTCGATTTACCGTTCTCCTGGTACAAACAATTTCACCTTGAAGATGGGTTTGGCTTTAACCGCATGACGCCAAAACTGTTTTGGCTGGACATGCTAAAAGGCTTGGCACTTGGAGCGGCCATCGGTTTACCCCTCCTGTGGCTTGTATTAAGCCTCATGGCGAAGGCCGGCGATCTCTGGTGGTTATGGACATGGGCTGTATGGACGGTATTCAATGCCTTGCTGCTATGGCTCTTCCCCACTTTCATCGCTCCGCTGTTTAATAAATTCAAAGCGCTGGAAGATGGGCCGCTCAAAACCCAGATTGAGGCATTGCTAAGGCGTTGCGATTTTGCAAGCCAAGGTTTATTCGTCATGGATGGAAGCAAGCGTAGCGCCCATGGTAACGCCTACTTCACCGGAATTGGCAAAGCCAAGCGCATCGTATTTTTTGATACGCTGATTGAAAAATTAACCCCTGGAGAAGTGGAGGCAGTACTGGCGCATGAGCTTGGCCATTACAAGTGCCACCATATTCGAAAACGCTTGATCGTTTCCTTTGCGTTGAGTTTTGTCATGCTGGCAATATTGGGTTGGATTAGCAACCAAACCTGGTTTTATGCCGACCTAGGGGTTATACCAAACCCCAATGGAAATAATGGTGGGCTGGCACTTGCCTTGTTTATGCTGGTCGCGCCGGTTTTTGGATTTTTCTTTACTCCACTCGGCAGTCTCGCGTCACGCAAGCATGAATACGAGGCCGATGGATTTGCTGCAGAAAAATCGTCCGCAAACGACTTGGTTTCGGCTTTGGTGAAGTTGTATCAGGACAATGCATCAACACTAACACCCGATCCGCTTTATACCGCTTTCTACAGTTCGCATCCGCCTGCCCCACTGCGCATCGCAAACCTGCATCAATTGGATCATTCAACTCCGCTAGCCCAATCCCCGGCCACCAATTAACGTAATGGATCGATACAACGCTCTACTCACCGCCTCTTATGGAAGACATTACCTAGCGCAACGCCTAGTCCAAGATGAGCATGGTATCGAATCCCATGTAGGGCAACTCATTCAAGTTAGTACACCGGCAAAACAACATATCGGCGCTGTTGGTGATCGAATGATTCTGGAGAGCACTTCCGCAGATCAAGCCCGCATCATTGAAATTGAAACTCGTCGAAATTTACTGTATCGCTCTGACGCATTTAAAAGCAAACTCATTGCGGCCAATGTCGATCAAATCCTCGTTGTGCTGGCAACGCAGCCAGCCTTCTCCCCCGATCTATTAGGAAGGGCCGTCGTTGCAGCAGAGGCCAATCAAATTGATCTGCACATTTTGCTCAATAAATGCGACTTAAAAGATGCGCTCCCAATCGCTCGAAAAATCATCGAACCCTATAAGCGCATGGGCTACCCGGTAAGCGAAGTTTCTGCAAAATTTGATCCCGCCTCCATTGAACTGTTAAGGCCGGCATTACAGGGAAAAGTCTCCGTTTTCGTTGGTCAGTCCGGAATGGGGAAATCCAGTCTTCTCAATGCCTGGGTTCCAAATGCTGCGGCATTGACTCAGGAATACTCCGTTCGCCTAGACACAGGAAAACATACCACCACCGCATGCCGTTATTTTGATTTACCGGAATGGGGCCGGGATAAAAACGGCAAGCTCGGCGGCTTAATCGATTCCCCCGGTTTTCAAGAGTTTGGGCTTGCTCATCTGTCTGTTAGTCAGCTACAGCATGCCTTTAGAGAATTCAAAAGCCTACTGGGCCAATGCCGTTTTCATAACTGCGCACACCAATCGGAACCAGGATGCGTCATTCGCGATGCGGTGGAAAACAATGAAATAGCCCCCGAACGTTTGGCCCTATTTAGGCAGTTGCGTTCAGACTCGAAAACCGCGGATATTCAAATCCAAGGAATCAGCCAAGCCAAAGAGCGATGGTCAACATCGCCAACAAAGCCATCCAAACGATAATTGCACGCCAGACCAAACCAACGGCTGAACGCATTGTGCGTTCAGTGGGCTCCATGCCAACTTCGTAAATAATCGGTTCGCCAGCCTCTGCCATTCTAAGTGCCTCATCGCTATCGGGCTCACTCAAAGGTTCGCCCAAGCGGACGCCCAATGCACCGCTACCCGACGCCAACACCACTGCCAGCAATTGATCTGGCCACTTTTGCGTCAAATTCCTCCAGGCGTAAACAGCACCCTCAAAATTTCCCACAATGGCAAAGCCAATGGCGGTAATGCGTGCAGGCACCCAATCGAGAACGTAAAAGAAATGGCGGGCAGACTCGCTCAAATTAAAGTCGCCTTTTTTAGACCAACGCTCAGCAGCCATATCAGCCAAACGATATAGAACAACGCCTGCAGGCCCCATTGGCATCAAAAACCAAAATAAAACACCGAAGACATGACGGTGAGAACCCAAGATGGCTCGCTCCAAAGCTAAGGAAATCACTTCCAATTCCGTTAATTCCGAAACATCCAATTCTGGTCCATACCACTCACCCAGTGCGCTGCGAGCCGCAGGAAGATCGTGGTTTTGAATTGCTTCATGAACCGCCGTAAAGGAATGACTGAATTGACGAAAGCCAAAAAACAAATAGGCAATCACAACATTCCAAAAGAAAGCCAGTATGGGATAGGTCAACATGAACAAGACGTGCAGAGCAAAAACAAAGAATGTCGGCAAAATAAATGCGATCAGGCATGCCAAGCGCGCGCCTACTGGGCTAGCGCCCTGCTCCGTTTTGCCTCCAAACTCACCCGCAACCCAATCCAACCAAGCGGCACTAGCCCTCCGAATCCAATGACTAGAGGTGACTGGTCGAAATTGCTCAGCAATGAGCGCGAAGAGAATAGAGAAGAAAGTCATGCTTTTAACAAATGATAAAGGTTACGTAACATTCCTGCGGTTGCACCCCAAATAAATCGACCTTCGTAAGGCATGGCATAAAAGCGACGGGCGCCCTGCCCGCTCTCATAAACCCGAATCTCATGATTGGCCGGATTCATTAAAAATCCCAAAGGCACCTCAAATACGTCGGCCACCTCAAATTCATCCAAGACATATTCTGCCTGAGGTTTCACTAAACCCACTATGGGGTTCACGCGATACCCTGACACCGTTAAATACTCCGGCAAGCTCCCAATCAATTCAACCCGATCCGACTTTAGACCAATCTCCTCATAACTCTCGCGTAAGGCGGTATCTTCTGGCCCAACATCCCCAGGATCCATACGGCCACCAGGAAAACTAATTTGCCCTGCGTGATCCCGTAAATGGTTGGTTCTTTGTGTTAGCAAAACCGAAAGGCCATCTTGTTTTTGCACCAATGGAATCAACACCGCCGCCCTCACCACCTTGCCCTCGGACTGCCTCTTGGCAATAATGTCTGAAGCGATGACATGGCGATTTTCGTCTGTAATCTCCGGCTCCCAGATTGGGGGCAATAAAAATCTAGAACGCACAGCCTCGCCACTCAACTTCGACTGATGGACCTCTGGCTGCCCAACGCAATATTCCTGAACAGGAACCGCCTGCGGATCAAAATCAGCCGGCACGGCAATATTGATCGGGTTATCTTCGGGTGTTGAGGTCTTTAAGGACATAATTGATTTTAGGCGATCAAAAACAAAAAAGGCGGCTAAGCCGCCTTTTCTATTGCATCAAGATGCAATTATTCGGCAGCAACAGCCGCTGGTTTAGCGCGAGCCTGAAGTTTTTCTTTAATACGTGCAGATTTACCTGAACGGTCACGCAGGTAATAGAGCTTAGCGCGACGAACATCACCGCGACGCTTCACTTCGATTGCAGCGATGACGGGAGAATAAGTCTGGAATGTTCGCTCAACACCTTCGCCGGAAGAAATCTTACGAACGATAAAGCTGGAATTTAGTCCGCGATTGCGTTTAGCAATCACAACACCTTCAAACGCCTGAGTACGCTTACGAGTACCCTCAACCACATTCACACTAACAACCACTGTATCGCCAGGAGCGAAGGTGGGAATCGTTTTGTTAGCAGTCAAGCGAGCAATTTCTTCTTGCTCAATTTTTTCAATCAAATTCATTATCAATCCTTAAACATCTTGTCAGCGTTTAATCCCTTGGTTTTCACCATCGGGCCGGACAGAGGATGCAGTTAATACAAATATGCCAAACCAAAAATCAAAAGCGCATTTCGATGCCGAGAAATTCATCTACAGCGAACGAAGGAAACGTTCATCTTCTGGGGATAGCAACCCATTGGCTCGAGCCGAATTTATTAAATCCGGCCTTAGCCTGAACGTCAGCTCCAAAGACTTTTGCCGACGCCAATCTGCTATTTTAACGTGATGTCCGCCTAAAAGCACGTCCGGAACAGATAAATTTTCATAAATTTCTGGTCTGGTGTAATGCGGATAGTCTAAAAGCCCATTCACAAAACTGTCTTGCACGGCAGAATTTTCATCCCCCAACGCCCCGGGAATTAAGCGGATTACAGCATCCATCATTGCCATTGCTGGGATTTCACCCCCAGAAACAACAAAATCACCGATTGATAACTGCAAATCGACATTGCGATCAATGAAACGCTGGTCAACTGCCTCGTATCTGCCGCAAATTATCGTTAAATTCTTATAATTCAGGATATCTGTAGCTATCTTCTGCGAAAATCTTTCTCCTTGTGGAGCCATTAAGCATACTGGGCCCGATTGCAGGCCATTTGCTTCATGATTTAAGCGAACGGCGGATAACGCATCTTCCAAAGGCTTAACCATCATCACCATCCCTGGCCCCCCACCATAAGCACGGTCATCTACCGTTCGTCGAGAATCCAAGCAAACGTCCCTTGGATTCCACAAGGTCACATTTGTTAGTTTGTGCTCACATGCTCTGCCAGTTATACCCCAGCTGGTCAATGCGGAGAACATTTCGGGAAATAAGGTGATCACGTCAAAACGCATAGATTACCAATCGGCCTGCCAATCAACCGTAATCAGCCGCAAAGAAAGGTCTACTTTCTGAACAACCTCAGGGACAAACGGAATCAATTGTTTGGAAACGGCTTCGATGCCGCAGCCAACTGCCATTACCGAATGCGCGCCATTTTCAGTCATCTCCAGCACCGAGCCCAAATCCTCATCTTGAAGATTTTTCACTTTACAACCGATGAGGTCAATCCAGTAATAACTGTCTTCACCGGCATCTGGAAATGCGTTCCTAGGGACTAATACGCGCCCACCTTTTAGCGCCAAGGCTTGATCGCGATCAGCCACCCCCTCCAAAGCGAGAACGACAAATCCACTATGCAATTTTGCCTCTTTAACCTTGTAGGCAGTTAATGAAGCCGCTTGTTGAGCTGGAGTTGCGCCAACATTCCTACGCGGCAACAAGGAAAGCAAAATCTCTTTACAAGTTTGAAGCGCTACCGGGTCTGACGAATGGGGGCGAACTTTAATATGGCCCTTAAGGCCTTGAGCATCTTGAATGACGCCTAGTTCTACTAACGTTTCTTGGGAGGGTTCGCTCATCGGAAAGCCATCCTATACCCAACATAAACTACAGATAATCGTTTTCGCCAAAAGCGCCAATGGTTAAAAGGGCTTTTGGCTATCCAATCTTTAAACTGCAGGATGGTCTTTGATTAAACGCTTAACCGTTGGCGAAACCTGCGCGCCTACGCCTGTCCAATAGGTCAAGCGGTCTTGCGCTACGCGCATGGCTTGCTCAGTTTCAGCTGCCTTAGGATTGAAATAACCGATGCGCTCGATAAAATTCGAGTCACGACGATTGCGCTTATCAGTAGCAACAATACTGTAAAAGGGGCGTTTCTTTGAACCGCCACGTGCCAGTCGAATGACGACCATACTTATTCCTTAAAATCTAAAATAAAAACAGGTTGATTACAACCCAATGAAATTCCTAGAAAAACTTTGGGCTCCAGCAAACCATGCAAATGCAACCAAATAGATGCACGGTAAAGCGGAAAACCTCATATTCTAGACGAAAAGCTTTATTTGATCCATCCTTTTTAGCTTCTGCATTTATAGGCTGCACTTTGCTATTATTTAAAAAAACATTTAAAAACAATAAGTTACAATAATATTATGCTCAAAATTCATTCTTCAATTGCCATGAAATACCCATTTAAAAGACTAACCGTTGCCTTTTCCATCCTGACATTGGGTTTCTTTAGCGGTTGCGCCAACGTCATTCCACCTTGTGGAGCCAAAATCAGCCCCCCGTCTAGCGAACTGCGGGATACCAAATGGGAATTGATCCGCTGGAACCTGACACCCAATATGAATGGCGAGGTAAGGGCTCGCCCAATCCCTCAAGGCGATGCAGGTGAACCCATCCAAATTGCCTTTGACGTAAATGGACAACGCATCAGCGGGTTTTCTGCCTGCAATCGCTTTACAGCTCGCATTAACGAGGATGAACGCGGAATTACGCTGGATCAATTCGCAAGTACCAAAATGGCCTGCTCACCGCAACGCATGGAATTGGAAAACGACTTTCTCTATGAGTTGAATGATTACCGCACCATCGTTCGTGATGGCGATCGCCTACTTATCATTGGACGCGATAGGGAAGTGTTAAGCTTTGCTCAAAAAAATACAGCCAAAAAATAAACCATTAGAAAGTATTCATGAAACGTTCGAAGTTGATTTTTTGCGCCCTTAGTTTATTTTTTCCAGGAACCGGCTTAAATTGTTTTTATCTGCAAGGGGTTAAATCTTTTTGGGCTTGGACTCAATTCTTTGCGATTCTCGCTGGCATTGCAGGATGGTTCCTTTTGGCTCAATCCCATTTTTCATCGACGGCAGGCTGGGTATTAATCACTATTGGATTTGCATCAATCGAAGCAAGTTGGCTTACGGCAATTGCCTTTGGTTTGCGTATGGATCAACGATGGGATGCGCAATTCAACCCCGGCATCAAAGCTAGTAAAGCAACCAAGTCTGGATGGTTAACCATCTTGACCGTCATCTTCTCACTCGTCCTAGGAGCAGGAGTGATGATGACATTTCTAGCCATCTCATTCGAGCAATTTTTTATTTCCCAATTGCAAGAAGCAAAAAAATTATCCCAGTAAGCGAAATCCCAACCGCCCTAATAGACTAAAACTGCTCTGCTGTTAATGCATTGCATGAATGTCCTCCTTCGATCAACGAAGTTGCCAATGCCTGCGCCTGAGGCAATAAATTCTCGGCAAAAAATCGTGCCGTAGTAATTTTCGCTTCATAAAAAGATGGGTCTTGTTGACTTAAGCGCTCCGCAACCAATAATGCTCGAGCCATCTGCCAGCCCCCAAAGACCAGACCGCACAAACGCAAGTAAGCCACGCTGCCTGCGAAGACATCCTTGATATTCGTTTTAATGTTGGCAAGAATAAATGCCACTGAATCTTCAAGCGCTTTTCTGGCATCCGTCAATTGCCTTAATACAGCCTGAGCGTTGGCCGTATTGCTAGCAGCCAAATCCTTTTCAGTTTGAAGAATACGCTCAATCAATACCTTTGCAATCGCACCACCATCGCGAACCGTTTTTCTACCAATCAAGTCATTGGCTTGGATTGCAGTAGTGCCTTCGTAAATCGTTAGAATTCGCGCATCGCGATAATATTGTGCGGCTCCAGTTTCTTCAATGAAACCCATACCACCATGAACCTGAACACCTAGGCTTGCAACCTCAATCGACATCTCTGTTGAAAATCCCTTTACAACGGGGACCAGAAATTCATAGATCGATTGGTTTTCTGCACGATGCACTTCATCGGGAGAAGCATGCACAGCATCGTAAGCGGCGGCGGCGTAATACGCCAACGCACGCGATGCCTCGGTATAGGCACGCATCGTCATCAGCATGCGTTTTACATCGGGCTGATGAATAATCGCCACGGGGCCCTGTGACCCCGTTAAATCGCGACTTTGTATGCGGTCCTTTGCATAAGAAACCGCCTGTTGATAAGCGCGCTCAGCAATACTGATGCCCTGCATACCAACAGCAAAACGAGCGGCGTTCATCATTACAAACATGTATTCAAGACCACGGTTTTCTTCGCCCACCAAATAGCCAATCGCACCCCCATGATCGCCAAATTGCAAAACGGCGGTAGGGCTGGCTTTAATACCCAGCTTGTGTTCAATCGATACACATTGAACATCGTTTCTGTTACCCAGTGAACCATCCGCATTTACCATAAATTTTGGGACAACGAACAACGAAATTCCCTTAACACCTTCAGGCGCATTCGGTGTTCGAGCCAATACCAGATGCACGATATTGGCTGTCATATCGTGCTCTCCATACGTGATGAAGATTTTGGTTCCAAACACTTTGTAGCTACCGTCCGGTTGCGGCTCAGCGCGACTGCGAACCAATGCCAAATCCGAGCCTGCTTGAGGTTCGGTCAGATTCATTGATCCGGACCACTCGCCCGAAATCATTTTTGGCAAGAACTCTTCTTTTAATGGATCGCTAGCAGCAGTTAATAACGCTTCGATTGCCCCATCAGTGAGCAATGGGCACAATGCAAAAGAGAGGTTGGCCGAATTCACCATCTCCAAACAAGGGGTGGCAATCAACTTTGGCAAACCTTGTCCACCATACTGCGGCGGATGAATCACGCCTTGCCAACCGGCTGCAGCGTATTGTGTCAACGCTTCCTTAAACCCGGGTGTGGTTGTAACAACTCCGTCTTTCCAAGTGCTCGGATTTTTATCGCCTTCCCAATTGAGAGGAGCGATCACATCCTGATTAAATTTAGCCGCCTCTTCCAATATCGCAGGGGCCAAATCTAGGTCAGCGCCCGCCTCGGAGTATTGAGGAAAAGCAACGACCTCCGCCAACCCAGCCAATTCATTCATCACAAACAACATCTCTTTAACGGGGGCAAGATAAGTCATCACTATTCCTTATTCATAAAAAAGCCCTCCTTGAAAAGGGCGCTACTAACGGATCAAGCCCTATCCCAACGCCTTCGTTAACTCGGGGACGGCAGTAAAGAGATCGGCTACAAGACCGTAGTCGGCCACCCCGAAGATAGGAGCTTCAGGATCCTTGTTGATGGCCACTATCACTTTGGAATCCTTCATGCCGGCCAAATGCTGAATGGCACCGGAAATGCCAACCGCAATGTACAGCTCGGGGGCAACGATCTTGCCGGTTTGACCCACTTGGTAATCATTGGGAACATAACCGGCATCAACGGCCGCACGCGAAGCCCCTAAAGCCGCGCCAAGCTTATCGGCCAAAGGCTCGATAACGGCGTGGTATTGCTCGGCAGAGCCCAATCCGCGCCCTCCCGAAACAATAATCTTGGCAGCAGAAAGTTCTGGGCGATCGGATACCGTTAATTCACGACTAATAAAGGTGCTTTGCCCGCCTGCCGAAGCATTTGCCACTGCTGCTGCAGTGGTAGTGCTAGCACTACCACCAGTAGCGCTGGTTGGCTCAAAATTGGTGGTGCGTACGGTGATTACCTTCTTGGCATCCTTGGATTGCACTGTGGCAATGGCGTTGCCAGCGTAAATAGGGCGTTCAAACGTATCAGGCGAAACCACCCTCGTGATGTCCGACACTTGCGCAACATCCAATTTCGCAGCCATGCGGGGCAACAGATTCTTGCCGTGGGCAGAAGACGGTGCTAAAAGGTGCTCATACCCTTCCATTAAAGGAAGCAGCGCTGCGGTCATGGGTTCCGCCAATTGGTCAGTAAGGGCCTGGTCGTCAATCACGATGACTTGGCGGATGCCGACTACCTGCGTGGCGGCTTTCACGACTTCCGCAACATTGCCACCAGCCACCAGAAGATCGACTTCCGGGGAGCATGCGAGGGCGGCCGTAACCGTATTGAGTGTTGCTGCTTTGAGCGATTGGTTATCGTGCTCGGCGATGACAAGTGCAGCCATTTAAATCACCTTTGCTTCATTTTTAAGTTTATCAACAAGGGCCGCTACGTCAGCAACCATCACTCCCGCTTTGCGCTGAGGCGGATCCTCCACTTTCAAGGTTGTTAAGCGCGGTGCGATATCCACACCAAGCCCTTCAGGAGTAAAAATCTCGAGCGGTTTTTTCTTGGCCTTCATGATGTTGGGCAAGGTAACGTAACGCGGCTCGTTCAAACGCAAATCACTTGTAATGAGGGCCGGCAGCGACACCGATATCGTCTCAAGACCGCCATCGACTTCGCGCTTCACAACCGCTTTGCCGTTTTCAACCGTCAGCTTAGAGGCAAATGTTGCCTGTGGAATATCGAGCAAAGCAGCAAGCATCTGACCAGTTTGATTGCTATCGTCATCGATAGCCTGCTTGCCCAAGATAATAATTTGGGGAGATTCCTTGGCGCAGACTGCCTGCAGAAGCTTAGCAATGGCCAAGGGTTGCAATTCAGCACCCGACTCGATCAGAATGGCTCGGTCGGCGCCAATTGCCAGTGCGGTACGCAATGTCTCCTGACACTGCGCAGGACCCGCCGAGACCACCACCACCTCGGTAGCAATGCCGGCCTCTTTTAGGCGCACCGCCTCCTCGATGGCAATCTCATCAAAAGGATTCATGCTCATCTTGACGTTGGCTATATCCACCCCCGTCTGATCGGACTTAACCCTGACCTTCACGTTGTAATCAACTACCCGTTTTACGGCGACAAGTACTTTCATGCTTTTTCTCAATATCCATTAATTTAATATTTAACACTTCACACGACTATTTTATCCGCCCGCCAACCTTGCGGGCTAAACATCAATAGCACCTGTCGAACCAGCCCTTTTTCGCAACTCAAATTTTTGAATTTTTCCCGTAGACGTTTTTGGCAATTCACCGAAAACCACGACCCTGGGAACCTTAAAACCCGCTAAATGCAGCTTGCAGTGGGCAATGATGTCGGCCGGGGTAACGTCCACCCCTTGCTTAATCTCTAAAAAAGCGCATGGGGTTTCCCCCCATTTGGGATCGGGTTTTGCAACAACGGCAGCAGCGATCACCGCCGGGTGGCGATACAAAACATCCTCCACTTCAATTGACGAAATATTCTCTCCGCCGGAAATAATGATGTCCTTGCTACGGTCCTTGATCTTGACATACCCATCAGAACTCATCACGGCCAAATCACCAGAATGAAACCACCCGCCTTCAAACGCCTCTGTTGTTGCCTTTTCGTTTTTCAGGTATCCCTTCATGGCGATATTGCCCTTAAACATAATTTCACCCATGGTTTCGCCATCAGTGGGAACCGGTTCAAGCGTTTCCGGATTCAATACGGCAATCGCCTGTTGCAAGTGGTAGCGAACACCCTGACGAGCATTCAGTCGGGCTCGCTCACCAATGTCCAAATCATTCCACTCGTCCTGTTTAACGCACACTGCAGCCGGACCATATACTTCTGTAAGACCATACACATGGGTGAGATCAAAACCCAATTTCTCCATCCCTTCGATGATCGACGCGGGAGGCGCTGCCCCGGCAATCAATCCCTTAACGCCCGTTGGGACTCCAGCCTTTAAATCATCCGAGGCATTGACCAAGAGGTTATGAACGATTGGCGCAGCACAGTAATGGGTGACGTGATGCAATTTGATGGCCGCAAAAATGTGCTGGGCATCCACTTTTCGCAGGCAAACATTAATCCCGGCACGAGCGGCAACAGTCCATGGAAAACACCATCCATTGCAATGAAACATCGGCAGGGTCCATAAATAGACCGGATGCTTATTGATATCCCAATCCAAAATATTCGAAACGGCATTGGTTGCCGCTCCACGATGGTGATACACCACCCCCTTTGGATTGCCCGTGGTTCCGGAAGTGTAATTCAGGCAAATCGCCTGCCACTCATCCGCCGGCATTTGCCAAGCAAAATTTGGATCCCCGTCTGCCAACAATTGCTCATAGGTGATCTTGCCTAATTTTTCTGCAGGCAGCCCATATTCGGGATCCTCAACATCTATCACGGTTATGTCCCGGCCACCTTCGGAGCGAACTATCTCCAATGCTTTTTTCATGGTGGCGGAAAACTCCGGATCAACAATCACAATCTTGGCCTCTCCATGGTTTAGCATGAATGCAATGGACTCCGGGTCAAGACGGGTATTTAATGCGTTTAGCACTGCCCCAGCCATCGGAATTCCAAAATGTGCTTCGACCATAGGGGGCGTATTGGGCAACATTACAGCCACGGTATCGCCAATACCCACTCCTCGCTTTTGCAAAGCGCTCGCCAAACGACGGCACCGTTCATACGTTACCTTCCAACTCTGACGCAAGTTGCCGTGAATAACCGCTAAACGCTCTGGGTAGACCTCTGCTGTTCGCTCAATAAACAGCAGAGGCGTTATTGGCGTGAAGTTTGCAGCATTGCGATCTAAACCCTGTTCGTAAATATTGGCCATGCTTTCCAACCCCCGTAATTGTCATTTTTTTTGTAAATCCACATCGTCTTATAAATCCGCTAGAGCCTTCAAGTGGGCGACAACACTTCTTCCCAGCGCCGAAAGGTTATAGCCACCCTCAAGGCAGCTCACGATTCGACCCTGCGCATACTCTTTGGCCACTTCCTTGATTTTTTTGGTCATCCACACATAATCATCCTCTACCAAACCCATCTGACCCAAATCATCTTCACGGTGAGCATCAAAGCCGGCGGAGATGATGATCAGTTGAGGCTGAAAGTCACGCAAACGGGGTAACCACGCCTTTTCAATCATGGCGCGCACAACGTTTCCCTTAGTAGAAGCCGGCATCGGCATATTCACCATGTTCGGAGCGGCATCCAAGCCGCTATAGGGATAAAAGGGGTGCTGAAAAAAACTGCACATGAGTACGCGGGGGTCGTTCGAGAATGCAGCTTCGGTTCCATTGCCGTGATGGACATCAAAATCAATAATGGCCACCCGCTCCAAACCATATTCCTGCATCGCATACTCCGCAGCAATGGCCACGTTATCAAAAATACAAAACCCCATCGATCGATGTGGTTCGGCGTGGTGTCCGGGCGGACGAACGGCGCAAAACACGTTCTCCACCTCACCCTTCATCACCGCATCAACCCCTGCAATAGCTGCTCCTGCAGCACGCAAGGCAGCACTCCAGCTAAATGGATTCATAATTGTGTCACCATCGAGCATGAAATACCCTGTCTGCGGGGCGCAATCTTTTACATGGGCAATATGATCAGGCGTGTGAATCAACTCCAACTGCTCCTCTGTGGCTAACGGAGGGGCAATATGCGTGAGGTATCCATCAATACGACTACGGACCAACTGATCATTGATTGCCTGAATGCGCTCTGGGCATTCCGGATGATGACTCCCCATCTCGTGTTTCAAAAAGTCAGGGTGAGTTATGTATCCTGTTGTCATTACCAAAAATCCTCTAAATCAAAACAATCAATCCATTAAGCCGTTTAACCTGTCGCTTACCCATCAACTTTTCAAGCAACATATGATCTTACGCAATTTTTACCTACTTCTTTTGATAATACTGAGCGCTTGCTCAAACACAACCCCTTTGCAAAAAGAGACTGCGGCTCCAATTCCTGCAGCAATCCAGGCCGAGGAAGACACTACTGAATCTCGCTTTAGCGCCAATTTAAATGAACTGCTTACCCAAATTGCGAAAACCCAAGAAATACCCCAATCCATTCTCAATGCGGGCTTTACTGATGCTAAGACTATTCCCTCCATTAGGAAACTAGTATTACCCCCATCAGTCAACTTCAAAAAAAACTGGGTAGCCTATCGCAGTCGCTTTATAGAACCCATTCGCATTAAAGCTGGCCAATCATTCTGGGACCAAAACAGGGTCTATTTAAGCCAAGTAGAGCAAGAATCGGGGGTTCCAGCAGCGGTCATCGTTGCCATTATTGGAATAGAGACCATATATGGTCGGCAAACAGGCTCGTTTAGGGTCAAGGACGTACTCGCTACATTGGCCTTTAACTACCCGCCCACTGAAAACAAAGCCAGTCGAGAGGAACTGTTTCGAGATCAACTAAAGGAATTGATTCTGTTGTGTTGGACCGATGCTGGCGGCGCACTCCCTGCAAGAAATAATACTCAAGATCTCAATACGAGTCGTTTTAATGCCTGCCTGAACCAAAATAGCTCATACGCAGGCGCTATTGGGTTGCCTCAATTTATGCCTAGCAGTATTCGGAACTTTGCAGTCGATGGTGATGGTGATGGAAAAATAGACCTCAGACAAAACCCCAAAGACGCCATTGCCAGCGTCGCCAACTTTCTTCGCATGCACAATTGGCAACCGGGCATGCCGATCTACTTTCCAATTCAAGACCGGTCAATCCTTGCAGCCAGCCGTTTAGCAGACGGCGAACCAAAAGCAAAATATTCCATACAGGAATTAATTGTTCAAGGTATTTTGACGCCAGACCGAGGGGATCTTGAACAGGGTGGTGTTGCACCCCAAAGCAAAGCATTGATTGTTGACCTACCCTTTCCATCCAAGGATGGAGAAGATCGCGTCCGTTATGTAGTGGGCCTGGATAACTTCATCTGCATTGTGAACTACAACCGCAGTTTTTTTTACGCCCAAAGTGTTGCCGAGTTCGCTGAGGCTTTAGGTTATAGCAACAAGAGTCCGGTTGTTTCACCAGCGCATGTCACAAGCAAGAGTGAGCATACCCAGAAAAAACGCAGCACGAAAAAATAAACCCGCGCCGATACCGAATTGCTATGCTGGAAAAACGCCTGTTGATAGATAGCGATCCCCTCGATCGCACACAATGAACACGATGGTTGCATTCTCCACTTCCTGTGCAATTCGCAGGGCAATCACCAATGCTCCTCCAGCCGAGATTCCACAAAAAATGCCTTCTTGAGAAGCCAATTGACGGGTCATCTCCTCGGCATCCGATTGGGTCACGTATTGAATGCGATCAATGCGATCACTCTGATAGATTTTTGGCAAATACTCCGGAGCCCATTTACGAATCCCCGGAATCTGCGACCCATCAGCAGGCTGCGCTCCGATAATCTGAATTTTAGAATTCATCGACTTGAGGTAGGTAGAGACTCCGGTAATGGTGCCAGTTGTCCCCATCGCGGAAATAAAGTGCGTAATCTCACCATTGGTATCTCGCCAAATCTCCGGTCCGGTTGTCTCAATATGGGCTCGAGGATTATCGATATTGGCAAACTGGTCGAGCAATCTGCCGCGCCCTTCTTTCTGAAGTTGCAACGCATAATCGCGCGCAAATTCCATGCCACCCGATGCGGCAGTGAGTATTAATTCCGCACCGTAGGCAGCCATACTTTGACGACGCTCTATGCTTTGATTTTCAGGCATCACCAAAACCATCTTATAACCCAACATGGCGGCGGTCATTGCCAAGGCAATACCCGTGTTCCCGCTTGTTGCCTCAATCAACGTATCACCAGGTTGAATTTCGCCCCGTTCCTGAGCACGGGAGATCATGGATAACGCCGGACGATCTTTCACTGAACCCGCCGGATTATTGCCCTCCAATTTACCAAGGATTACATTGTTTCGATGCTGGTTTTCCAATCCTGGAATACGCTGCAAACGAACCAAAGGCGTATTTCCTACGGTTTGGGAAATAGTAAGGTACGGGGATGCGTTTGATTCGGACGAACTCATGCGGGCATTTTAGACTTAAGCACGAACTGGTGGCAGCCTAAAAAGGTCTAGCCAAGAAATCCGCATTGGCGGTTAACCATTTGATGTAGCGTCCTACGCCCTGTTCTACATTTAAGAAATCGCCTTCGTAACCCGCAGACCGCAATTGAGTCAGATCGGCTTGAGTAAAGCACTGGTATTTTCCTCGCAACGCCTCAGGAAATGGGATGTACTGAATCTGCTTTGCTTTTACCAACTCGCTTAAAGCGATCTTGGGTTGATGCTCCAAAGCCCTCATCGAATTGGCGACCGCATAAGCAACATCATTAAACGGTTGCGCCTTTCCGGTACCCAAATTGAAAATTCCATTTTTCTCGGGATGGTCAAAGAAAAATAAATTTACCTTTACAACGTCTTCAATGGAAACAAAATCACGGCTCTGTTCACCTGGTCCATAGCCACCATACTCGCCAAACAATTCAACCACTCCATTATTTTTATATTGGTGGTATTGATGAAAAGCGACGGAGGCCATGCGGCCTTTATGGGATTCACGCGGACCATAAACATTAAAGTAACGAAAACCCACCACTTGCGCGGAATTCGTTTTTTCAATAAATCGCTTACGCATCACTTGGTCGAATAAAAATTTCGAATAGCCGTAAATATTCAACGGTTTTTCATACTCACGGCTCTCAACAAAAACATCCGAAGCGCCATAAGTAGCGGCCGAAGATGCGTACAACAATTGCACTTTCTGCGCAGTGCATATGTCAAGCAGATTCATGGTGTAGCGATAGTTGTTCGCCATCATGAAAATACCATCGGTTTCCATCGTATCCGAACAGGCGCCTTCATGAAACACTGCCCGCACTTTACCTAAGCGGCCACTGTGAAAGCTCTCCAGAAATTCCGCCTTATCTAGGTAATCTACGATATCCAGATCCGCAAGATTTCGGTATTTGTCAGCTGGACGAAGTTCATCGACCGCAACAATATTTTTTTCACCTCTAGCGTTTAAGGCCTGAACAATGTTCGCGCCAATAAAGCCAGCTGCACCGGTTACGATAATTGTCACTGCAACTCCTCAGAGGTAACGGTAGCCGTTCCCAGCTTACCAACAACAATCCCGCCTGCCCGGTTTGCCAAGGCCATCGCGCGCTCTAGCGGCCACTTGGCGGCTAGAGCCACGGCCATGGTAGCAATGACGGTATCTCCCGCGCCCGAAACATCAAACACCTCACGGGCTTGCGCATGCACATGACTGACTCCGGATTCAGTAAAAAGACTCATTCCCTCCTCCGAACGGGTTAATAGCAACGCTTGCAAACCTAGTGAACGCCTTAACTTTTGCGCTCGATTGGCCAGATCCTCTTCGCTATTCCATTTGCCAACCACTTGACGCAATTCGCTTCGATTTGGGGTGAGCACGGTTGCGCCACGATACTTTTCATAATCCTCCCCCTTGGGGTCCACGAAGATCAATTTATTTTGAGCGCGGGCCTGTTCGATCATGATTGACACCTGACCCAATGCACCCTTGCCGTAGTCAGAAAGCAGAACAACGTCTACCGAATCCAGTAATTTTTCAAAGCGCTCGAGTTTATGGGCAAGGGTTGCCTCGCTGGGGTTCTCCTCAAAGTCCAATCGAATTAACTGCTGCTGACGAGCAACCACCCGCAACTTGACCGTAGTAGGAAGCTTGGAGTCGAACTCCAATTGACTATCAACCCCGCTTGCCTTCAATAATTCCGCAACACGGCGGCCGGCTTCGTCTTCCCCCACTACCCCCAATAAGGTTACGTGAGCCCCCAACGCGGCAGCATTGCGGGCAACGTTGGCTGCGCCGCCTAAACGTTCTTCAATTTTTTCAACCTGCACTACCGGAACCGGTGCCTCGGGTGATATGCGACTGCTATCACCAAACCAATATCGATCCAGCATGACGTCCCCCACCACTAAGAGGCGGGCTTTAGAAAACTGTTCTCGGTTCGCTTTTTCCACAATGAATTCTATTTATCTAAGTATTGTTAATGGTAAGCCTAAGCAATAATGCGATGCCTTAATTATGCCGCCCCACACCGTGGTACTCGATTCCCAAACCCAACATCTCCTGGGGTTCATATAAGTTCCGGCCATCAAATATCACGGATTGCTTCAATTTTTGCTTCAGCAAACCAAAATCTGGACTTCGAAAAGCGACCCATTCGGTCACAATAACCAAGGCATTGCAACCATCCAATGCCGCCATGGGATCGCTTGCCATCGTAACCCGATTTAAATTTTCCAAATCCCCGTCAGCTTCGAAATCCGCCGCCAAAAACCGTTTTGCTTCCGGCATGGCTATCGGATCGTACGCAACCACCTTTGCTCCGCGACGCACCAATTCCCGTATAACAACGCGACTAGGAGCCTCCCGCATATCATCCGTGTTCGGTTTAAATGCCAACCCCCAAATCGCAAACTTCATGCCCGTTAAATCCGCACCGAAACGTTTTTCGACCTTCTCCACCAAGATTGTTTTTTGCGATTGATTCACCGACTCCACCGCCTGAAGGATCTTTAATCCCAAACCATGTTCACTTGCGGTCCGACTTAATGCCGATACGTCTTTAGGAAAGCATGAGCCGCCATAACCCGTTCCCGAATATAAAAAACCATAACCAATCCGCAAATCCGAACCAATGCCTTGACGAACCGCCTCGATGTCGGCACCGACTAAATCGGCCAAATTCGCCAGTTCGTTCATAAAAGATATCCGAGTGGCCAACATGGCATTTGCCGCGTATTTGGTCAATTCAGCACTTCGAACATCCATATAAAAAGTGCGCTCATGGTGCCGATTAAACGGCGCATACAATTTGCGCATCTGCTCTTTGGCATGCAAGCCTGGGGCATCATCATACGTACCAAGCACAATGCGATCGGGGCGCATAAAGTCCTTGATTGCCGCGCCCTCTTTTAAAAACTCGGGATTGGATACGACGGAACACCATTGCGGATCCATCTGACGACCCACCAATTCCTCTTTAATTACTGCAGATACTTTATCGGCCGTACCAACCGGTACTGTCGATTTATCTACGATCACTTTTGCTTCAGTCATATGTCGACCAATGCTACGAGCGGCCGCGAGAACATACTGCAAATCGGCCGACCCATCCTCGTCCGGCGGTGTTCCCACTGCAATAAATTGAATCTCTCCATGCGCAACGCTTTTAGCAACATCGGTTGAAAAATGAATACGGCCCGCTTTGCGATTACGATCAATCATTTCCTTAAGGCCAGGCTCGTAAATTGGCACTTCGCCTGAATTTAGGGTATCGATTTTTTTTGGATCCACATCCAAACAGCAAACGTCATTCCCCAACTCAGCCAGGCATACCCCGGTAACCAACCCCACGTATCCACTACCGATAATTGTGACTTTCAAACAGCCTCCGACTCATCTCAAGATATTCATTCTGCATGCCGCCATTAAAAAATAACGGCAAACTATTTAAGTTTTATTACATCGATGGTCCGCTAGACTCTGCACCTTCACTTCGCCTTGGAGAGTAAGCTTCCCAATGATTGCAACCTGGGCATTGCCAATAAAAGCGTCGCGCCCTAAAACCGCAGTTTCCGCATGTATATCGCGCCAATGTCGTAGTGCGCTGCTTTAGCAAACCTAAAGTGGCCTGTAAGTCCGCTATGCGATCCTCAGAACCATCAGCCTCAGCAAGAACCAGCCTTGTCTCTGCCAGCTTACACAGCGCGGTTAAGCTAGGGGTATGCTGCATCACTACCTGCAGCATAAGTTCAGCTGCTTTTGGCCCCTGCAACTGGGTAATGTGTTTATGAACAATGTCCAACAATTCGCCAGACCCTTGGGTTTGCAATAATTCGTTTAAGCGATCCAAGCCAGCTTCCGATTTATCCAGTACAGCATGGGCAGACATCCAACGGTCAGCGAGAAGGTGCATATAGGCAGGATGGCTTTTTGCTACCATGCTCCAAACTTCAATCGCCTGCACGGGGCGCCCCATCGCAACAAAATAATCGCCTTGCAAAATTAATGCGCGGGCATGATTGGGGACGGTCTGCAAAGCCCGGTCGATCGACTGCTCGACCTCAACCAAGTCCTTGCGACGAAGAGCCTCTTGCCCTAACTCGCAATGAAACTGGGCAATTTCAGTATGGTGGCTTTTACCTTGCAACGTTTGCAGTTCGGTGGCGGCGATGATTGCCTTTTTCCAATCCCGTTCTATCTGGTACATCTCTAGGAGACTTTCCTTGGCAGGGACCGCAAACTTTCCATCACCCACGCGGTTTAATGAAGCTTCAGCTCGATCCAGCAAACCTGCCCGCAAAAAATCCCTTCCCAACTCATAAGCAGCATGATCTCGATCTCGTGACCTTAAGTCATCTCGATTAGCCAAATGCTGATGCACCCGAATCGCCCGTTCGGTTTCTCCACGGCGGCGAAATAAATTGCCCAGCGCAAAATGCAAATCGATTGTTTCGGGATCGAGTTGAGCAATTTTTACCAATGCCTCGATTGCCTGGTCGGGCTGCTCGTTTAACAACAGGCTAAGGCCTTTAAACGTTGAACGTTGCTGACGCATCCGTTCACGCTCATCCATCCGATTTTCAAGCCTCAAATCCCAACGCGAGGCCAGCCACCCCAATCCAAAAAGCACGGGCAGAACGAATAACCAAACGGTTTCAACTTGAATCATTGCGTCAATACTTTAATGAACAGACCTACCGGCCAAAACACGTGCGCTATAGAACTAGGCACCAGAACCCTCTTTGGGGCCTGACTGCTTCAGCGGTTTGAAATCCACTCGCTCGCGCAACTCTTTCCCGGGCTTAAAGTGCGGGACCCGTTTTTCGGGAATCAATACCTTCTCACCCGACTTCGGATTGCGTCCTGCCCTCGCAGGGCGGTGATGCAGTACAAAACTGCCGACTCCACGCAATTCAATGCGTTTTCCTTCGGCCAGTGCCTGAGTCATTGTGTCAAGCAGTGTCTTCACTGCCAATTCCACATCCCTTGGCAAAAGCTGCGGAAATTTTTCCGCAAGACTCTCAACTAACTCTGAGCGCGTAATAGCTTGTGGATCTTCTGACATGATCGATCTATAAAAAATCGCCGCTAACTGTTAAGGAAGCGGCGAAGTTGATTTAGCCCTGATTGTCCAATTTTGCCTTTAACAAAGCACCCAAATTGGTAGTGCCAGACTGGGCATCGCCTTGGAGCTTGGTCATTGCATCTTGTTGATCAGCATTATCTTTTGCTTTGATTGAAAGATTGATGTTGCGTGACTTGCGATCAATATTGATGATCATCGCGGTTACGGTATCGCCCTCTTTCAAAACATTGCGTGCATCTTCAACGCGGTCGGTAGAAATTTCTGAAGCGCGCAAATAGGCCTCAACCTCATCGGCCAAATGAATGGTGGCACCCTTCGCATCAACGCTCTTCACAGTACCGGTGACGAGGCTGCCCTTGTCGCTAGTGGATGTGTAGTTATTGAACGGATCACCAGACAATTGCTTAATGCCAAGAGAGATGCGCTCTTTCTCAACATCAATTGCCAGTACTGTGGCTTCAACTTCATCGCCTTTCTTGTAACGCTTAACGGCTTCTTCACCGGGCTCGTTCCACGAGAGATCCGAAAGGTGAACCAAACCATCAATACCGCCAGGCAAACCAATAAACACCCCAAAGTCCGTAATCGATTTGATTGCGCCAGTCAGTTTGTCGCCTTTTTGCTGACCGCGTGAGAATTCTTCCCATGGGTTGGCTTTGCACTGTTTGATACCAAGGCTAATACGGCGTTTGTCTTCGTCGATGTCCAGAACCATCACCTCGACTTCAGTGCCTAATGCAACCGCTTTGCTTGGGGCTACGTTCTTGTTTGTCCAATCCATCTCGGACACGTGCACCAAACCTTCAATGCCACTCTCAATTTCCACAAATGCGCCGTAATCCGTCAAGTTGGTTACCTTACCGAATAAACGGGTATTGGGAGGATAACGACGGGCAATACCGACCCATGGATCATCGCCAAGTTGCTTCACACCCAGTGAAACACGGTTTTTATCTTGATCAAACTTCAAAATCTTTGCAGTGACTTCTTGACCAACGGTCAGCATCTCACTCGGGTGGCGCACACGACGCCATGCCAAATCGGTAATGTGCAAGAGACCATCGATACCGCCCAGATCAACGAATGCGCCGTAGTCCGTAATATTCTTAACCACGCCCTGAACCACGCTACCTTCTTTCAGGTTAGACATCAACTTGGCACGCTCTTCGCCTTGGCTGGCTTCAACAACTGCACGACGCGACAACACGACGTTATTGCGTTTACGGTCAAGCTTGATGACCTTAAACTCCATCGTCTTACCTTCGTAAGGACTGGTATCTTTAATTGGGCGCGTATCCACCAAAGAACCTGGCAAAAACGCACGAATACCGTTAACCATTACTGTCAAGCCGCCCTTAACCTTACCAGTAACAGTACCGGTAACAATTTCAGCTTGCTCAAGGGCTTTTTCTAGATTCATCCACGATGCCAAACGCTTGGCTTTATCGCGGGAAAGGATCGTGTCGCCATAGCCGTTTTCAAGGGCATCAATCGCGACAGAAACGAAATCGCCGGGACTAACCTCAATCTCTCCAGCGTCATTATGAAATTCCTCTACAGGAATAAAGGCTTCGGACTTCAGTCCGGCATTCACAACGACAAAATTATGGTCAATGCGAAGGACTTCAGCCGAAATAACCTGGCCGGTCTTCATATTGGAACGGGTTAATGATTCTTCAAATAGTGCTGCAAATGATTCAGACATGTGTATTCACTTTGTGCCGCCAGAAGGCCTGACGGGTTAAATTAAAAAAGCCCCAAGAAACACGCATTTAGATGATCGCGTTGTAGAGTTTCCCAAGACACCAAAAAACCAACTTCCAAACAACTACTACTCCATGGACGGACTAACAGGACGCGGATTGATACCAATCCAAAATCCGTTTAACCGCCTGATCTATCGATAATTCCGACGTTTCAAGCACCCGCGCACCCTGCGCAACCAATAAAGGAGCGCTCCCCCGTTTACTATCCCGGACATCGCGCTCTTGTAAATCTTGCAGCAAGTTTTCCATTTTAACAGAAATTCCCTTAGCTATCAATTGCTTATACCTACGCTCCGCCCTAGCAGTCACACTAGCCGTTAAAAACACCTTCAATTGGGCATCCGGAAAGATGACACTGGCCATGTCTCGGCCATCCGCCACTAGCCCCGGAGCCATACGAAAGCTGCGTTGCAGGTCCATTAGGGAGCGTCGAACTTGGGGGTAAACGGCCAATTTCGACGCCCGAACACCCATATTTTCGGTGCGAATGGCCTCGGAAACGTCCTCACCCTCCAAAAACACCTTGCCATCCGAGAACGAAACCGCCATTTTCGCTGCCAAAACACCCAAGGCAGGCTCGTTATCCAAATTCACGCCTTGGTTTTCGCTAGCTAAAGCCACCAGGCGATATAGCGCCCCGCTATCAAGGTAATGAAATCCCAGCGCCCCAGCCACCAATGAAGCCACAGTGCCTTTTCCTGAGGCGGTCGGACCGTCTATCGCGATGACCGACGGAGTGGATGGTGATGTCATCAAAAGTGGTTTCTCACAAACAGCGCCCTTGTCTAGGCAGCAATCTTTGCCAGTTCAGAAAAGTAATTGGGAAACGTTTTTGCAACGCAATTGGGATCGTTGATGATCAATGGATTTGGACCAAAAGCCGCTAAAGAAAAACACATCGCCATGCGATGATCGTCGTAGGTATCAACCCCCTCAGGTGGCGAGCGCCAGTCCTGCTGCTTGACCGGGGCTTTGACGCTAATGTAATCCGACCCCTCCTCAACCATGGCACCCAACTTTCTCAATTCCCTTCCCATGGCTGCAATACGGTCAGTTTCCTTTACGCGCCAACTGGCAATTCCATTTAGGCGGGTTTCGCCCTCTGCAAATAAAGCCAACACAGCCAAGGTCATTGCGGCATCCGGAATTTTGGTGCAATCGAGCGTAATCCCATTTAATCGACCATTGGTATTGCGCACTCCCGCCACTTCCACCCAATCCTCACCCACCTCCACGTTGGCGCCCATCAATGCAAGGGCGTCGGCAAACGCAACGTCGCCCTGAATACTGTTACGGCCCACGCCCAGAACCCGAACAGGCCCTCCACCAATGGCACCGGCAGCCAAAAAATACGACGCGGAAGAGGCGTCCCCTTCAACCAACAACTGACCAGGACTTTGGTATGAGCAATCGGCAGCCCGACTTGGTATAACAAATGATTGCGAATCGGGACACGCAACGATGACACCAAAACGCCCCATCATTTTTAAAGTGATATCAATGTAGGGTCTGGAAATCAACTCGCCAACAACCTGGATGTGGACTGGCTCTTCAGCCACAAGCGGCAATGCCATCAATAGCGCAGTCAAAAATTGACTGGATACGTCTCCGCGCACCTTCACGACAGTATTGACGCGAATTTTAGAAGCCCCGATACGAATGGGGGGGTAGCCCTCCTGAAGTTCATACGCAATATCCGCGCCAATCTGACGCAGGCCATCGACCAAGTCGCGAATCGGCCTCTCATGCATGCGGGCCACTCCGGACAAACGATACACACCACCTTGCATTGCTAACGCTGCCGTTAACGGACGAATGGCCGTGCCTGCATTACCCATAAACAGATCGGCCTTCATGACAGGAAAGCGGCCGCGGCAGCCATTGATGACGCAAGTTGAATCCGGATAATCCACGACGGTCAAGCCAAGTGTACGTAGCGCTTGACGCATCACCTGCGTATCGTCAGCATCCAATAAACCTTTAAGAGTGGTTTGACCCTCTGATAAGGCAGCCAATAGCAGCGCCCGATTTGAAATGCTTTTAGAGCCTGGTAGGGTGATTGAACCGTGTGCCGATCGGAAAGGGCCAACTTGAAGATTGCCAGACATCAAACGCCATCCCAATTTTTTCGTGCGTTGCTAGCTTTACTAAACAGCTTTTCCAAACCCTCTCCATCGGCTTTTGCTATCAATTCACGCATGTGTTGAGCAACAGCCAAATACTGATCCAGCTCTTTTAAAATTGCCGTTCGGTTTGCGAGGCAAATGTCGCGCCACATTTCGGGGCTCGAAGCAGAGATCCGAGTAAAGTCACGAAAACCGGCCCCTGCATGGCCCATTTTTTGCTCAGCATCCTCTGAATTCAGTACGCTGACCATCAGCGCATAGGAAAGGACATGGGGCAAATGCGAAATCGCCGCAAAAATTGCATCGTGCTGAACCGCGGATATTTTTTTGATGATCGCTCCAGTGGATGCCCAAAAGGCTTCGATCAAGGCAATATCAACTGCAGAATTTTCTTGCAATGGACAGATAATGGTCTGCTTACCTTGAAACAAGTCTGCCTTTGCCGCCTCGGCTCCATGTTGCGCCCCTCCGGCAATCGGATGAGCGGGAACAAACTGACACACCTTCTTACCCAATATTTCCTTGGCAGCCAGAATAACGTCGCTCTTGGTACTTCCCGCATCGGTCAGCATCGTCTGCGGGCCTAGGTGAGGCTCTATGGCCTGAAAACTGGCGCGCATCTGCGCAACAGGAACGCACAAGACAATCAGCTGGGATTGTTTCGTCGCCTCCGCCAAATCAACAATGGCGTCGATAGCGCCCATTTGTATGGCTTGAT
This sequence comes from uncultured beta proteobacterium, assembly GCA_903826775.1. Classification (GTDB taxonomy): domain Bacteria; phylum Pseudomonadota; class Gammaproteobacteria; order Burkholderiales; family Burkholderiaceae; genus Polynucleobacter. The sequence goes on along the minus strand of CAIKFU010000043.1, from coordinate 2,267 downwards.
CCAGATTCAGCTTGCCACGACCCACGCCCAGAACCTGGTCGACAACTCCTGCCTGCTTTAAAGCAAGGCCAAGCGATGCGCCGATTAACCCTACCCCAACAATGGCGACCGTAGAAAAATGCGGTTTATTCATCTGATCGAACCTTTAATTGGCATTCACGCCTGCGCCAATATGTCGCGCAATGCATTGATAAATGCTTCGTTTTCCTCAGGCAGTCCAATGGAAATTCTGAGCCATTGAGGCAACCCATAATTCCCCACGGGCCGAACAATAATGCCTCGCTTTAGAAGCTCCAAATTAATGCGCATGCCAGCACCATCGTCATTCCCCACTTTCACCAGCACAAAATTTCCAGAGGATGGCAGGTAAGTGAGATTCATTTCCTTAAACGCTTTGGTTAGCTGCAAATAGCCATCACGGTTTAACTCGAATCCTTTTTTTAAAAATTCAGTGTCTTGAAATGCTGCGATGGCTGCTGCTTGCGCAAGACTGTTTACATTAAACGGTTGCCGAATGCGATTGAGTAAATCGGTCAATTCGGGTTGGGCGATTCCATAACCGATGCGCAAACCCGCCAATCCATAAGCCTTTGAAAAACTGCGGGACAAAATCATATTCGGAAACCGCTTTACCCAAGCGATGGCGTCATAACGCTGCTCTTGAGGAAGATATTCGTTATACGCCTCGTCCAATACAACCGCCACATTCGACGGCACCGCCTCAAGAAATGCTTCAATCTCTTGTGCGCCCAAATAGGTTCCTGTTGGATTGTTTGGATTGGCCACAAATACCAATTTCGCCTTTCCAGATGACTCCTTAACCGCCTGCAACATCGCTGGTAAATCGTGTCCAAAAGAAGGTGTTGCCGCAACCTCTACCGATCGTGCGCCAATTGCCTGTGTAGCTAAAGGATATACAGCAAACGCGTGATGCGAAAAAACAATTTCATCGCCGGATTGGGCTACTGCCCGTGCGGCCAACTCAAGAATATCGTTGCTACCATTTCCCAACGTAATCCAATCGGCAGGAACACCCAAACGACTGGATAGCAGCCGCTTTAATTCAAAGCCATTGGAGTCGGGGTAACGACCCAGATCACTCGCCGCTTCCAACATGGCATCGCGAGCCGATTGCGGCATTCCCAAAGGATTTTCATTGGATGCGAGCTTGATGATTTTGGTCTCGTCCAAGCCGTATTCCCGCGCTACCTCGCTAATGGGTCTGCCGCCAACATAGGGAGCAATCGCCTGCACATGTTTTAAACCAAATTTTGTTGTCATTGTTAAATCGAAGAATGCGGATAAGAACCCAATTTTTTAAAAAACGCCGCGGAGTTTTGAAGCTCAAACAATGCTTTTGCCACTTTTGACTCTTCAGCATGGCCTGCGATATCAATATAAAAGTGGTATTCCCATGTACCCTTGCGGGCGGGGCGCGACTCGAAGCGGGTCATGGAGACGCCATGCCTAGCCAACGGCTCTAACAGTTTATGTACTGCGCCAGGTTGATTGTCCACCGAAAGAACCAGCGAGGTTTGATCGTGCCCGGTTGGTTGACAGGCATACGTTCCGATCACCACAAAACGGGTGCGATTATGTGGATCATCTTGAATCCGTGAAGCCACAATTTGTAAACCGTATGCCACTTGGGCGGGATCTCCTGCAATTGCGGCAATGTGGGGGTCTGCAGCAGCCATACGGGCTGCCTCTGCATTGCTACTAACCGCTTGCCGCTTCAATAAAGGGGCATGCTCGCTTAACCACTGCTGGCACTGCGCTAGCGCTTGCGCGTGAGCACACACCGTTACAACCCCATCCAAATTACCCGTCTTCGTCATCAGATGATGGCGTATTGGCAAAACCACTTCGCCGCTAATTTGCATTGGTGAGTCCAATAGCAAATCCAAGGTACGGGAAATTGCACCCTCGCTAGAATTCTCAACGGGCACCACTCCAAATTGGGCAGACCCTTTTTCAACCATCTTAAACACTTCGTCCAGACTCGAGCAGGCCAACCCTTTTATGGATTGCCCAAAATACGTTTGGGCAGCCTGTTCAGAAAAAGTTCCTGCGGGTCCCAAGTAGGCGATGGTTTGACGTGCTTCTAGAGCTCGGCAGGCCGACATGATTTCCCGCCAGATTGCCGAAATGCTATCGGGCAGCAAAGGACCGGGATTTTTCTCCAATAGGCCTGAAATCACTTGCAACTCGCGTTCTGGACGAAAAATTGGGGAGGCGGATTCGCCCTTGATAAGCCCAACCTCTTG
>CAIKFU010000042.1 GCA_903826775.1 uncultured beta proteobacterium | reverse complement strand
GACGAGGAAGGGTTTTGGCATTACGGCGTCAAAAACGAAGTGGTCTACCTGAAAGACATCGGTGGCCAGGAACAGATATTTTATGAGCTTACCCCCATCCTGGCCTTACAGTTGGCACGGTGGCGTTTTACGATCAACCCGTCGGTAGATGTGAGTTTAAATAAAAGCGGCGGCGCGGCCTTTGCTCCAACTGGGAAGATCGCCTACAGCATCACACCACAAACATCGATCGGTGCAGAGTACTACAGCGAGATGAGCAACGCCACGATATTTTTTCCCACAGCGCAGCGGATGAATACCGCCTACCTGGTGCTCGACACTAGATTCGGAAAATCAACCATGAATCTGGGTGTTGGAAAAGGCACAAATCTAAATAGCGATAGCTGGGTAGTCAAATTTATTGCCTCGATCGGCTTTGATTAGACCAATCGTTGATGCGCATTACCCCAGTCAGATCCCCAACTTGGAATGCAAGAAATTTACAGCATCATGCAGTTTGGCATACCCAGTTTGAATGTGGTCGGGCAAATTCGGATCACCCACTTTACTTCCCAGTGTTTGGCTAAGGCTAAACAAGATTCCCCGCACGGCCTTTACCGATGAATCATCGGAAGCCAGCAAAGCGTCAACGTGGTTGATTGCGGCATCCAGATGCTCCATCTGGTCTTCGTGATTGCTTGCCATTTCCTGTAAACGATTTTTCATCATTTCCACTTCCTTTTACCGTCAAATACGTTCATTATTTCTAATCGGAGGAAGAAGTCAATGCTTTATGCGTTCAAGGGAATGGACATCAGAGTATGGCCTGCGCACTTCGACTGCGCTAGCGTGTTGGATCATCGCTGTAAACAATTCTACCCTCCACAATAGTCAACACCGAACGCGTCTTATGGATTTCGTCAACTGGCACACTAAAGTAATCTCGATTTAACACCGCCAAATCGGCTTTAGCCCCCACTTGAATCACACCCCTTTCGCGGTCCTCAAAGGAAAACCAAGCACTATTTTGGCTATACATTTTCAGAGCCTGCATCCTACTGGGTCGTTCCTGAACTGACCCCAACACAACACCTCCGGCCGTCTTGCCAGTAAGCAACCACTGCAACGCGGTAAAAGGTTTGTACGTCATGACGCGGTGGGCATCGGTTCCCATCGCAACCGTCATACCCCGATTAATAGCGAACATGATTCTAGGAACTTGCTCGGCAAGATTGGCGCCGCGCCTTTCGGCAAAACGCTCACCTTGATAGTAAAAAGCATCTTGCACCAACCAACCCAAACCAAGACTGTGCATCCTCGATAAGCTTGCCTCGCTGGCATCATTTAAATGCGCTACCGACCAACGCAAAGCCTTAATTGGCTTAGCGGCATTCACCTTTTCAATCACATCCAATAGGTAATGAACCGATTGGTCATTATTCCAATGCAAGGTGACCGTTAGATTATTGTTATTAGCCCAGATTAATACGTCCTCCAATTCTTGCTGTTGGGTCTTGCTGGGATTTTCATTGTTGTACATCCCCCAAGTGACGTTTTCGCCTATCCCGTTCCAACGGTAAAACTCCCCTTGTTGTTGAATTTTTTCTGTTGCAACAATCGACTGAAAATCCGCCAATTCGCTACCCCGACTGGGGGAGCATAAAAAATACCGGAGTTTGATAGTAAGCTCTTTTCGCTTATTTAAGAATCTCACCGTTTCGTAGGCGCTTGAACTCAGGTTGTAACCTCCAGGATCGAGTACACCCGTCATGGCATTGCGGTTCAACTCCGAAAAGAAACTCTTGGTTCCTTCAATTTGTTTTGGAAAACTTGGTTTTGGCAACAACTCAAAAATTTCACTAACCGTTCTGGCATCCGTATAAAACCATCCCGTAGGGCGATCCTCTCCACTACTAGACACCGACTCCACTTTTAACCGGGCAAACAATTCAAGCGGAATATCGAGTGTTTTGTTTTCAATGACAGAGGGTGAAATTAAAAAACCGTCGTAAAGAAATTGAATATAAAAGGGATGTCCCAAGCTGGCCTTGCTCACTTCCCCCAAGCTGGGTTTGCGTTTTTCAATGAACTGCCGATCGGTCCACCCACCCGCCACCACCAACCATTCTCCCGGAGCCAACGTGCGCGCCTTCGATTCGAGCCTGCCCATTGCCTCCGGTATGGACTGCGCATCCGCCCAATCCACCTCGGAGCCGAAATACAACCCCGCCCGAATGGCGTGGATGTGGGAATCGATCAACCCTGGAATGACCGTCTTCCCCAGTAAATCGATTACCTTGGTCTTTTTGCCCTGATACCTCTTGATGGATTTGGCATCTGAAATAGCCAAAATTCGGCCATCTTGAATGGCAATCGATTGGGTAGACAATCTCTCCGGTTCAAAGACTTTGCCGTTAATTAGTAAAAGATCCGCTTCAACTGATTTAGCAAACGCGCATTGTTGAAGTGCAAACCCCAATAGCAACAAAAATAATAATTTTTTCATGGTATTCAGTTTGGACTCGTTTGCATCAGGCAATCGGCTTCCTGATAACGAATTCCGCTGACCGTCCTGACAAGAATCTTTTCAAATTTATAACCGGGCTTCTCGCAGGAAATCATCACGTCTGTCGACTTCACGTTTTGACTATAGTGGGATCTGTAGACACCCAGCACATTCGATTTGATTTCCACCTTTGGCCCATTTTTTGCCTGCAAAATAACAGTAGCGCCACGAAGATTTACACCCCGTTGATCCCGAACAAAACCAAAGTATGCGGGTCCTGCCTCGCCAGAATCGTCCCCGTACTCATATTCATTGCCACCGGCAAAAGACCATGCCGGCAAAACTAGGCACAAGATAAATGCAATTCGTTCCACCATGATTGTCTTAGCGCCAATAAAATTTTAAGGAAATAATCAACGGGACCAATAACACGATGGGCAATACCCACAGGTTTCTCGCAACCCACCCCCAGATCCGACTATCCGGGGAAACGCCTCTTACAACCACCACACTCATAAAACCCGAAACAAAAAAAGCGGTTGCAATCCATCCGTACCAATACATTCCCGGACCAAGCTCATCGTTCATGGCAACCCATCCCCAATGAAATTCATTCACTGCAGGAAAATAAGTAAACAACGGTAGGCGATAAATGTCGGCAACCAAATAGACAATTGGCGATATTGCGCTAAACAAAACCGATTGATTCAATTGAGTTTTCGTCACGATCCAAACCCGCGAACATTATTGACGACATGCCCAACCAAAAAGGAAAACCAGCAAATGATTGCGAGCATTGCGGTTAAATATTTCCGAGGCTTCATGAATTCTTGGTTTGACGCATCCTGCCACATGCAGTAGTACGCTGGCAGCAGAAATAATCCCATGCTCGACCAATTCTCCTTCAACTCAAAAAAACCTTGGGTCTTCCAAAAACCGGCGCTCTCCAATGGGATTCTGATCGATATTCGATATTGAGCATAAATGTACCCGCCCAAAAGGAATGTCATTACCCAAAGCAGGCATATCGCCTTGGTGTAGATGCCAGGAGAAACCCCCCTAAATCGCCCTACGAAATCCGTTGCCTTGCTGGTTCCTTGCTCACGAAAAGCTGCAAAAGCCTGGTGAGTAATGGCCCCCAACAAGGCGATGGAACATAGTCCGTGCAGGATCAGAAAGATCGTCCAAAATGCGGCCTCCGAAATCCAATCCAGCACGTTACATCTCGCTATCAATCACTATCATGACATCAATTAGCGAGAGGGTTCGGGCGTATCTGTACTTTAAATACTTTGGGATACATATCCTTGCTGCCATCGCCACTGTGAAATGGTGCGCGAGTACCCGTGGTAGTCCATACTGCACGCCCTTTCCATCCTGCATTGGCATCATCAATACGGCCATCCACATTCTTTGTAAAAAATCCCAACGGATACGGAACGCGCATGGTTACCAATTTGCCATCGACCACCGCAATCAACGCTTCCCCGCCGCTTGATGATGCAATCGGTACATCCTTGCCCAATCCCAAGGTGTTAAACAAATCCACCCAGATGTAATAAATGCCATCGGCACTGCCTTTTGGATCGTTCACATTTTTAAATTGGGGTCCAGGTAATTGGTACAAAGTCCAACCTTCCTGGCACTGCTTGCCTTCAGCAGTAGTGGGTCCATTTAAGGGGCCTTTGCATTTACTGCGATCAAAACTGGCAATCTGACCGCTTGCCAACGCTGTCCACACCAACCCCTTGGAATCGATGTCAATGCCGCGCAAACCCCAAGTTCCCGCTGGTGCTTGATAAATCTCCGCAATCGATGTTTTACTTGGATCGGAACCCGGGTTCAGTCGAATTAAATAGCCAGGCTGATCAATCCGAGAAAATCCAATGTCCATTGATTGGCCCCAAACCGAATCGTCCAACGGACTTGTCTGAACTGCGTAGAAACCGGCATTAATCCGTTTATCCTTATTTGGATCGAGCGGTTGATTTGGCTCTACGTAGGCATCCCTTTTCCCATTGCCGTTGGTATCGATCACTAGAGGGGTCCATCCCTGGGATTTTTGCTCATCTTTGGTTTCCAGATACATCCGAGTATTCAGCCACCCCACCACGGCATTTCCAGGACCACCGGCACTAGTCCACAAGGTGTCGTCCTTATCCCGGGCAAAGTAAAGGTGGTGCGTACTAAAGCAGGTGTTGATTAAATTCCATTGCTTCGTCTTGGTGTCGTACATCGTTAACTGGCGCGTGGACGAGTTGACAGGAAATACTTTTGCGGAAGGATGGTCTGAACCCTCCT
>CAIKFU010000041.1 GCA_903826775.1 uncultured beta proteobacterium | reverse complement strand
TGTCTTTTCCAACGTTTTCTGAATTGCTATCCTCGAGTATTGTTTAAGCGCTCCCGACTGAAACTCGGGATTCATATTCGATTCATTCATACTCAATGAATCGGAGGATATGCCTGTTGATGCATTTGCATTTGGAGAACGTGTCGTATTTCGATATGACTGGCTTAATGCAAAACTAAAAAACAGCGATTTAGAGAAATGGGTTCTCAACTCATATATCCTGCTTGAATCCTTTTTAGCTCGATCAAATACCTCGTCCAATGAGATATCCACTATCTGCTGGATCTTCACCGAGCCAACATCCAGTGCATTGATTTCCAGTAACGACAGAGCAGCACGATCTATTCCCAAAATAACGCCGCTTTCATCAAGTCCAAGCATGCCTTCCCCAATGGAACCGAGGCCTTCTGGGCTGCCATGCACTTTCAGTATTAAGGCGTATTGGGACTCGTAGGTGTTAAACAATTGCTTTTCAAGCGCGTGAACCGTTGCCTTGACAAGACCGATAGTATGCGGATGGAATGTGCTTTTATCAGTAGAAATATTTAATACGCCGCAAATTTTTCCGTCCGGTTGAAAGATGGGTGCTGCAGTACAACTTAAAAAACCATTGTTCTCCAAAAAGTGTTCCGAACCATTTACAGAGACGGCGGTACGTTCAACCAAAGCCGTACCAATTGCATTGGTTCCGCGATGCCTTTCCATCCAGGAGGCACCAGTCTTTAATAAAATCCGATCGGCTTTAGAAATAAATTGCGGATCCCCCACCGAATGAACAATGACGCCTTGATGATCGGATAGCAAAATTACCCCGCCACTACCGGACATTAACCCATGCAAATAATTCATGGTCGGCTTTGCCAGCGCAATCAACTCATGGCGCTGTTCAATACGCGACTGCAATACCTGACCACTCAAGATGTTGTCTGGCAACTGCTTTTGGTATGCCTGTAAACCGGACTGCAAGCACCTTTGCCATGAACGATAAACGGTTAAGCCTAATTGGGCATCTAAACCGTGAGTCGGCGGCTCTCCGCGAAGAAGCCAGCTTCTTCTGATGTCGCGAAGGTTTGAGACTTTCATTTAGTGTTCATAGTCGGTTAGACAACTACTATATTAAAAAATACCCATTACCAAATGGGGCAATACCCTTAGCTATATGTGCCTAGCCAGAGGTTGTCACAAAAATGAACAGTTCTACAGATCCATTATCAGGAAATACCCTTGTTTCAATGGAGTTTTTAACAATTCAAAATTTGCTGCGCTGCATTTGATTGCTTATGTTTCCTGCTTGAATAAAAGTGGCGACTATTGCTATTTATTTGAATAAATAGCATTTCTTTAGAATCCCGATAGGAGAAAAACTTGATCTACTCAGCCCCCGGCGCCCAAGGCGCAAAAATTCAATACAAATCGCGTTACGACAATTTCATTGGCGGCAAATGGATAGCCCCGGTTAAAGGGCAGTATTTTGACGTTATCACGCCAATTAGCGGCAAAGTCTATACGCAGGCCGCCCGCTCTAGTGCTGAAGACATTGATTTGGCATTGGATGCTGCGCACAAGGCAGCAGACGCATGGGGAAAAACATCGCCTACTGATCGCGCGAACGTCTTACTCAAAATTGCCGATCGCATTGAAGCGAACCTTGAGTTGCTTGCCTACGCCGAAACCGTGGACAACGGCAAAGCCATTCGGGAAACTTTAAACGCGGATATTCCGCTCACCGTCGACCACTTCCGATATTTTGCCGGGTGCGTGCGCGCGCAAGAAGGCTCTTTATCTGAAATTGACGAAACCTCCATCGCCTATCACTTTCATGAGCCTTTGGGCGTGGTCGGGCAAATTATTCCCTGGAACTTTCCCATTTTGATGGCTGCCTGGAAATTGGCTCCTGCCTTGGGCGCCGGTAACTGCGTGGTATTAAAACCAGCAGAATCCACACCAATCTCAATCTTGGTGCTAGCGGAATTGATTGCCGACATATTGCCGCCCGGGGTACTCAATATTGTGAACGGATATGGTCGTGAGGCTGGTCTGCCACTCGCCTCCAGCAAGCGCATCGCCAAGATCGCCTTTACCGGTTCGACATCGACCGGTCGCGTTATTGCCCAAGCGGCCGCAAACAATCTGATTCCCGCAACCCTGGAATTGGGCGGCAAGTCGCCAAACGTCTTCTTTGCAGACGTAATGGATCAAGACGATGGATTTTTGGATAAAGCCATTGAAGGGTTAGTCTTGTTTGCGTTTAACCAAGGCGAGGTATGCACTTGCCCCTCAAGGGCACTCATCCAAGAAAGCATTTACGATCGGTTTATGGAGCGCGTACTGAAACGCGTTGCAGCGATCAATCACGTGAATCCCCTTGATACCGATAGCATGATGGGCGCCCAAGCCTCCAAAGAACAGCTTACAAAAATTCTTTCGTATTTGGAACTGGGAAAACAAGAAGGGGCGCAAGTGCTTGCCGGCGGTTCACAGGCACATTTAACCGGCGATCTTGCAGGCGGATACTATGTCCAACCCACTTTATTCAAAGGCCATAACAAGATGCGCATCTTTCAGGAAGAAATCTTCGGACCGGTGTTGGCAGTAACCACTTTCAAAGATGAGGCGGATGCGTTGGCCATTGCAAACGACACGCTCTATGGCTTAGGTGCAGGGGTATGGACTCGCAATGGCAACGTCGCTTATCGCATGGGCCGCGCCATCAAAGCAGGCCGCGTCTGGACCAACTGCTACCATGCATATCCTGCACATGCAGCCTTTGGCGGCTACAAGGAATCTGGCATCGGAAGAGAGACCCATAAAGTCATGCTCGACCACTACCAACAAACCAAGAATTTATTGGTAAGCTATAGTGAATCCAAGCTCGGATTCTTCTAGGCATTAAGCAGTTTGCTTACTCACAGGGCGGAGAAATCCGCCCTTTTGCATCAGGACTAAGGATCAGGAAACAACCATGGTTGATCGTGTCGTTGCCACCGATGAGGCGCTTGCCTTGATCTCACAGTTAAAATCCGAACACGGTCAAATTCTGTTTCATCAATCCGGAGGCTGCTGCGATAACAGTGCAGCCAACTGCTACCTGCCAACCGACCTAACGATTGGTCCGTACGACGTCAAACTGGGGGAAGTTGGAGGCGTGCCATTTTATATTGGCAAACTGCAGTATGACTATTGGAAACATACCCAACTGATTCTGGACGTCATCGAAGGGCATGGCGGAACCTTCTCTTTGGAAGGCTCAACCGGAAAAGCATTTCACACTCGTTCAAGACTCTTTACGGATGAAGAATGGCATTGCATTGAACCTCAAGTCCTGCAAGATTTGGCTTAAATAAACACCTCCCTATCGTATCGACCTCTCTTATTGGCCGATTTTCATCCATTCATGAATCTTTCAAATTGTCGGATCATCATCAATGAACGGATTCACAATTGTCAATTCACCATGGTTTGTTTTAACCCACAACGAATAGCCATAATGAAAAAAGCCGCCTTAATTTAGGCGGCTGAATACCATCAATGCAAATTCTTAGTTATTACTACTCTTGGTAATGCTCTCCATGACCCGATCTAAACTGAACGACCCGGGTTTTTGACGCGGCGGAAAATCCCGAAAACTCTGTAGCCACTGACCAACGTAGGCAGCCGCTGGAGCCATTGCCCACATGTGCTCAACAAAATAGCGTCCATACCCGATTGATTCGTACTCGGCACGCTCAAATGGGTCAGAACGCAGATCGGTAATAATCGGCGCACGCAGTTGCTCAAAAGGCTGCATCCAAACATGCATGCCATGACCATTTTGCTTTAAAAAAGTGACTTTCGTATCGTTGTAACGCAGGGCAGCAACACTACCATCGTCCGTCCAATACAAAAACTCCTTGCGAGGCCATTCACCCTTTCCAGTTAGAGCTGGAATCAGGTTATAACCGTCTAGGTGAACCTTGTAACTGGAATTACCCACTCGCTTGCCTCTGAGCAATTCTTCTTTAACCGTGGAATCCCCTGCGGCCGCTAGCAAAGTTGGAAGCATGTCCTCGTGCGAAGCCACGTCATTGATCACCGATCCGGGTTTAATCACACCGGGCCAACGAATCAACGTGGGAACGCGATAACCGCCTTCCCAATTGGTATTTTTTTCGCCACGGAACATTGTTGAGCCGCCATCCGGCCAAGTAAAGGTTTCTGCCCCATTGTCGGTGGAGTACATCACGATCGTATTCTCATCCAAACCCAATTCCTTGAGCTTATCCAAGACCTCCCCAATTTTTTGATCGTGCTCAACCATGCCATCGGCATATACCCCTCGACCGGTCTTTCCAACCGAACCAGGTTTGAGATGGGTATTGATGTGCATGCGGGTCGTGTTGAACCAAATAAAGAATGGCTTATCGGCTTTCTTCGCCTTTTCCATGAACGCGATGGTCTTCTCGGTCACCTCATCATCAATCGTTTCCATCCGTTTTTTAGTCAGCGGGCCTGTGTCGATAATTTCACCACTGGCATAGCTATGGATCACACCCCTTGGGCCAAACTTCTTGCGAAATGCAGGATCCTTTGGGTAGTCCGGATACTCGGGTTCTTCTTCGGCATTTAGGTGATACAGATTGCCGAAGAACTCATCAAATCCATGATTCGAGGGCAGCATGTCATCGCGATCGCCCAAATGATTTTTGCCAAATTGCCCAGTTGCATATCCACGCGCCTTAAGCAACTCCGCAATAGTGACATCCTCTTTTTTCAAACCCTCTGGTGCGCCAGGCAATCCAACTTTCGTTAACCCCGTTCGGATCGGCGATTGACCGGTAATAAATGCTGCGCGACCCGCGGTGGAACTTTGCTGTCCATACCAATCAGTAAACAATGCGCCTTCCTTGCCAATACGATCAATATTGGGTGTCTTGTACCCCATCATCCCCATGTTGTAGGCGCTAACGTTAAATTGCCCTATATCGTCACCCCACAAAATCAGGATATTGGGAGCGGCGGCTAACGCTTCAGATGCCGTCAACGAACCTGCCGCCAAAGCGCTCGCAATCAAGGTTTGTTTTAATTGACGTGGTAATTGCATATACAGCCTTTACTGGTGTGATCGTACAAAAATTTTTTTTCTTATAACATAATACAGTCAACAGTCAAACCATGCCCTTACCTAAATTAAACCTGCCAGCCCTTCCAAAAGGCCGCCACTACCGCTTTCATGCCATGGTCAAGCCTAGCGGCAGCGAATGCAATATCGATTGCGATTATTGCTTTTACCTGCATAAGGCGGATTTACTAAATCATGAAAATGGTTCTCGCATGTCCGAAGGCATGCTCGAACAGCATATCCGGCAATACATCGAGAGCCAAACTGGCGACCAGGTAGTCTTCTCCTGGCAAGGGGGCGAGCCGACCATCATGGGGTTGGATTTTTTTACTAAAGTGGTTGCCCTGCAAGCCAAATATTCCAAACCCGGGCAACGGATCGAAAACGATTTGCAGACCAATGGCATTGCCATTGACGATGAATGGGCTGCGTTCCTGAAAACGAATCGTTTTCTCGTTGGACTGTCTATCGATGGCCCTGAAGACCTGCATGATGTCTACCGCAAAACCCGCAATGGCAAACCGACCTTTGAATACGTTTTAAGGGCAGCAACGGCTTTACGACAAGCGCAAGTTCCATTTGCCACTCTGTGCGTTGTGAATCGCGTCAATGCCAAACACGGAAAACGGGTCTACCGTTTTCTAGTTGATGAGATCGGGGCACAACGGGTGCAATTTAACCCTGCTGTAGAACCCAGAATCTTTAAAGAGCAAGCTCCTAGAAAAATGGATTTTGCACAAGCGCCCATCCAAGATTCCCCTAGCGCAAGACCGGGACACCCACTCTCTATCGTGACCGATTGGAGTGTAGACCCCGATGACTATGGTCATTTTTTAAGCGATGTTTGGGACGAATGGTATGCCACCGATTTTGGCAAAATTCACGTCAACCTCTTTGAAACCGCAGTAGCACAAGCCGCAGGACTGTCGGCACAAACGTGCACTCAAGCCCAATTTTGCGGGAAAGGTTTGGCGGTAGAACACAATGGGGAAGTCTATTCTTGTGATCATTTCGTCTACCCAGAATACCGCATCGGCAATATCAATGAAACGCACCTAGGGGATCTGGCGTTTTCCGCTACCCAGGAAAAATTTGGTATGGATAAGTGCAATACCCTACCCAAGCAATGCCTGCAATGCGATTACCTTAAGCTCTGCTGGGGGGAGTGCCCCAAGAATCGCCTCATCCGCTCTAAGGATGGCGAAGTAGGGCTGAATTACTTATGCACCGGATTGTTTCATTTTTATAAGCACATTGATTTGGATTTGGTCCAGATACTCCGGCAGTTGGGATACCTCAAATAATCGGTATCGGCCAATCAACGCCCAATCCTCTCCTGATCCAATCAACTGTTAACTAGCGAACAACGGACAACCGATTTTCAACTCAGATGAGAATGTTTTCAAACCATACAGGACCTTACCAATTCCATTTGCAGTAATAACTCATTTCATCGTTTTTCACAGATTAAGAGCAACTACACAACGCCATTATTCCCACAAGCTTGAAATGAAACGTTCATTCTCTTGGTGTACCATCGGGACAACTATTTAAAAGGCGATCATGTCATCAACACCCAGTTTTGCAGCTCAATCACCAACATCACCGCTTGCCCCTCACCAAATTACACGAAGAGCGGTTGGCCCTAACGATGTCCAAATTGAAATTGAATTTTGTGGCGTATGCCATACCGACATTCACCAATCCAGAAATGACTGGGGAGCGACCAACTACCCCGTCGTCCCAGGCCACGAAATCGTGGGAAAAGTCAGCGCCCTAGGTTTAGAAGTTGGCAATCTTCAAATTGGTCAACGGGTTGCGGTTGGCTGTTTTGTCGATTCTTGTCACGTATGCTCTTCCTGCAAAGCGGACATGGAACAGTACTGCCTCCAGGGATTTACGGCAAGCTACAACAGCCCGTCAAAAGATCCTGGCGGCTTTACCTATGGCGGCTACTCCAAGCGCATTGTTGTGGACAAGCATTTTGTCTTAACCGTTCCGGATGGATTGGATCCAGCTGGCGCAGCACCTTTGCTATGCGCCGGTATTACGACCTACTCCCCATTAAGGCATTGGGGGGTAAAAGCAGGAATGACCGTTGGCATTATTGGTTTGGGCGGGCTTGGTCACATGGGCGTAAAGTTATCCCACGCGATGGGCGCTAAGACCGTGATGATTACAACATCAAAGAATAAGGCTTCCGATGCCATGAAATTGGGGGCCGATAACGTTCTCATTTCAACGGACTCAGATGCAATGCAGGCCATGGCCAATCAATTTGACTTTTTGCTCAATACCATCCCGGTTCCCCATGATTACAACCAGTACATGGGTTTGTTAAAAGTCGACGGCACCATGTGTATCGTTGGCTCAGTAGGCCCTACGGCAGAACTTGATTCTGGACCACTCATCTTTGGACGACGAAGCGTCGCCGGCTCCTTGGTAGGCGGCATTAAAGAAACTCAAGAGATGCTTGATTTTTGCGCAAAACACCATATCGTCTCGGATATCGAGCTCATTAAGATGGAAGACATTAATCATGCCTATGAACGCATGCTTAAGAGCGATGTGAAATACCGCTTTGTAATTGATATGAATAGCTTGAGCTAATCTTATACGCTACTAAAGATCTATTGGCGGAATGGCAGAGAGGTTATGCGGGAGATTGCAAATCTCTCTACCCTAGTTCGATTCTAGGTTTCCGCCTCCATTTAAGCGATTCATTCAGGAATGCTAAAACCCCTGCGCTTCTTTGAACTGACCCACAAAAGTTGGACACCTAATCCAACTAAAAAGGGTCAGTTCACTTCTCTGGGGTTTTGCAATTCGAATGACCCTTCTCGGACTGGCGTCAGCGCCCTTAGCATTTCAGCTTGATAACCCTTCACCCACCGCCGCGACTGAAGTTTTATAATATGCAAAGGAAAGAACAATATAGCCATCTCTGGGTGAGCCGAAAATGAACCCCAGGTGAATCGTCGCCATTAAATTAAAAACGTCAATAGGAGAACTAGATGGCCACAACCAACACTAATAAATCCGATCCATTTGAGCAGGTCTATTTCTATAGTGATGGACTCAAGCTTTCTGGCCAATTTTCACCTGCTAAAGGTTTAAAAAAGGGCGAACGTAGGCCTTCAGTTATCTGCCTACATGGCTACTCTGGTCGAAAGGATATTTACATGCCGAGCTATGTCCGAGAACTCAATCAAGCCGGATACAACACCCTTGATTTTTTCCATCGAGGCTTTGGGGATAGCGAAGGGATCCGTTTGCGTAATAACCCGTGGGAACAGGTTGCAGACGCCATTAGTGCATTAATCTACATGCAACAACGCCCTGAAGTCGATGTCAGCCGAATTGGCCTTTACGGAACCAGTTTTGGAGGATCCATCGCTGTGCAAGCGGTTGCTCAGGACGCGGGCTTTAAGTGTGTTATTTCCGTGGGGTCGCCAGCGAATGTTGATCGTTCATTCAAATCCAAACGCACCTATGGCGAGTTGCTTGACTGGGAGGATGAATTGAAAAAAGACCGTATTCAGCGCGTGCTGACAGGCAAGTCAAAACGGGTTACTTATGGCGAACTGGTTCCATCAGGGCGCGCAGAAAGAGACGCCATTCAAACCATGTATAAAACTGCGGAAGGCTATCCCGAGGGGTACCCCATGGAAAGCTATGATTTGGGAATCGTTTTTGTACCTGAAAAAAATGCCCACAAAATTTCCCCCAGAGCAAGCTTATTTATCCATGCTGAACGCGATACGATGGTCCCACTTTCCGAAGCAGAGAGTTTTTATGCGCACGCCCAAGAACCAAAACAATTAATTGTTCTGCCTAAGGCAACTCATGTGGACGTATATGAACCGCGCAATCCAGCAACCTTTAAAGTGGTTATTAATCACATGAAACGCTTTTTAGCTGAGTACCTGTAATTTAGACTTTCAATGGATTAGTCAAGTTTAACTCCCAGCGATTTAATGATTGGGGAAAGCCTGTCGATGTCTTGCTTTACGAATTGAACGGCCTTTTGCCCTGTTACTCCTGGGGTTGCCTGAATCGATAAAGCATTTAACTTTTCAATCAAGGCGGGATCTGACAACGCTTTGTCGCTCGCAATGGCCAATTGATTAACAATCGACTGGGGAACTCCGGCAGGCCCCAGTATTTCGTACCAAGCCATAATTTGAAAATCTTTTAATCCCAAGGCTTCATTGACGGTTGGAATGTCTGGTGCAGCCGCAAATCGCTTGCTAGAAGCAACACCGAGAATTCGAATATGCCCAGATTTATGATAGTTGATTACCGTGCTTAGGGAATCGGATGTCATGCTAATCTCACCAGCCATTAACGCAGGCAACGAAGCTCCGCTACCCCGATACGGTATGTGTTGAATTGGAAAATTTCCAACGGATTGTTTTAGGCGTTCCCCCGCGTAATGCAAAAATGTGCCTTCGCCAGAAGAGCCATAAGAATATTTTGTCGGATTGCTTCGAACCAGTTCTACAAATTCCTTAAAAGTATTTGGCATTGATGGGTTGACTGCAAACGCAATGGGCGCCTCCCCGATCACCGCTATGTGCGTAAAGTCTGCAATTGAGTCGTATTGAGGTTTACTAGCGAGTAGGTTATATAAACCATGGGTAGTAACGGTGCCAAATAAAAGGGTATACCCATCGGGGACGCTTCTTTTTACATCCACAGAACCAATGGCGCCTGCAGCCCCACCTTTATTCTCTGTGATGACCGGCGTATTAAGAACCACTGACAACGACTGAGCATATTGCCTGGCATAAATATCCGTTGGACCACCAGGTGGAAATGGAATGATTAATTTAATTGGGCGATTGGGATACTGGCTCTGAGCAAGCGATAAATTAGCAGCGCCAACAAGCGTTAAACAAGTTAGCAAACCCACAATTGCCGTTAATAACCGATTTTCGGTATTCATCACAAGCGCCCTATTTTGATGCTTCTTAACCGTTAAGTCTGGCGTAATGCATTGGTAAATTCTAACAAGAAACAATCATCTAAACTTCAATTACTTTTTGATTGCTTACCGACCCCATAACGGCCGTGAAAAAAAATTCAAATTTGTGTTGACAAGTTCAGGTATGACTTCTAGAGTGGAAATGTGGGGCTCAGTTATGGTGATGCTCCGCACTGGCGAAAGCCTGTAACCGCAGGTGCATCTTTGCACTTGCTTGCTCTGTAGAACTTTATTCTCTTCTAGAGAGCTTCGTCATCCTACGAGATGGCAAATAAGCCCGATTGGAATTTCCTCTCGGGCTTATTCACGTCAACCCATCTAATTGAGCATTTCTCAAAATCTAGAAATTTAAACGTTTCTTGAAACGGTGGCCAACCAGCGATAAACACGCCATTAATACTCCATTAACGTCAGGCCGCTTGCCAACTAAAAGCGGACAATTAAACTGGGATCCGATAGCCCTTCTGTTCAACCAACCTAACCATTGCGTCCACTACAACAGAATCAAAATACGTACCCCGATGGCTTGTAACTTCCTTAAGCGCCACATCCACTCCCAAAGCGGCTCGATAGGGGCGATGCGAGGACATGGCTTCAATAACATCCGCCACTGCTAGAATCCTCGCTTCCATGAGAATTTCGTTTCCTTTGAGTTTATTTGGATAGCCGCTTCCATCCACCCGCTCGTGATGTTGAAGCGCAATGAGAGCAATAGAGGGATCAAAATGGACGCCCTTGAGTATGTCATGCCCTACTTGGGCATGGGTTTGAATCAACGCATATTCTTGTTCAATAAGTTTGCCTGGTTTAGATAATATTTCAGTGGGGATGCTGGTCTTGCCAACATCATGCATATATCCCGCCAATCGCATCTTTTCTTGATACTGAGGATCAAATCCAAGCTCTTGACTGATGGCGGCAGCAATTTCTCCAACGCGCCTTTCGTGTCCAGATGTATATGGATCACGCATTTCCCCAAGCTTCGTAATGATTTGAACGATATCAATCAATGCGATGTGCAAGCGATTATTCGATAGGGCCAACTCAGCTGCGCGTTTTTCCTTCTCGTTATTTTGGTAGGCTAACTCTTTATTTGCCACTGCCAACTCGGCAGCGCGATCTTCTTTTTCTTGGTTTTGATAGCGCAATTCTTCATTGGCAACGACCAGTTCAGCGGCACGCTTTTCCTTCTCTTCGTTGGCAATGATCAACTCGTCGACCCGCTTGGCCTTCTCTGTATTTTGAAAGGAGAGTTCTTTATTCGCGATGAGGAGTTCAGCTGCGCGTTTTTCCTTCTCTTTGAGGTGATAAGCCAGTTCTATTTTGGTGGCGGCTAATTGATCAATTTCAAAAATCTTAGCTTTTTCATTTTTTACCTCCCGACGAAGTTGTTCTAGCTCACTAGCAATATCAGATGCCTGAATAATGAGATTTGAACCCGCGATTACGCTAGGATTGGTTTTATTTACCACTTCCTCAATATACGCCTCTTTGATCACATTACTGCAGACGCCAAATAATAATTCGATCGCTATTTATATTTTTCCCATTCTGGAATAGCTATGATTAAAGAGTATTCTAAACAGATGAATATCCAAATTAGGTACAAATGACTTTAAATCTTCAACAAGTTTATGCAGAACTGGTTGCCCTAAAAGAGGAGCTATCCGATCTTCGCAATACCTACAAAGGCGTTAGTGAGGGTTATTCCACCGCTCTTTCAACGCTCAATGAATTGACTATCTACTCGTCCGAAGCCGCCAAGCGCGCAGCCAAATCTACGGAACAATCGAGAGTAGCGGCGATGAACGCGATGTTGGCAGCTAAAGAGGCCGCAGGCAACCCTACCTTGCTAAAGGTAGTTGAATCGGCGGTTAATGCTGCTGTAGCGGCAGCACTAGCGGCAGTTGAATCGGCCGCAGCCGCAGCTGCAGCTGCGGCTTCAGCGGCAGCCGCAGTAGCCAATCAAGCGGAAAAGTCCCTGCTCATAGCCTCATCGGAAGCGGCGGCAGCTTCTCGAATTGCTGCCGATGCAGCAGCCGAAGCAGTCAAACTATCCAATCAGGCACAGGAAATTATTAACCTGACTCGCCCTAAAGTCTAAGTTAAGGGAATCTTCACTATCCTGTAATTTTTTAGTCGTCTCTTATTGATCGATAGTGAGAGTTGGGCAACGACCGCTTTAGAGAAATGCAAATCTCCTTAAACCTAAAAAAAACCGATTTAATGATCCCCATCGGATTTCATGTTTAAGAAAATTTATTAAACTCTACAGAAAATTCGAAGGGCTCAACGTTCATTTTTGCTGACATGCAATCTCAAGTGCCGCCTTCGGAAAAGTATCGGATTGAATGCTGATCCAATTGGATATTTTATCGTCCCTATATAAAACCTCGCCTTTACCCATATTTTTGGAATAAAAGGAAGCGGATAAATACCTAAACTTCTTTTTCTTGCAGTCGTACTCAGAAAAGTCTTTATAGGATGAATACGTGACGTTTCCTTGGGGCATTGGGGAAGAGTAATTGGCCAACTTCCACATCTTTACGTAATCCCCCGAACGCTGAATTATGGAATTTTCCCAATATAGAGTGGAGTCTCCATTCGCACTTGCCCCCAATATCATCCATTCCGCATCAGCAGTGCTGGCGAATAAAAGAAATGCAAATGCCACTACCTTCTTCATTCTGAGAGTATTGACTATAACCATTCCACCGCCCTTTAGGATTAAGAAATTGGATTGGTGAATCGTTTGTTACTTTACGCTCTAAATTCTGTCTACTCAACCGTTCAGTCGGACGCGAAGCATGGTTAATTTTTAATTTTACGGTTGGCATATGCCTAGGTCAACTTGCCTACTTGACTCTCCAATAAACCCCAAGCTTGTCCACCCACTTCATGTTTCCATTTTTGGTAAAAGGATTCACCTAAGTGACCGCGAAAACTTGATGTATCGGCAACATTAATAATCATGCCCTTTTGCTGGAGCGATTCGGCTAAGACGTGATTGAGATTGATTGTGTATTGCCGCTGCATCCCGACAAACTTCTTAACATTTCTTAAAATAATTTGGCGAATATTTTCGGGCAGCCCATCCCAAAAACTTAAACTGCCAATAATATTAAACCCAGACCACATGTGCGATGTCATCGAGATGTACTTGGTAACTTCGTGTAGCTTCAGTGAGTCAATAATCGCCAATGGATTTTCTTGAGCCTGCAATTTCCCAACCCTGAGAGCCTCGTAAAGCTCGAGTACGAATAATTGAACGGGATTTGCCCCAAAGGCCTTAAAGGTATCCTCAAATACCGCACCCTCGGGGATTCGAATGGATAAACCCTCCAAGTCAGCAGCAGTATGAATCGGGCGGTTATTGGTAACAATGTGGCGAAATCCGTTTTCCATCAAGCCGAATGGCAATAAATATATGCCCTTGGCTCGCAATTCAAGCCGAAAAAAGTCTCCCAATACGCCATCCATCAATCCGTAGACGTCCTCATTGTTTCTAAAAATAAACGGTAAACTTTGGATATTCATCGCCGGAACCAATGGCCCCATGATGCTTCCCATCAAAGCATAAAATTGAATTTCTCCGCGAGCCAATTGATCAACGATCTCAAGGTGGGAGAGTTTTAATCCCCCGTTGTCAGCCAAGACTTCAATGTCGACCTGCCCATCCGTTTCCTCACGAACGGCGTCCCATAGTTTCACTAAAAATGGATGTACGTGGCTTTTTTCCGGCTGATAATGAAGCTGCCTTCCTCGCCACTTCGCATGATGATTATTCATATTTGACCTAGAGAATTTCTATATTATTCACCGCTAATACCGGCATCCTTGATTACCTTGCCCATGCGCTGATAATCGGCAGCAATAAAAATACCCATTTGAGAGGCGTTCATTGGAAATGGGTCGATACCATTTTCGTTCAAGCGCTTAATGGTTTCTGGTAAGGCAAGCGTCTTTAATAGATCGCCCGACATTTTTTCCGCAATCTGATCCGAAATGCCTGCCGGTCCAATAATGCCTACCCACGATGCGTAGTTGTAACCTGCAACACCGGATTCGCTAACCGTGGGGATTTCAGGCATCACTAGCGTTCTCTGCGATCCCGCTACCGCAATGGGCCGCAACTTTCCAGATTTGATTAATGGCAGAACCGTGCCGATTGCATTAAACATGATTGGAATCTCTCCGCTTGCCACACCCACCGCTGCTTGGCTTGCCCCTTTGTACGGAACATGGGTAAATTTAACCCCTGCCATCGATTCAAACATGGCCATGGCAATATGCTGAGGGCTACCAACCCCGCCAGATGCATACTCAACTTTTCCAGGATTGACTTTTGCGTAATCAATAAGCTCTTTTACCGATTTAAAGGGTGAGTCGGCATTAACGACTAGGACCGTCGGCAGGACCGCAACCATCCCAATCGGTTTAAAACTTTTCAACGGGTTATAGGGAACTTTTCTTAGTTGTGGCAGAACGCTAAGAATGGCATTATTGCAACCACAAAAAATAGAGCCGTCTGCAGTCGCATTTGCCACTTTTTCTGCTCCGATGGCGCCAGATGCTCCCATTTGATTGTCAATGAGAATCGATTGCCCTAAGGACTTTCCAAGTTGCTCCGAAACAATCCGTAAGGCTACGTCTGAAGCGCTGCCTACCGCTAATGGCGTAATAAAAGTAATCGGCCTACTTGGCCACGATTGGGATAAAACGTGTATAGGGGCGCTTACGCCCAAAATAAAAAAAATCAACACTCTGACTATTTTGAATTTCTGCATATTGGTCTCTTTCATCAATTCGTTGAAAGGCGCTACATCATTACCCTGCCGCCATTTGTATCCAATGCCACTCCCGTAACAAATGCTGCGCCATCTGAAGCCAAATACAGCATGGCTGAAACATGATCATCAACGGTGGCTATTCTGCCAAGGGGTACTTGCGCAGCAATCCGTCCCAAATCTTCAGTAGACCTTAAGGCGGCAACCCTGGGTGTTAAGGTGGTTAAGGGCGCAATGCTGTTTGCAGTTATTCCAAAGGGACCCAGCTCATAAGCCAAGAATCGCGTCAATTGGGTAACCCCCGCTTTGGCTGCACCATAAGCCGGGGAGGATGCCGCATGCACCGTCCTGCCAGAAATTGAAGTCACATTAATAATACGACCCGCTTTGGATTTTTTCAGTCGAGGGATTGCTGCTTGGCAGCAGAGAAAAGGCGCTCTGAGGTTAAGCGAAATCGTCCGATCCCACTCCTCAAGGTCCATCATTTCAACCGTTAATAATTTTTGATAGCCGCCAGCACAATTGATAAATACATCAAGGCCATGCCCAACGCGATCTACAGCCTCAAATGCAGATGCGACGGCATCGGGATTGGTAATATCAACCGCTATGGGATATGCCCTATCGCCTAGTTTGGCAGCAATGCTTTCAATGCGCTTGCGGTCAATATCAAACAAAAATACGTGTGCGCCCTGTTGATAAAAGGCAACGGCTGCTGCCTCGCCAATACCCGCTGCAGCACCCGTAATTACAACCGCACGATCCGTAATCTCCGGATAAATTGCCATCACAATCCCTCTTTAATGTACCCGCTCAAATCAATATACCTTAAGAATCCCAATGGGAATATTTCAACAGCGCTCGAACAACCCATTATCGACATTAATTACCCGGGAATTAAAAATGATGGCAATTTTTTGTGGAACTCGATTAGTATCCTGATAAGTACTATTTTGACAACTGAATTTAACCGAATAAATCAAAAAGACTTTAGGAAAATGCCATGCTCAAAAAAATTCTCGTAACGTCCTTTTGCCTCCTGGGGCTATGCATGGCAAATGCATTTGCAGAGGATCCCTATCCCAATCGACCCATCACTTTAATTGTGCCAAACCCTCCCGGAGGATCCTCGGACGCCAATGCCCGCATTTTGGCTGACGCCCTCACTAAAATTTTAAAGCAGCCGATTGTCGTGAACTTTAAACCTGGCGTAGGCGGTCAAATTGGTAACGCCTTTGTAGCAAAATCAAAACCGGATGGCTATACCCTGCTCATGGGGCTATCTTCGATCATGGTGTCTCCAGATGCTGAACGCGCTCAGGGAAAGACCTCGCTATACGAAGTCAATCAACTTGTACCCATAGCCATGATCTCCAACGATCCCATGGTTATGCTGGTGAAAACGGATGCCCCTTGGAAGAATTTAAATGAGCTCATGAAAGCGGCCAAAGAAAAACCCAATGCCATAACCTATTCTTCATCTGGAAATTTTGGGCCCATTCACCTTTCGGTAGAAATGCTGGCTCATGCTGCTGGTGCTAAATTTTTGCAGATTCCATTTGGCGGTGGCGGTCCATCCATGCTTGCTTTGTTGGGAGGCCAAGTTGATATGACTACTGCGATTCCTTCGGTTGCAATACCCCAAATTGAATCCGGTAAAGTACGTCCGATTGCCGTTTCAGGACCAAAGCGCATCAAGATGCTACCGAATGTACCCTCATACCGCGAAGCAGGGTACGATGCCGAATTCAACATTTGGAATGGTTTATTTGTGCCCATCGGCACACCGCAGGAGATTATTGATAAGCTAAATCATGCAATTAAAGAAGCGGTGCAATCGGGCCAAATCGAAACCGCGATGGATCAGCGAGGCATGATTTTTGATTACCGGGATACGAGCGAATTCAAAAAGTTTGCCAAAGAAGATGGCGACCGGATGATCAAAGTAGTTCAGACAATGGACAAATAGCTAGCCAAACATCCTGGCTCGCCATAAAAAATCTTCTTGAATGTACATGCGCAACCGGGGTATTGGTTTTAAGAGAGCGTGTAGCGTTTTCTTAACCGATCAATCATCCCGGCACTCAGTTTCTTTCTGAGCTCTGCATTGTATGACCCCACAGGCATTGGCCTAATCGTTGAATCGGGGAGATCACTGGGGTTTTGATATACCCCCTTTGTTTTGACAATTTGCTGAGCGGCTACCGCATAATTTCGCGATTTTGCCGCCGGGGTTCCTGCCTTCACCGAGGTATCCACGTTAATGGTCTTGATTGAAATACTGTAATCGCTATTCAAATGGATTTCAAAAGTGCGGAACTGCTGTGGAAAGTCGCGCAGCGAGGACGTTTCAACCTGCCAAAAACCCTTCTCTGGAGCATTAACAGGATCAGGAGAAATAAAGGCCTTCACCGTGTTGAAGTGTCTGTGGCCGGCTACCCAGAGCAATAGGTTTGGATAGCTCTGGAGCTGCGAAATCAATTCCGGCAACCTTACCGCATTTAGTGGATTAACCCACCATTCCACCTCAGATCCAAAGGGGTCAACTGCAATCGGAATATGGGCAGCAATTATCATGAGTTGCCCTGCAGCTTGACCATCGGCAAGTTCTTTTTTAAGCCAGCTATAGCGAGCTTGATCTAAAAAACCATGCCCATGAATATCGTCAGACCCATCATCGTCCGACTGGGTATCATCCAGGACAATCACCTTTAAGGGCAAATCCGTTTTAGGCATAAAGCTATAACAAGCAAATCCGTTTTTGGCATTTACCAAATCAAATCCATGGCCGACGGGAGCGGTAGAACTCTTAAAAAACTCCTTCATCCAATCTTGTTTTTTCAGCGACCTGCGATTTGGGTCTGCCACCACCTTCGGTGCGGAATGAAAACTTCCGGTAGGCCCGGCAGAAATAATGTTGGCATTGGGGGTCGACCCATCCAGAACGCCCATATAGTAATCGGCTCGATACAAATTCTTGCGGTTCTCAAAGGCATCCCCCAAAGCGACCACCGTGTCGCTCACATAGGATCTACGCAGGTAATCCCCGACCGGAAACGAGCCAAGCCAGAAATGGTCGTGATTGCCAAGCACCTGATACCAGGGGATGGACTTGTCCAGCCCGGCGGCTTTATACGGCTTTTGGTAGTCAATCGTATCCGCTCCGGCATGCGCCCCCGAACTGGGAGTGATCACCTTGCCATCAAGAACATCGATATACCAGCGCAACTCGTTGTACTGCGTGCTATTGCATGTGTCCCCCAAGGACAGTCCGAAGTCAATGGGATTTTTTTGGTGAATGGCATTCACGGTCTGCACTGCCGCATCCAACACATGAGTCGTATAGGGCATGACCGGTGAATATACCGATGTTACATAAGCGCCCATCGGGTCGGATTGTTGCAAATAAATCAGCTGCGAAGGGGACTCTTTATCCGTTATGTGGATATCGGTAATAGTAAAAAAATGCGCCAGCTTTACCTTATTGGTAACCCCGCTACTTTTGAAGTTGATCGGCATAATATCGTCTCGGATCTCAGGGGCAAGCCCGGGCCCAAAAGTCCAAGTCCCATAACCATGACGAGCGTATTCCGAGATCTTGAATAACTCCTTAGGGGCAAGGCCATTCATTGCTTCCTGCGGTGTCACGGTCCGATCTGCTGTTGTGAACA
Source organism: uncultured beta proteobacterium (assembly GCA_903826775.1). Taxonomy (GTDB): domain Bacteria; phylum Pseudomonadota; class Gammaproteobacteria; order Burkholderiales; family Burkholderiaceae; genus Polynucleobacter. The sequence continues at coordinate 497 of CAIKFU010000041.1, read as the reverse complement.
CGTTCGGATCAATGGGATAGGTAGCGGGTGACCGGGAGCTTAGCGCTTCTTTTAGCGTCTTTGCAAAAGAGAGTGAAGATGCCCCCGCCAATTGCATGGCCAGCGCTAAAAATTTTAAGAATTTGCGACGGTAAATAAGTGGCATGCCTTCTCCGTAACATTAATGAGGCGGTGGGTTTAATAGCAGTGAGTACGCATAGTCGGCTTCGATGGCTTGCCCTGCAGTAGTGAAATGCACGCCATCGACAAATAAATACTGTTGCATTTGCGCGGGGGTCATCGTGGTACACAACAGCGCACTATTAACACCCGCGCAAGGCGCGTTTGGCGATAGAACCGAATCGGCGGTAAACCCGTAACGCAATGGGTTTTGAACCACTTCTTGAAAAAGCCTATTCTCGTCAACCGGAATAAATTTCACCCCTGCCGCCTGCAATGCATTCCAAATGAATTGCTGATAATCCAGGGATTCTTGAAAAAATGCCAATTTAGACGGG
>CAIKFU010000040.1 GCA_903826775.1 uncultured beta proteobacterium | reverse complement strand
TAGCCGCTAGGCCGTCATCCTGAACCCTAAGGTTCAAGTTGGAGCAGCTGCTACGCTTTGGGTACATTAAGAAAATCAGGGAGTGATAGTTCAAAAACCGACACTGTAAATTTCGAAACGTTCGCGCCTACGTAGTAAGGGTTGCTCCGCATGCTTTCGCATCGGTTCAAGGAACTATTGGCCTTGGCGAACCAGGCAGGGAAAGTGATTGCATCAAAGTATCTACCTGCTCCTCAAGAATTTTAAATTCCTCAGTGAGGCGAGCAACTTCATTGGGGTCGCTATTGGGGGTATTACTTTGTTGCGAAGAGGTGTCTTTGTTTTGATTTTGTAGGCTGATTAAATCGCCTGCCAATTTTAAGGCAGCCATCATTGTTGCGCGTTCAAGACTTCTGTTTCCACCAGCGATAGCCAGCTGAATTTGTTCGTCAACTAAAGTACAAGCGAGGCGCAATAAGGGCTCATGTTCAATGCTTGTAGCTAGTGCAATTTTTTGCCCAGCAATTGATACTTCAATGCGTAGTTGGCTCATGATCATCGTCTTGATTTGAAGTGCTGGCATTCGATGCGACTGGGGTCTCGCCAAGCAAGTTCAATTGGCGGCTATCGCCTTGCTCAGGAAGTCGACTTAAAATGTGCTGAATACGCTTTTGTGCGTCTTCGATTTTACATTCAAGTTGAACTCGGTTTTGGTGCAGGATTTCCACTGCTTTGGATATAGCGGATATTTTCTCAGTTAGCCTTTTGGTTATTTCGACCAAAGAGCTTAAATCGTTTAAGGAATGAGGTGTCTTCTCGTTCATGTAAGCATTGTAGCCTCAGGAGCTTCGAAACGCTCTACTAATAAAAGCGGGTTCTAGGGGTTTTTATATTGGCATTTGGTAGCCCGTTTTTATTAAGAAGTCGAAAATAATCGCGTTACGTTTTGTCGTTTAATTTATTTTTGTTCGCTTATGCGTTATCAAGAGGCGAATCTCGACGGATTTTGGTGGGCAAAAAGTTGGGTTTTCGAACAATGCTTAGTAAACTTTTTACCGATTGCATTACTAACTGGCGGTTGCTACCAATTTATGATTGTTTTTGTTCATTTTTAAATTGTTTGGATTTTTACTAAGAATGTTGTCCTGGGTAGTTTGTTTTAATTTTGGCGAGAGTTTACACAATTTATATTGCAATGCAGCAAATATTATAATTAATGGAAATATTGTTGATATGCACAACAAAATATTCAGTTTCTTCATCCGCACCCCTACAATAGGAGGGTTAGGATTATGGATTCATGACTGTATTAGAAAAACACCCAGAAAAAAATTTAATTCGCTTGCAGCTTAGGCAAAATGTTGTCCTAAAAACTTTGGATTCTGCAAGCATGGTTGATCTTGAGCGTCACCTCGAAATAGCTGACCTAAAAAAATCAGAAGTTTTATTGCGACAAGGTGACCACCAAATGGAGCAATATTTTGTCTTGGACGGAATATTAAAGCGCATTGTTTCTAGTTCAGATGCAAAAGAGATGATTTTGCGTTTTGCCATAGAGAAAGATATTGAGACTAGTTATGCTGCTTGGCGTTTAAAAACCGCTGCCCCATATAGCATTGCTTGTGTTACTAAGGCGAGGGTCGCGAGAATGCCGCTTAAAAAATGGGCAGAATTTTTAGATCAACACATTGCCCTCAAAGAGAGTTTTGAGTTCGAAGTTATGCGCTTAATGAGTGAAATCATGGCTCATACGATTACTCTGCATATGTTGGATGCTCCTGGACGGGTAGAGCGTTTCTTGCGGAAATATGAGGCCCTTTTTGAGCTGCTCCCTAAGAAAGAGTTAGCCGCTTACCTGAACTTGTCTCCGGAAACCCTTAGTAGGCTCAAAACCAAACACAAAGAACTCTTTTTGTAAGTACTTATTCCAGTTTATAGGTCATACCCCTAGTTTTCATTGGATTTCAGGGGAAATTGACCAAAGTCAATGATGATCCTAAGTCCCAAGCCTAAGATTCACATCAACCTTTATACGGTTCTTTTGGTCTTGAACTTAATTGCAGGTAAGTAGCAAGGCTGAATTGCTATTCGCAGCTTTGTGTAATTGAGTTCAGACAGTGTATTTAAACTAAAAAAATTTATATGACTACCGAAAATCAAACACCAGAATTAACAGACGGATTCCATCTTGTTATTGATGCCCTTAAAGCCAATGATATAAATACTATCTTTGGTTTGGTAGGCATTCCTATAACAGATTTGTGTCGTTTAGCCCAGGCGGAGGGGATGCGTTTTATTGGGTTTCGTCATGAGCAGCATGCAGGTAATGCGGCAGCTATTGCTGGATTTATGACTCAAAAGCCTGGTATTTGTTTAACCGTTTCAGCACCTGGATTTTTGAATGGTTTAACAGCGCTAGCAAATGCAACAGTGAATTGTTTTCCGATGATTTTGATTAGTGGATCAAGTGAACGTGAGATTGTTGATTTGGCGCAGGGTGATTATGAAGAGATGGATCAGTTGAATGCTGCCAAGCCGTACGCTAAAGCGGCATACAGAATTAATAAAGCAGAAGATATTGGGATTGGTATTGCTCGCGCTATTCGCACCGCTGTTTCTGGCCGGCCGGGTGGCGTGTATTTGGATTTGCCTGCGCAATTGTTGAGCCAATCTATTTCTGCAGCCGAAGGTAAGAAATCTATTGTTCGCGTGGTTGATCCAGTTCCTCGTCAAATTCCTGCAAACGATGCAATTGAGCGCGCTTTAAACGTTTTAAAAAATGCTAAGCGCCCTTTAATACTTCTTGGAAAAGGTGCTGCCTATGCTCAAGCAGATTCTGAAATCCGAGCTTTGGTTGAAAAATCTGGTATCCCTTATTTGCCAATGTCGATGGCTAAGGGACTGTTGCCAGATAACCACCCTCAATCAGCTTCTGCTGCACGTTCATTTGTGTTGGCTGAGGCCGATGTTGTGTTGTTAATTGGAGCGCGCCTAAATTGGTTATTGGCTCATGGTAAGGGTAAGACATGGGGTAAGGAACCCAAGAAATTTATCCAAATCGATATTTCGCCGACAGAGGTCGATAGCAATGTACCCATTGAGGCGCCAGTGATTGGCGATATTGGTTCATGTGTGTCTGCTTTGGTATCCGGTATAGCTTCGGTTTCAAAACCAAGTCCTGAATGGCTTGGTGCTATTGCAGACAAAAAAGAAAAGAATATGTCGAAGATGGCTGAAACATTGGCAAAAAATCCTTCGCCAATGAATTTTCATAGTGCATTACGCACGATTCGCGATGTACTTAAAACCCGTCCGGATGTCAATTTGGTAAATGAAGGGGCTAACACGCTCGATTTTTGCCGCGCCATCGTCGATATGTATCAACCCCGTAAACGTTTTGATTCTGGTACCTGGGGCATTATGGGTATCGGAATGGGCTACTCCATCGGAGCAGCTGTTACAAGTGGCTTGCCTGTAGTAGCGGTTGAAGGGGATAGCGCATTTGGATTTAGCGGAATGGAGATTGAAACCATTTGTCGCTATAAACTTCCAGTAACAGTTGTTGTCTTTAATAACAATGGTGTCTACCGTGGTACAGACGTAAACCCAACCGGTGGCTCTGATGTTGCTCCTACCGTTTTTGTGAAGAATGCACGTTATGACAAGATGATGGAAGCATTTGGAGGCGTTGGATATAACGTAACAACCCCTCAAGAATTGGAAGTAGCTTTAACTGAAGCTATTGCCGCAGGAAAACCGGCTCTTATCAATGCTGTTATTGATGAAACAGCTGGAACTGAAAGTGGCCGTTTGACGAACTTAAATCCGTCTACAGCAGCTAAAAAGTAATCTTTGTAAGATAAATTAAGTAACTAAAAGGAAACAATAATCATGACTAAACCATTAGATGGCATTCGCATTATCGATTTCACACACGTACAAGCTGGTCCAGCCTGTACGCAATTACTGGCATGGTATGGAGCTGATGTAATTAAGGTTGAACGTCCCGGTTCTGGCGACGTAACTCGTAGTCAGTTGCGCGATATTCCAGGTGCTGATGCTCTGTATTTCACGATGCTCAATGGTAATAAGCGTTCATTGACTCTTGACACTAAAACCCAAGAAGGCAAGGAAGTTTTAGAGAAGATGATTAAAACTTCTGATGTCTTGGTAGAAAATTTTGGCCCAGGTGCTTTAGATCGTATGGGCTTTAGCTGGGCGCGCATTCAAGAGTTAAATCCTAAAATGATTATGGCTTCTGTAAAAGGATTTAGCGATGGCCATTCTTATGAAGATTTGAAGGTTTATGAAAACGTTGCCCAATGCGCTGGTGGAGCTGCTTCTACCACTGGTTTCTGGGATGGTCCTCCCACTGTTTCTGCCGCTGCCTTGGGCGACAGTAATACTGGTATGCATTTGGCGATTGGTATTTTGACGGCTTTAATGCAACGTCAAAAAACTGGTAAAGGTCAAAAAGTTTCTTGCTCAATGCAAGATGCTGTATTGAATTTGTGTCGCGTTAAATTACGTGACCAACAACGTTTGGATAAAGTTGGGTATCTTGAAGAGTACCCTCAGTATCCGCATGGCACATTCTCAGATGTGGTTCCACGTGGCGGTAATGCTGGGGGCGGTGGACAACCAGGCTGGGTTTTAAAATGTAAAGGCTGGGAAACGGATCCAAATGCCTATATCTATTTCACTATTCAAGGTCATGCCTGGGAACCAATTACAAAGGCAATTGGCCGCCCTGAATGGGCAACCGATCCAGCATATATGACGGCTGAGGCGCGTCAGGATAAAATTTTTGATGTTTTTGCAACCATTGAAGATTGGTTAAAAGACAAAACCAAGTTTGAAGCTGTTGATATCTTGCGTAAATTTGACATTCCTTGCTCTCCTGTCTTGTCAATGAAGGAATTAGCAAATTCACCCGATTTGCGTAAGAGTGGATCAATTGTTGAGGTAGATCACAAGGTTCGGGGCAAATATCTGACAATTGGTAGCCCAATTAAATTCTCTGATTTGACAAT
>CAIKFU010000039.1 GCA_903826775.1 uncultured beta proteobacterium | reverse complement strand
CACAGGTGAGATGTCCGCCTTCAGGCATGACTTGGTGACAAATCCCATCGCCGATATCATATAGCTTAATACCCGTTTCATTTGAAAAACTTCTCATTGCGGAGTGAATTTCTGCCGCCTCTAGATTTGGAGGAGGGGAGAAATGATCCATAACAAGTGCAGTATTTTTGGTAAATTGAAGTTCTTCTATGTTTGATTTTCTAATCATTTTTATGGTGTTGGACGCGCGAGTATCCGTAACCATTGCGAAGTCAACTGAGCTAACGACAACATCCCCAGCTTTCACATTTAAAAGATTGGCATGTTTAGCTAAAATCTTTTCGCTAATTGTTGATCCCATATTTCCTATTCGGCAAATTTTATATTTTTAATAAGTCTTCCCCAGAGATCATATTCGGATTGAACTATGGATTGCAGCTCCTGTGGGGATGACGGCGCAGCTTCCAAATCAACGTTATGTAGCCTATCGATAGTATCTTGATCTTTGAGTGTGGCAACAATGGCTTGGTTTAATTTCTTTATGATTTCTGGTGGTGTTTTAAGTGGCGCAATAAATGCATACCAATTTTGTGCTTGATAACCTGGATAACCTTGTTCAGCAATGGTCGGTACTTGAGGTAATGTTTTGGAACGTTTTAATCCTGTTACTGCAAGAGGCTTAATTTTCCCACCTTGAATTAGTGGGACTGCAGTAGGGGTACTTGCAAAAATTGCAGTAATATTGCCGCCTAATAAGTCTGTCATTGCCGGGCCGCCCCCTTTGTAATTTATGTGCTCGGCATTCATCCCGCTTCTAAGCTTAAGAAGTTCTCCAGCCAAGTGACCTGTACTTCCGTTCCCAGATGATCCAAAGGTTACAAATGCCCCTTTGGATTTCCCAAGTGCAATAAAGTCGGCTAATGAATTAATTGGGGAGTTAGCGTTGACAACGAGAACATTTGAGAAAGTTACCCCTTGGGAGATCATGCCGAAGTCTTTTAGTGGATTGAAGGACGTGCCACCAGGCATGTGGGGATTGATTGCCATCGAGCCAATTGTCGTCAGCATGATTGTGTAGCCATCTGGTTCTGTTTTAGTCAATGCTTCGCTGGCAAGATTTCCGCCTGCTCCAGGACGGTTCTCAATGACTATGGCTTGGCCTAATACTTGACCAAGTTTTGGAGCGATAAGCCTTGCTGCAGAATCCGATCCACCGCCAGGAGCAAATCCAACAATTAATTTAATTGGTTTATTGGGATAATTGGCGATTTTTTGGTCTGTTTGTGCGTAAACAGGGCTAAAGTTTAAAAATAGACCTAAGCAGAGTTCAATAGCTAGAAATCTTATGATTGGTTGAGAATTTTTAGTGTTCAATTTTTTTTAGAATGGTATTCGTGTGGATGAAATCATTTTGTACTATTAATAATTAATATGCCATTTACGGAATCTAGGATTGCTTAAGGCGGCATACTTTTTAGATTATTGGTTAACCCACAACAAAAGTGTTTTCCAGTGATCCTATGCCTCCCATTTCAACCTTCACCACATCTCCATCTATTAAATATTTTGGCGGCTTAAATCCTATTCCAACTCCAACTGGGGTGCCGGTAGCAATAATATCGCCAGGGTATAAAGTAATGCCGGCAGATACGGTCGCAATTAAATTGGGGATGTTGAAAATTAAATCTTTAGAATTGGAGTTTTGACGAAGTTCTCCGTTAACCCAGCATTTTACGGAAATGTTATTTACATCGACTTCGTTGGCAGTAACGACCCAAGGACCCATAGGGCAAAAGGTATCAAAGCTTTTCCCCAGAAACCACTGTTTATGGCGTTGTTGCCAATCGCGGGCTGTTACATCATTAATTGCAGTGTATCCCCACACGTGTTTCATAGCATCGGCTTCACTAATTCCTTTTCCACCCCTGCCAATGATGACTGTCAGTTCAGCTTCATAGTCAATTGCTGATGAAACCATTGATGGAATCACAACATTGGTATCTGGTCCAGTGACCGATTCTGGCGGTTTAGTAAAGAAGATCGCGTGACTTGGAATATCTTCACCAGGTTTGGCGCTACCGTCAAAACCGCTGTTTGAAAATTCTTTAGCATGTTCATGATAGTTTTTCCCAACACAGAAAATATTTCTTCTGGGTCTGGGAACCGGTGCTAAAAGTCGTATAGAGTTGAAATCATGTGTCGCTATGGGTTTTGGTAATGTATTTTCGAGGTCTGCTCGAATAATCGCAACGATACCTTGTTCGTTAAGATCCATATCAAAACCGAGTTCATTAATCATTTTTCCGTCAGATGAAATGGCGCCGACGCGTGTTTTTTGTGGATCGTTTAATAGGGAAAACGCAGCGTACTTCATTATTACAATCTCCTAATGGTATTAGCCAAAGTATTTTGAATCATGTTGTAGTAGGATAAAGCCATTAAATAATAACTAATTAAATGCCATGAGACAAAAAAACCGGATTTTCTTCTTGAGATTTTTTATTTATTTTGGCTGCACCATTTTAAGCTGTATCCCCCTTGTGGGTTTATCACAGGAGGCTTGGCCCACAAAACCCAT
>CAIKFU010000038.1 GCA_903826775.1 uncultured beta proteobacterium | reverse complement strand
CTGGAAAGAGTTGCTGGAAAGCAAAGCCATTCAGCCTGCTCCAATATTGTGTATTGTCCCTCGTCATCCAGAGCGTTTTTCTATAGCGGAAAAGGCCATACAAAATGCGGGTTTTGCATTTAGGCGGCGAAGTGCTTGGCGAGACAATCCTACAAACATAGCGGTCTTGGAGGTGCTGCTTGGTGACTCCATGGGTGAAATGCCTATGTACTATAGTGCCTCAGACCTGGTGATCATGGGGGGCAGCTTACTTCCATTTGGCGGACAGAATTTGATTGAAGCATGTGCAGCTGGGTGCCCGGTATTGGTGGGTGAATATACCTATAATTTTCAACAGGCTACCTTAGATGCTTTAGCAAGTGGCGCGGCCATTCGAATTGATATTCAAACGCAGAAGGATGAGGTGGGTAGCTTAGTCCTAGCGCTAAAACAATTGTTATCCAATACTCACCAAATTGAATTAATGGCGAAAGCAGCAAGTGCATACTCTATTCAATATCAAGGCGCCACTAAAAGAGTGTTAGCCTTAGTTGATAAAAAAATAGGCCACTAATTTAGTTTAAGAATTAATGGCCTTATAGAAATACTAGAATTGGATTTAGGTTATCTAAACCTTGGCTCCAAAATTAGGATCTTCATCACGGCCGATATCATCAGGCTTTCGTTCACCCTTAATTAAGTCCTCACGCTTTACTCCTAACCACATAGCCAACGCAGCAGCAACGAAAACAGATGAGTAAATACCAAATAAAATGCCGATAGTCAGAGCTAGCGCAAAATAAAAGAGGGTTGGGCCACCAAAAACGAGCATTGCCAATACCATCATTTCAGTGCTGCCGTGAGTTATTACGGTTCGACTGATGGTGCTGGTAATTGCATTATCAATAATTTCACGCGTATTCATCTTTCGAAATTTTCGAAAATTTTCGCGAATTCGGTCAAAGATCACAACAGATTCATTTACCGAATAGCCTAGAACTGCTAATACAGCAGCCAATACGGATAATGAAAATTCCCACTGGAAGAAGGCAAAAAATCCGAGAATGATAATGACGTCATGGAGATTGGCAATAATGCCTGCAACCGCAAATTTCCACTCAAAACGAAACGATAGATAAATCACGATACCGATGATTACAAAAAATAGTGCTTTTAATCCATCTAGCGCAAGTTCGCGCCCCACCTGAGGCCCAACGAATTCGACCCGTTTTAATTTAACGTCTGGCGCCGCGCTTTCCAATGTTTTCATTACTGTTGCGCTTTGCACTGCCGAAGGTACGAGAATTCCCTCAGCATTTTTTTGTAAGGGCAGGCGGATCATGACATCACGTGAACTGCCAAAATTTTGTATCTGTGTATCTGTGTACCCCAATTTTTCAATTTCATTTCGAATTGACTCTAGCGGAGCAGCTTTTGGATAGCTGATTTCCATGACGGTACCACCGGTGAATTCAATCGACAAATGTAGACCGTTGTGCCAAAGAAAGAATATTGCTGCGAGAAAAGTTATAAATGAAATGGCATTTAGCACCAATGCATGGCGCATAAATGGAATGTCTTTACGGATGCGGAAAAATTCCATGGATTATTTCTCCTGAGGGCGCCAAACTTGGCCAATAGCAAGTTTTTGAACCTTCTTTTGTCTGCCATACCAGAAATTGACTAGACCGCGAGAGAAGAAAACAGCGGAAAACATAGAGGTAAGGATGCCTAGGCAGTGCACTACAGCAAATCCCTTGATTGGTCCGGATCCGAATGCCAAAAGAGCAAGACCAGCAATCAGCGTGGTGACGTTTGAATCTAAAATGGTGGCCCAAGCTTTATCAAATCCAATCGAAATAGCTGATTGGGGGGATGCTCCATTACGCAATTCTTCGCGAATTCGTTCATTAATTAACACATTTGAGTCGATGGCCATTCCCAGAGCTAGCGCCATCGCCGCTATACCAGGAAGAGTTAATGTTGCTTGAAGCATTGATAAAACTGATATTAAGAGCAAGAGGTTTACTGCCAAAGCAATCACAGAGAACATACCAAAGAGCAGATAGTAGATCATCATGAATACTGAAATTGCGGTAAATCCAATAATTAGCGATTTAAAACCTTTTTCAATATTTTCAGCACCTAGGCTTGGTCCAATCGTACGCTCTTCAATAATTTCCATTGGGGCGGCAAGTGAGCCTGCACGCAAGAGTAGTGCTAAATCGTTTGCGCTTTCGGTTGTAGGTTGACCGGTGATTTGAAATTTTGCGCCAAATTCGCCTTGAATCGTGGCGATTGTTAAAACTTCACCCTTACCCTTTTCAAACAAAATCATTCCCATAGGCTTACCAAGATTTTCTCGGGTAACTTCTTGCATGACTCTTCCGCCGGCAGCATCAAGTGAAATGTTTACGGCTGGCCGTTGGTTTTGATCAAATCCAGCGCTGGCATCGGTAATGCTCTCGCCGCTAAAAATAACGGATTTTTTAAACACTCCTAAGCGACCTTCGCCAAAACGAAATACATCCATACCGGGAGGAGGTGTTTCACCAATTCCAATAGAAGAAACAATTGGATCGGCTAGCCTTGATTCGAGTGTTGCGGTACGCCCAATAATATCTTTTGCGCGAGCGGTATCTTGAACGCCAGGCAATTGCACAACAATGCGTTCAGCGCCTTGCTGTTGGATGACCGGTTCTTTAACGGCCAATTCGTTTACACGCTTATTAAGAGTGATGATGTTTTGTTTAACCGCATTGTCTTGAACTTCTTTAAGGGCCGATGTTTTGAATTGGCCAGTTAATTTAGCAGTGCTTGCAGCCGAATTTATCTCCCACGTTAATTGGGGTTGACTAATAGCAAGGAGTGAACGGGCGCTTTCAGCTTCTGCAGTATTTCCAAAATTGATCGTAATGGAGTCGACATTGCGATCAATTCCTTGGTGGCGGATATTTTTGTCCCGTAATTGGCTGCGAATATCACCAGCAAGAGATGTAATTTTTTTCTGTACAGCACCTTGCATGTCTACTTGGAGAAGGAAGTAGACGCCCCCACGCAAATCAAGACCTAGAGGCATTGGAAATGCATTAAGTGCATTTAGCCAACCTGGAGTATTCGATAGTAAATTTAGAGCGACTGTGAAGCTGGGATCATTCTGATCGTTATTAAGTTTTTGTTGAAGGGAATCGCGCGCACGGAGTTGTGTATCTGTATCAGTAAAGCGAATCTTGATAGAGCCGACATTACCCGTCCGTTCAAAAAACAATCCAGTGGTGACAAGGTTTTCATCAGCAAGTATTTTTTCAACCCTAATCTGGGTCGCCAAATCAACTTTGATGGTTGGTTTGGCGGCTGAAATTTGAACCGCTGGCGCTTCGCCAAAAAAATTGGGAAGCGAATACAGTCCCCCGATTAGCAATGCAACCAGGATGATTACGTATTTCCAGAGGGGATAGCGATTCATAATTAGTTTTTATACGGATTTTAGGGTGCCCTTAGGCAATACCGTGGTGATTGCACCTTTTTGAATTTGTACTTCAGTTCCCGAGGCAATTTCAACAGTCGCGTATTGGTCTTTTAACGCGGTTACCTTGCCAATGATGCCGCCAACCGTAACTACCTCATCACCTACTGCCAACGCTTCAAGCATGGCTTTTGTTTCCTTTTGGCGCTTCATTTGGGGACGAATCATGATGAAATAAAGTACTGCGAACATCAAAACGAGGGGGAGAAAGCTCATTAGGCCACCTGCACCAGTATCTGCGCCCGTGGCTGGAGCCTGAGCAAAAACGTTACTAATCCACATACAAAACCTCCGTTAGTTACTATTTGAAAATATTTCAAATAAGGCTTTTAAAGCGAAGCCCTAAATTCGCAATTCTAAACTGTATGGGGATGTAAGGTCCTATATGGGAGATCAGGGGGTATTAATCTTGCCCCGGTTCTACGCCCCGCCTGCGATTGAGATGGAATTCCTCGCGATAGGCGCCAAAACGGTTTTTCCCAAGAGACTCTCTTATTTCCGTCATTAATTGCAGGTAGTAGGAGAGGTTATGAATAGTATTAAGTTGAGAACCAAGGATTTCATTGGCTTTTTGAAGGTGGTTTAAGTAGGATCTAGTGAAGTGTTGACAGGTATAGCAGTTGCAAGTGGGATCCACGGGGCGATCATCATCTTTATAGCCGGCATTGCGAAGTTTGAGATCGCCAAATCGGGTAAATAACCAACCATTTCTCGCGTTACGAGTAGGCATTACGCAATCAAACATGTCAATTCCTAAGCTGACTCCCAGCATGAGGTCCTCTGGGGTACCAACACCCATTAGATAATGGGGTAAATTTTCCGGCAGCTTGGTTGCGATGAAGTGGAGAATGCGTTCAAATTCAGGCTTGGGTTCACCTACTGAAAGCCCTCCGATGGCAATGCCGTCAAAAGCCTGTTCGCTTACGGTGGCCAATGAAACTTCTCGAAGGTGTTCAAACATGCCTCCCTGAACAATCCCAAATAGACCGTTTCCCGTTTCTAATTCTCTAAATCGCTTAAGAGAGCGATCCCCCCAGCGTAGAGAGAGTTCAAGGGATTGACGAACGGTTTTTTCCGATGTGGCTTGACCGTGGGTTTCATAAGGGGTGCATTCATCAAATTGCATGGCAATGTCGCTATTGAGAGTAGCCTGAATTTCCATTGATACCTCAGGAGACATAAATAATTTGTCCCCATTGATGGGTGATGCAAATGTAACGCCTTCTTCAGAAATTTTTCTTAAAGCACCTAAACTAAAAACCTGAAAGCCTCCAGAGT
>CAIKFU010000037.1 GCA_903826775.1 uncultured beta proteobacterium | reverse complement strand
TTAAAGAATGGGAAGGTGTGCCAGCGCAAGCCGTGATGACCAATTCATCTGGCTGATAATCCAGAATCCCCGAATATTGACGGGTATCGAGCGTCGCAAACGAATTTGGGTTGCCGTACCAAGATTTAGTGCATCCACCCTGAATGGATAATGGGGTGTTCGATTTTCCGGCATGAAGGATTTGTGCTCGGAACAACTCTTTTGAAGAGGCCGAAGAAAATTCACTCATTAGAAGCGCTCCAAATCAGGATGCGGTAGGATGCCCCTACTAATTCGCATTCGACCGTATTCGGCACAGCGGTTTAGCGTTGGAATTGCCTTATCCGGGTTGAGTAATTTTGCTGGGTCAAAAGCCTGTTTTACTCCCCAGAACAATTCAAGTTCTCCCTCGCTAAATTGGACACACATGGAATTAATTTTTTCAATGCCAACTCCATGTTCACCTGTTATGGTGCCACCTAGTTCAACACAAGCTTCCAAAATTTCCGTGCCAAATTGTTCGGCACGGTGCCATTGATCTTGATCGGCGCCATTAAACAAGATAAGGGGATGCATATTGCCGTCGCCCGCATGAAAAACATTTAGGCATCCAAGGCTGTATTTTTTCTCCATACCCTGAATGCGGCGCAGTAATGTGGCGATGTGGCGGCGAGGAATAGTGCCATCCATACAATAGTAGTCTGGAGCTAAACGGCCTGCTGCAGGAAATGCATTTTTTCGACCACTCCAAAACTTGAGGCGTTCCGCTTCGTTTTGAGAGATTTGTATGTCTGTTGCTCCTGCAGACTCAAGAACCTCGGTCATTCGGGAAATTTCTTCGGACACCTCTTCTGGCGTACCATCGGATTCACAAAGCAATATGGTTTCGGCATCAAGGTTGTATCCGGCATGAACGAACTCCTCAACTGCGCATGTGGTTGCCTTATCCATCATTTCTAATCCCGCCGGGATGATGCCGGCAGCAATAATGGCGGCTACTGCATTACCACCTTTTTCAATGTCATCAAAACTGGCCATTATTACGCGTGCTAGTTTTGGCTTTGGTATCAATTTCACCGTAACTTCAGTTACAACGGCTAGCATACCTTCGCTACCAATTAGGACGGTTAATAAATCTAAACCCGGAGAGTCCGGTGAAAGGCTGCCAAATTCAACCACTTCGCCATTCATGAGAACGGCGCGAACGCGTAAGACATTATGGAGTGTGAGGCCGTATTTGAGACAATGAACTCCCCCAGAGTTTTCGTTAACGTTTCCACCGATAGAGCAAGCAATTTGAGATGAAGGATCGGGAGCGTAATAAAGGCCGTGTTCGGCTACGGCCTCAGAAATCGCCAGATTACGGACTCCAGGTTGAATGATGGCTGTTCGAGCAAACGGATCAATGCTGAGAATATTCCTTAGCTTAGCTAAAGATAAAACTAAGCCTTGGGCGATAGGCATGGCACCGCCAGATAATCCAGTGCCAGCTCCTCGCGGTACAACGGGAATATTCATTGCAGTACATTGTTTGAGTACCTGTATTACCTGCGCCTCTGTTTCAGGGAGTGCTACGGCCAATGGCATGCGTCGATAGGCTGCTAACCCATCACATTCGTAAGGAATTGTGTCTTCCGGCTTCCAGAGCAGCCCATTTTTAGGCAAGTAGGGGCGTATTGATTCGACCAGTTTCGCCTGCAAATCCATAATTTCTCGAAAGTCTAATGGGTTGTTAACCGTATTCATGAACCCATTTTAGCCATTTACCTATAATTAGCTGATGGGAAATAGACTTTCAAAGATAGCCACAAGAACGGGTGATGCCGGGATGACCGGTTTGGGCGACGGAAGCAGGGTAGAAAAAGACCACTTGCGCGTTTGTGCTATGGGCGATGTGGATGAGCTGAATTCAGAAATTGGTGTTTTGATGACCGAAGAGATGCCTGCTGATCTTCAGAATGCATTTAGGGAATTATTTTTGCGGGTGCAGCATGATTTATTTGATTTGGGTGGCGAGCTTTGTATCCCTAATTACACGCTACTAAAACCGGAACAGGTTGCACAATTGGATATCTGGTTGGATCAATATAACAAAACGCTGCCCCCGCTTACCGAATTTATTTTGCCAGGTGGAACACGTGCGGCTGCGCAGGCTCATGTATGTCGAACAGTTTGTAGAAGGGCTGAGCGATCAATTGTTCGATTGGGTTGGGTGGAGCCGCTTCATGAGGCTCCTCGTCAATATGTAAATCGTTTATCTGATTTGCTGTTTGTCTTGGCTCGAGTTTTAAATCGCGTCTCGGGTGGTCAGGACGTACTCTGGAAAAATCAGAGTGGCCCTCCCTTGTCCAAGTAAAACGTTATTTGGAATTGCGTCGGCGATTTTTCACGGCCAATGCTAGCCTCTCAAGCACGTTGACAGAATCTTCCCAGTCAATACAGGCATCGGTAATACTTTTTCCATATTCCAGATTGCTTGGGTTATCTTTGCCCGGTGTGAATTTTTGTGCACCACCCAATAGGTTGCTTTCAATCATGACGCCAAAAATTTGCCTTGAATTGGATTCAATTTGCTCGGATATATTTTCGGCAACGGCAATTTGTCGTTCATGTTGCTTACTTGAGTTTGCATGAGATAAATCGATCATTAATCTAGCAGGCAATTTTGCAGCTTCAAGCTCAGCACATGCTGCTTGAACATATTTAGTCTCGTAGTTTGGTTCTTTGCCGCCACGTAAAATGACATGGCAATCTTTATTGCCTTTGGTTTCAACAATTGCCACTTGCCCATTTTTGTGAACAGATAAGAAATGGTGGGGTCGGCGTGCAGCTTGAATAGCATCGGTAGCAATTTTAATATTCCCATCAGTTCCATTCTTAAAGCCAATTGGGGCAGACAATCCAGAAGCGAGTTCTCGATGGACTTGGCTCTCGGTGGTGCGCGCCCCGATTGCCCCCCAAGAAATTAAATCGGCAATATATTGTGGTGAAATTACATCAAGAAATTCACTGCCGGCAGGCATTCCAAGACGGTTGATTTCCATCAAGACTTGTCGGGCAATTCTTAGGCCCTCTTCTATGCGGAAACTTTCATCCATATAAGGGTCATTGATTAAACCTTTCCAGCCAACGGTGGTACGTGGTTTTTCGAAGTAAACGCGCATGACAATTTCAAGTTCATTTGAAAAGCGAGCACGTTCAATTAGGAGTCTCTGACAGTATTCCAAGGCAGCCCTTGGATCATGTATGGAACAAGGACCAATTACAACAAGCAGCCGGTCGTCCTTCCCATGTATTAGGTCTCGTATTTTGTCTCGGGTTTGGCTAATTAAATTTTCAGTAGAAGTTCCCGAAATAGGAAAAAAGCGGATTAAATGTTCTGGTGGTGGTAGAACGGTAATGTTGTGAATGCGTTGGTCGTCGGTATCCGAGGTTTTATCAACGCTTGCATACCAATTTGGTTGGGTGGTGGTGTTTTGAGTGCTCATTTGGTTATTTTAAGCTGATCAGGCGGTTCCACCGACCGTCATGCCATCAATCCGTAAAGTGGGTTGTCCAACCCCTACAGGGACACTTTGCCCTTCTTTGCCGCAAACACCCACTCCGCTATCCAGTTTTAAGTCGTTTCCAATCATTGAGACCTGCTTTAACGATTCAGGGCCGTTGCCAATAATAGTTGCTCCTTTAACTGGGTACAGGATTTTTCCATTTTCCACCCAATAAGCCTCAGAAGCAGAAAAAACGAATTTCCCACTGGTGATATCCACTTGCCCGCCACCGAAATTTACGGCATAAAGCCCGCGTTTAATGCTGGCGACAATTTCCCTTGGGTCTTCTTTTCCAGCCAGCATATAAGTATTTGTCATGCGGGGCAACGGTAATGAAGCAAAGCTTTCGCGACGACCATTTCCTGTAAGCGGCATTTTCATTAAACGCGCATTCAGACTATCTTGAATGTAACTTTTAAGGATTCCATCTTCAATGAGAGTTGTGCACTGGGTTGGAGTGCCCTCGTCATCAATGTTTAATGAACCCCTTCGGCCTGAAAGGGTGCCGTCATCCACAACCGTGACTCCTTTGGCTGCAACTCGCTGACCAATGCATCCTGAAAAGGCAGAAGAACCTTTGCGGTTGAAATCGCCTTCGAGGCCATGACCAACAGCTTCATGTAATAAGACTCCAGGCCAGCCAGGACCCATTACAACCGTCATAGGACCGGCTGGTGCAGGGCGAGATTCTAAATTTAAGAGGGCGCCATCTACTGCTTCATCAACCCATTGATTAATTATTTCCGGATTGAAATATTTGTAATCATGTCGCGCACCTCCTCCAGCAGAGCCCGATTCTCGTCGTCCATTTTGTTCCGCGATCACGTGGATGGAAACACGCACCAAAGGTCGGACATCAGCAGCCATTAAACCGTCGGCACGTAGCACCAAAATGACGTCAAATTCTCCTGCAAGACTTGCCATCACTTGAATAATGCGTGGATCACGAGATTTGGCTCTACGCTCAATGCCTTCCAGTAAAGCAATTTTTTCCGTCGCTTTTAAAGAGTCCAAAGGGTTTAGGTCGGAATAAAGTACATTTGCTTTTGGGGTGAAGGTCGGAGTTTTAAATGCTTGTTTTCCACCCTGCGGACCAATCACTCTTGTTGCTTTGGCTGCTTTTGTGAGGGCTGAAAGATTGATTTCATCCGAATAGGAAAAAGCAGTTTTATCACCGTAAATTGCCCTAACACCAACTCCTTGATC
Source organism: uncultured beta proteobacterium (assembly GCA_903826775.1). Lineage (GTDB taxonomy): Bacteria > Pseudomonadota > Gammaproteobacteria > Burkholderiales > Burkholderiaceae > Polynucleobacter. The sequence goes on along the minus strand of CAIKFU010000037.1, from coordinate 1,008 downwards.
TATATTGAAACTGCCCGACTTTACGATTCCCTCTTCAAGACTCCAACTTTCGCTGCGAGTATGCTGAAAAAATAAGTCAGCATCGTCTAAACGATGGGTGAACATTATTCCAAAGGTTTGGAGTAATTTGTGCTCGGTTAAGCCGCTTGGTTCCAATAGAATGGATTTAGCTAGCTTTAATAAATCAGTCTGCTTTTTGGGGGGAACCCAATCTTTAGGTAAAAGTACTGACGGGGATTTCATATAGATTCGAGCATCTTTCGATATTTATAATTTACGGTGCTTTAACGCGGGAAGCTTAGAACGTATATCCTTTAATCTTTCCTTACAAAGGATACCTGTAAAAATGCCTGAGCCCTCTGGAATGCGCTGCATAACTTGACCCCAAGGGTCAATCAGCATGCTATTGCCCCAAGTGCGACGATGATTAGTGTGCTCTCCACCTTGAGCTGAAGCTAAAACATAGCATTGATTTTCTATTGCACGAGCCTTTAACAATACCTCCCAATGATCCTTTCCTGTTGTATACGTGAACGCGGCAGGGATGATGTGGCAATCAACCTCCCCAATGCTTCGGTATAACTCTGGGAAGCGAAGATCGTAGCAAATACTTAGTCCAAAACGCCATTCAACCTGATTAATCAAGAGGGAGATTGCTTTTGGTTGATCTCCGGCTTCAATGGTTTCCGATTCTTCATAGCGTTCTTGTTCGGTTTTGAAGCCGAATAGGTGGATTTTGTCGTACCGACCAATCAGTGTTCCCTGAGGGTCGAAAACCAATGTGGTATTGAGCACTTTATTTGGGTCATCAGTCTCGATCGGAATGGTGCCAGCGAACAGGTAGATACCGTCTTTTTGAGCTATTTGAGCCAATTGCTCTTGAATCGGACCAGAGCCAATTTTTTCCCTAGCCTTAACCTTATCGGTGTCTTTAAGACCCATTAAGCAAAAATATTCTGGTAATGCAACTATCTGAGCGCCATTTTGGGCTGCTTGGTTAACCAGAAT
>CAIKFU010000036.1 GCA_903826775.1 uncultured beta proteobacterium | reverse complement strand
CCGGTTTCGATAATGTTCTGGAATTTGACGAGCTATGGATGTCAAGATATATATAGTATCTGTTATATAAGTTTTTATATTGAATTATAAATATTGCATTGTTGTGACAGTGATTAATAGATGACTTTTCATTAAAAATTGATGTTTATATTATTCTTGAGTCTATGAAGGAAACCTTTGAAATATTGAGCATCTTGGCGATAACTGGTCCGATTTTTTCCATTATTGGCATTGGTTATTTAGCTGTTCGGTTTCATCAATTCCCAAAAGAGGGGATTCGACCACTTGGGCAGTTTGTTCTTGGGTATGCTTTGCCGGCAATGATATTTAGGGCTATTGCAGCAAAACATCTAAATGAGATAATTGATCTTCACTATCTTTTGGCGTACGGAGCTGGATCGGTTTTAGCGTTTGGATTGGTATTCTTGGTTAGTAAAAATCGTCGACTAGGTCTTGAATCGTCTGCCATATCAGCATTGGGGTCTTCCTCTTCTAATAGTGCATTTATTGGATTCCCGATCGTTGTTTCATATCTTGGATCCAAGGCCATGATTGGGGTTGCTTTGAGCATGATTATTGAAAATGTCTTGATGCTTCCCTTAATGCTGGTTATTGCAGAATGTGCTAGAAACAAGGAAATTTATCCTGTTTCTGTGATCATGAAGTGCGGTAGAGAATTGTCAAAAAATATGTTGGTTATTGCTGTTATATTAGGTTTTTTGGCTACGTTGTTCCAGATTAAAATTCCTGAATCCATTGGCAATGTAATTGATATGTTTGCTTATGCATCCGGCGCAGTCGCTTTGTTTGCAATTGGCGGAGTATTGGTGGGGTTAGAGCTACGTGGGAAAATTTGCGATATAAGTTACATTGTTTTTGGAAAATTAATTCTCCATCCTTTGATGGTTACATTGTTGATATTTTTAATACCTTCATTTGACAGAACACTGCAAACTGTAGCAATACTTTTAGCTGCAATGCCTATGATGAGCGTTTACCCAATTTTGGGGCAAAGATATAACCTAGAAGGAGTTTGTGCGGCATCTTTACTATTAGCAACAAGCTGTTCATTCATAACAGTTTCAGCACTTATTTGGTTTATTCATTCCCTTTAATAAAGAACAGATTCTTATATAGCCCTTTATTTTTTTATTTACTCAATTCAAAGGATTGCATGTATGAAAGCAATTACTAAATTTATATTGTCATGTGCATTATTGGCGTTTTGCGCAAGTGTATTCGCTTGGCCAGACAGAACAATTACGCTGGTAGTTCCATTTCCACCTGGAGGTTCGACAGATCAAATGGCTCGAGCTATTGCGCCTAAGATGCAAGATTCTTTGGGTCAAAGCGTCATCATTGATAATAAGCCGGGGGCAACAGGCACACTCGGGGCGGGTTTTGTGAAGAGGGCCACTCCTGATGGATATACCTTATTGGTGACTTCTTTAGGCCCTTTGGTGATTGTTCCACATTTATTGTCAAGCGTTCCTTATAACGCCGCTAAAGATTTTGACTACATTACCGTGGGTTTGGAGTCACCAAATGTTTTGGTAGTTCCAGAAAATTCACCATATAAAACCCTTGCTGATTTAATTGCTGCTGAAAAAGCTAGTCCAGGTAAGCTATCTTTCGGTAGCTCTGGAAGCGGCTCGTCAGATCATCTTGGAACGGAGATTTTTTGGCAGCAGACAAATACCAGTGGTATTCATGTTCCATACAAAGGTGGTGGCCCAGCGATTACCGACGCTATTGGTGGTCAGTTGGACGCTTTATTTGCGAATGTAAATTCAGTTATTCAATTTATCAATGCTGGTAAATTACGGCCCCTTGCTATTGCCGGCACCAAAAGATCCCCAGTGCTGCCTAACGTACCAACTTTTGGAGAGCTTGGTTATAAAGAGGTGGTAGCTTATGGATGGCAAGCGGTAGTGGCCCCAAAAGGTTTGCCTGTGGACGTAAAAGAAAAGATTTATAAGTCCGTCATTGCGGCATTACATGACCCTCAAGTCAAAAAGAACTTTGTTGATCTTGGTTATGAAGTCGTGGCAAATAGCCCTGAGCAATTTGTCCAATACCAGGCCCAAGAAAACGCTCGTTGGAAAAAATTGATTGACTCTCGTCAGATCACTGCCAATTAAATAAGGCATTAAAATTAAATGAGTCAGAACAGAACACCAAAAATTATTAACATGCAGGTCATCCCGGTAGCGGGGGAGGACAGCATGCTTATGAATCTGAGTGGTGCACATGGGCCTTATTTCACACGCAATATTGTTATCTTGAGAGACAATTCAGGTAACGTTGGCGTTGGTGAAGTTCCAGGCGGCGAAAGGATTGAAAATATCCTCAATCAATGTTCTGAGATTATTGTTGGCGCTTCTATTGGTTCCTATTCATCAACCTTGAATGCCGTAAGGGCAAAATTTGCTAATCTAGATGTGGGTGGTCGCGGCCTTCAAACCTTTGACTTGCGTACAACCGTTCACGTAGTGACCGCACTTGAAGCTGCATTCTTGGATTTATTGGGACAGCATCTTGGTGTTCCAGTTGCCGAGCTTCTGGGGGATGGTCAGCAGAGAGACTCCGTTGAAATGCTTGGCTATCTATTTTTTATCGGAGACAAATCTAAAACCGATTTGGCATACCGATCAGAAAATGATTCTGACGACGCTTGGTTTAGAATCCGCAATGAGGTGGCGCTGACACCTGAGGGGATTATTCGTATTGCTGAAGCTTCTTACGAAAAGTATGGATTTAATGATTTCAAGCTCAAGGGCGGTGTGTTGGCTGGAGATGTAGAGATTGAGGTTGTAAGTGCTTTGGCTAAGCGTTTTCCAAACGCGCGCGTGACCCTAGATCCAAATGGCGGCTGGCTATTAAAGGATGCTATTCGCTTAATGCGCAATATGCATGGCGTTTTAGCTTATGCCGAAGATCCTTGTGGGGCGGAGGGTGTTTTTTCTGGTCGCGAAGTCATGGCTGAGTTTCGTCGTGCCACGGGTTTACCAACCGCAACGAACATGGTGGCTACGGATTGGCGCGAAATTCAACACGCTATCCAGCTTCAGTCCGTTGATATTCCCTTGGCTGACCCGCATTTTTGGACGATGGCCGGCTCGGTTCGAGTTGCTCAAATGTGCCATGAGTGGGGTTTAACGTGGGGATCCCATTCCAACAACCACTTTGATATTTCTTTAGCGATGTTCACTCATGTCGCTGCAGCAGCCCCTGGAAAAATTACTGCAATCGATACCCACTGGATTTGGCAAGACGGCCAGCGCTTAACAAAAGAACCGTTCCAGATTAAAGGCGGTCATGTGCAGGTTCCTAAAAAGCCAGGCCTGGGAGTAGAGCTTGATATGCCAGAAATAGAAAAGGCGCATCGCCTCTATAAACAAAAGGGATTGGGTGCTCGCGATGATGGTATGGCTATGCAGTTCTTAATTCCCAATTGGAAATTTAACAACAAAATGCCTTGCATGGTTCGCTAAGGTATTAATGATGATTAATCGTATTTAAAGAAAGGGCAAGATGGCTATCGCAGGAAATATGATAATTGGGCAAGAACTCGTTAAAGGTTCTAAAAAAGCAATTTATGCAGTTAATCCTGCGACTGGTGAGCATCTTCAGCCGGCGTATCTAGGGGGTGGTGCACAAGAAGTAGATCGGGCTTGTGTATTAGCAGAAAAGGCATTTGATGCCTACCGTGAAACAGATTTAGAATCGCGCGCCAAGTTTTTGGAACAAATAGCTGCAAACTTGGCTGCTAATGTCGCTGCTATCGTTGAGCGTGCAGGCTTAGAGTCTGGTTTACCTAAGGCACGTCTCGAGAGTGAGCTTGGCCGCACCATAAATCAACTTAAACTCTTTGCTGAAGAAGTAAAGGCAGGGCGTTGGATAGGTGTGAGGGTAGATACTGCGATGCCAGAGCGTACCCCTTTGCCACGTGCCGATCTACGTTTGCGTCATATTCCACTAGGCCCAGTCGTTGTATTTGGGGCTAGCAACTTCCCGTTAGCATTTTCAGTCGCGGGTGGCGATACTGCGTCAGCCTTTGCTGCTGGTTGCCCGGTTATTGTGAAAGGACACTCTGCTCATCCCGGAACCTCCGAGTTAGTGGGGCTGGCAATTCAGGCCGCAGTGAAGTCATGTGATATGCCAGAGGGAACTTTCTCGCTGCTCTTTGGCTCTGGCGCTGACATTGGTACTGCCTTAGTATCAGACCGTCGTGTTAAGGCGGTTGGCTTTACGGGCTCTCGATCTGGGGGCACAGCTTTAATGAAGATTGCCGCTGCACGTCCAGAGCCAATTCCAGTTTATGCAGAAATGAGCAGCATTAATCCAGTGTATTTAATGCCAGAAGCTTTAATGAACCGCGCAGATTCCGTTGCTACTGGTTTCGTGAATTCATTGTTGATGGGTTCCGGTCAGTTTTGTACTAACCCTGGTTTAATGATTGTGAAGGAAGCACCCGGACTCGATGCATTTCTTAGTAAGGTTGCTGGGCTCGTTTCGGTTGCCAAGCCAAGCACTATGCTGACACCTGGAATTCATGAGGCTTATGAATTAGGCGTAGCTAAGCTTAAAAGTAATAACCATGTTCAATTGCTAGCCCAAGCTCAAGAGGCTAGCGGACCAAATCAATGTTGTGCCTGCTTATTTGCAACAACAGCAGAGGCATTCCTTGGGGATCCTAAGTTGCGCGATGAGGTATTTGGTTCTAGCTCACTAATTATTCGATGCAAGACCGATGAAGAAATTTTGGAATTGACCAATGGACTGGAAGGTCAGCTAACTGCAACGGTATTGATGAATCCAACTGATAACAAAAGATTTACGAAAAGCCTAGTGAGTATTTTGGAACGCAAAGTAGGGCGAATTTTATTTAATGGCTATCCAACAGGTGTTGAGGTTTGCCCTGCAATGGTTCATGGCGGCCCATTTCCCGCCACATCTGATAGTAGAACGACTTCTGTTGGTACTGAGGCAATCTGGCGCTTCTTGCGGCCCGTTTGCTACCAAGACTTCCCAAGTGATTTATTGCCTGAGGCATTGAAGGATGGCAACTCTTGGAATGTTCCTAAGTTAGTAAATGGTCGGTAAACATGGTTATGAATATGCAAAGGCCATTAAAGATGGCAATGTTCAGCTTGAAGAATTGCCGTTATTTTGAAGTAAAAAGCTAGGTTTCAGAATATCTATCCCTAATGCATTGCAAAATAATGCACTGCCAGTTCTTGCTAGAAATTCGTTTTGTCAGTTTATATTTTTCATATCTTAGGGTTTATTGATTAGGATCAAATTCAAGTCTTGCTGGATGGCTAGAATGATCTTAAAGCCTATTAATGGGGAGAATTGAAAAATGACCAAAAGATTGGGTTTTATCAATACACGCAATGGAACTCTTTTTAGAATCTTAATTGCGACATTTGGATGTTTTCCCATTTGCGTTAACGCCTACTCAACCTCTTCCGAAGTGAATTCAGTTTATAACTTCTCAGGAAATATTCCTCCTGG
>CAIKFU010000035.1 GCA_903826775.1 uncultured beta proteobacterium | reverse complement strand
TGGAACACAGTAAAAAACGGGTTCATTGCGATTGAGGATTGCGACTGGAAATCCCTCCCCCGCCGCCACCGTATTCATGGGGTCCTTTTTCAATTCCGTGACGCTAGCGGAGGTACTCGTCAAAATCGTATGGGCCATAGGTTCTTTCGTTTTCTTAGGTGCTAATATTAGCACTTTTAAACGTACTTCTCAATATACCTTAATAAGTCTTTTAAAAGCCCGGGAATTCCCACTAGCGAATCGGTTGATTGCTAACGTTTAGCAGCTGGTTCAGATTCTGCAGTTAATACCTTAGTATCATGCAATAATGCATTCATGCGGCATGAAAATACTGTATTTTACAAGACACCACAGGAAAAGACTATATGGGCACAGCAGTGTTAGATCATCAAATCGTGAAATCCATCGGTTCAAGCGGCCAAATTTCGCTAGGCAAGGAGCATGCTGGACGCAAAGTGTTAGTTGAAACTCCCGAGCCTGGCGTTTGGGTCATTCGCACTGCTACCATTATTCCCGACAATGAACGCTGGATTCATGAAACTGCCATGAAGAAGGACTTGGCAAAAGCATTGGCATGGGCACAAAAAACCCCTACCAAAGAATTTGATCTAAACAAGCTGAAGGTGAACAAGGTGCATGGCACAAAACGCAAAACCCGTACAGCTTGATCTTCATAGCCCCCAATTTCAGGAACGATGGGTCGACCTTGAAGGCGATGTGCAAGAGCGAGCGATTGCCGCTTTTGAAAAAATCACTCAACTCACTTGGAATGCCGTCTATCAGGACAAGGGGCTGCGCTGGGAAAGGATTCAAAGTATCCCTGCCCCATCAGGCGTGGATTCTCTGTATACCTTTCGTATTAGCAAAGCTATTCGAGGCATTGCTTACCGCGATGGGAACTTCATGCGAGTCTTATTGATTGAACCAGATCACGATGCTGCGTATGGGAAGAAATAATTTAGTATCTTCTCGATGTCACCACACAGAGATCAACAGTTTGATACCAAAGCCTACTATTGGGCATTCCCAGTTATGATGGTTGACAAAGCGTACGTTTTTACGTACTATATCAAAAAGGAGGAACCATGACCATAACCGCTAGTCAAGCAAGGGCTGGACTCTATCGCTTGATTGATCAAGCAGCTGAGTCGCACAAACCCGTTGTGATTTCTGGCAAGCGAGCAAATGCCGTTTTAGTTTCCGAAGAGGATTGGAGCGCCATTCAGGAGACGCTTTATCTAATGGCGATCCCTGGCATGCGCGAGTCCATTAAAGAGGCGATGGCAGAGCCTCTCGCCAAAAGTAAGCGGTCATTGAAATGGTGACTTGGAATTTGGCTTATTCCAAGTACGCTCTTAAAGACGCTAAAAAACTTTCGGCCGCAGGGTTAAGAGATAAAGCCCAAGCATTGCTGGATATTTTAGAAAACAATCCACTTCAAAACCCTCCCCCATATGAAAAGCCGGTAGGCGATTTGCAGGGGGCATACTCACGCAGAATTAATTTTCAACATCGCTTGGTTTATGAAGTCCTCCGAAAAGAAAAGACGGTTCGGATTTTGAGAATGTGGACTCATTACGAATAGAAATGGTTTCTAAAATGACCTCCTGATCAGGTCAGAAACCAATCCGCTATTGACCAATAGCAAACATGCGGAATTTGCGAATTGAATCGCCGAGAAATCTAGAAGCGGTAGCCGATGCCCGCTAGGGCGTTGTAGAACTTCGCGTTGACGGTCGATGTGCTCGTGTAGGAAGCGCCGTTGTTAATGCCGTTCATGTTGACGGTCTGGTTGCCATAGACAAAATAGTTGCCTTCGACAAAGCCGTACCATCCGCCAGAGAGTATTTGCTTGTAGCCAATGCCGAGTGAATAGCCCGTGAAATTGGTGGAGGGATTGTTGCTGCCGGTAAAGGTGATCTGCGTGGTGGCGCCGGTGTAACCGAGCTTTCCGTAAATGAGCTTATCGGTGTCTACGGCATAGGCAGGTGACACAAAGAGGTTGTAGCTGTTTTGAAATTTGTATTGCGAAGTGCTGGAGGTCAATCCGCCACCGGCATAACTTAAGGCCGTGCTCGATCCGGCGATCGGCGAATACTCGGCGCCCACACCCAAGAGAAAATCTTTAGAGAGTGCACCCATGTAGCCCAAGGTGACGGTACCCGTAAAGTCCGATGAATCCTTGTAGCCGTTATAGAGCGGATAGGTAGCACCACCCGTAGTGATGGTGGCGCTATTGGCCAGCGGATCCATGATCTGGTAACCAATCCCAACTTGGCCATAAGCACCCTCAAAGGCGGATTGGGCAATAGTGGAATTGGTAATTGCAGTCAGGGCAAGACCGGCGGTTACAAGGAAGGATAAACGTATGGGCTGCATAGGAGAGTCATCTTTGCATTATTGGATAAGCTGATAAATTGGATGGATGATTTATACCAAGTCAATTGTTGCATACCTCGATACGGGAATACATTGAACATTCAGGCCAACGCATGATTTTGCTCAAATAGCTCTATGAAACTACTGTACTGTGTTTACTTGCAATCAATCATTCCAGCAGTTCACTTGGGAGAACCCAATCTTCCCAATTTCACCACCCACAGTCCTACCCATTCCTTGATCGCACGCGAACTACCATCCAACGCATCCGTATCCGGCAAATACGCGAGCGGTCCATACGGCTTTGTGGTGGCTTCGTAGTCGGTTGCATCCGGAAAGACCATTAATCCCTGCTCTTCAAAGAGCCGTTTTGCACGCTGCATATGCAAAGCGGAAGTCACCAAAATAATGCGGTCGATACCACGCTCCTTTAAGTGCTTAGCAGTAAAGATCGCGTTTTCGCGCGTTGTGCGACTGAGACCTTCTAACAGCAAAGCCGAAGCAGGCACACCCAAATCCTGGATAAATGTCGCCATGGCATTGGCTTCGGGTTCCGACACTTGCGGATCACTTCCACCCGAGAGAACCACCAAGTGGGCTTTGCCGGCTTTATACAGTCTGGCGGCCTGATAGGTCCGATCGGCTGCACTCCTCAGATTGATAAATGGGAAATGGGGTTGTGCAGGAGAGATCCCCCCGCCCAGTGCAACGATGGCGTCGGACTTGGGTACATCAGCGATCGGAACCGGTAAAAAAACGGACTCCATGTGCAAGCGCAATTGGTAAGAGACCATCGGAGTTGAGAAGATAAACAACCAGAAAACCGCCAGCGCAGAAATCATCAAGGCGAATTTACGACGATGTAATGCAATGAGCAAAAAAGCCACGAGAGCAAGAAAAATTGCCGAACCCAGAGGAGAAATCAGAATGGCGGTGTATTTAGAAAACACGGTTATTTGGGAAATTGAAAGCGTAATAGCCTGGCAGGCTTTACAGAATATAGATGAAAAACCGGATAGCAAATAGGAAACCAATTCCAAGCCAACCATTACCAAATAAACGCTTGAGAATGGTTATCTTTGCACAGGCGAACATCACGATACCGGCACATAACAAGGCGATAAACATCAGCATGGCAAACCGGCGAATCCCCATTCCCTCTGGGGGAGATAAAACGAGTCCAATAAAGGGGCTGATAATCCAGAAAGTGGTGATTAGCAACGGGGGCAAAATCAGTAAACGGCGTATCCACGCAGAATGGGTTTGATTCCTCTTGAATTCCCCTGCTTCAAATTGCGGATCTTCCTCATCACTTTCCCATTCAAGGCTTTCCAACTCATCAAAATCCTCAGCCCGTTCCACATCATCTGTTGACATCCGATGACGATAAAAATCCGCCGCTGCTGCGAAGGTTAAAAATAATAGCGTAACGTACCAAACCACCATGGCTTGCGTAGTTAGGGAATTTTTTCGAAGATCAACTACCTCCCTCATGGACTCGGGATTTACGCTAACCTGGGAAAACAGCGCCCCTAAAGAACTGGGCAGTTCATCCGCTTTGCTATCCTGAGTTACTTGAGAAAATCCGAATCCCATGAAGCCAAACAATAAAACAATGGCAATCAAGAACGACTTTAATCTAAATTTCATTGATCCTTATAGATGTATCGCCTGATAATCTGGGAATTATAAGGCGTAAATGCCCAATAGCGTCTTTGAAGCTTTCCCAATTTTGGATGATCGCTTGCTAACCCATACGACCATCTGGCGATAGCCTGAAGTTCGGTACGAATCGTGTTGGTGGGCTAGGCCCGCTTTTGCTTTAATCGGCGCAAATCGCCAGTGGAAAACAGTTGGCTACGCCCAATCACCTGAGTCGGCTTGAGCTTTTCGGTTTGCACGTAACGGCGCAACGTTGGTAACGATATCTCCAGATATTGTGCGGCTTCTTCTGCCGAAAAAGTAGTCTGTTTGAGGTGCCCAAAAACCTGATCGTGAGTCGATACCTCATCTTGAAAGGCATTCGTCGCAATTAAAGAAAAAAACTTCAATCGCTCCTTTTTCGGCATTTGTTTTACCTGCAGAAATACATCCTCAGCAGTGATCACTTGATTCATTCTATTTTCCCTTGCATCCCAATTTGATTACCCAATTTTCATTTGTTTCGCAAAAATATCTTCACGTTGCTATAAAATTTTTCATGACTGCCGACCAGATAAAAATCAATGGATATCCATTCAATTAAACCCTCATCCTTGATATATCGGTATGCAATCAAATACTCTTGATTGTTAAATCGAAACGTATAAACAAAAATACCCTTTAAATCCCCAACTTTTTTCTCTCCCAACTCGGGGGCCTTGCAAATCCGCAATACCGCATCTTCAATGGACAGTTGCAAGGGTTTCTTAGCCTTTTTGACAAACTGGGTGAACGGCCTGTGGTAATTGCATTGCATGATCTGATTTTATATCAAAAAATATCTATTATCAAACAAATCTCAACGTCTTGATATTGCCCGAACGCGATTTAGCATAATAGAAATCCCTTCATTGAAGGCTTGGTACTACCGGTATTTTGTATGCATCATGCAATCGATTCCCGAATTGCAAGAGGCTGCAGGAACGCGCCCTACTGGGCACTAGCGCCTGAATGTCAAACACGCCATTGCACCCTCTCACCGACACGCATGCGGATTCAGGAACGATTGGCCGTATGACCCAGTATCCGAGAAGACGGGGCATGGCCACTTTCCCATGTAAGGCCACGCCCATTGCGACCCCCGACACACTCAGGCACCGTGAGCGTCGCACTATTGGGCCACACCATCAATGACCGAAAGTAGTCTTCATCAACACAAAACCTCCTATGTGTGTATGGTGTGTATGGTGCGTATAATAGAAGCGTGAACAGCCAAGAGCTGATCAAATCGCTAGAAAGGGATGGATGGCTATTGCGGGGCGTAAAAGGTTCGCATCATGTTTTCACCCACCCACCCAACCAAACCTAGCCACATTACAGTCCCTCATCCGAAAAAGGATTTGGGAACTGGGTTGGTTCAAAAGCTATTAAAACAAGCAGGGCTCAAATAAGGGAAGATTGATGAAATACCCAATTGCAATAGAACCGGGCACACCCAAGACGGCTTGGAGTGTCATCGTACCGGATTTACCCGGCTGCTTCTCCGCTGCCGATAGCAGCATTGATGAGGCCATTGAGAACGCCAAAGAAGCGATCGAGCTTTGGATTGAGACCGCCATAGACGACGGCAAGGATGTCCCCCAGCCCAGTTCCATTGCCGACCTGCAAAAGCAGCGGGGGTTTAAGGGACGCATCTGGGCCATTGCAGAAATTGATCCTGCCTTGTTGTCCGATGACATTGAGAGAGTCAACATCTCCTTGCCTAAAAGGGTTTTGGCAAGATTGGACGCCAAAGCCAAATCGGCGGGGGAGAACCGGTCTGGATACATCGCTCAGTTGGCCATTCGCGCCGAACATTAATTTTTCCCGCCCGCTATTGGACGTTCCCCATTCCCATCCAACACCACCCCCATAGCAAGCCTTACGCAACTTCCATCTGAAAGACCCGTATCCGGGGCGCAATCCTCTTTTGCAAGGTACGACTGGCCATGCGAATGTCGTACTCCGCCTGCAGATTGATCCAAAAGCGCGGTTCCATCGAAAAAAAGAGG
>CAIKFU010000034.1 GCA_903826775.1 uncultured beta proteobacterium | reverse complement strand
ATTACCTTGCTCACAGATTTGGGTATTGGGGTTGATCATGCATTGCCGGTTGAAAAGGTCAGCGATCACCTCTCTGCGCTGGCAGATTTAATTTTGCAGACTACGCTTGAACGGGTATGGCCAGGAGTTGCCGAGAGATTTGGATTAAGCGAACATAGGATCCCACCATTTGCGGTCGTAGCTTATGGAAAATTAGGCGGTAAAGAGCTGGGGTACTCTTCTGATTTAGATTTGGTTTTTCTCTATGGGTCGAAGACTGGAGATTTTTCGGAACAGGAAGTTTATGCCATGCTAGCAAAGCGGATGATTAATTGGCTTACATCCTATACCGCTGCGGGTAATCTTTTTGACATTGACACGCGCCTGCGTCCAAATGGTTCGGCAGGCTTTTTGGTAACAAATGTTGAGGCGTTTAGAAAATATCAGTTGCGTGAGGGCGACAACACAGCGTGGGTTTGGGAGCATCAGGCATTAACACGCGCTCGATTTTCTGCGGGCTGTGAAATAGTTGGCGGTCAATTTGATGTTATTCGTTCCGAGGTGCTAGGACAAAAACGCAACTTAGATGCTTTGCGCATTGAAATCTTGGAAATGCGTCGTAAAGTTCACGATGGCCACCCAAATTCTTCTGGCGATTTTGATTTAAAACATGATTCAGGCGGCATGGTTGATATTGAATTCATTGTTCAATTTTTAGTTCTTGCATATGCGCATAAACATACTAGATTAATCAGTAATCTTGGAAATATAGCTTTATTAGGGATTGCAGCTCAAGAGGGTTTGATATCTCATGAGGCTTCAAGGGAAGTTGCGGACGCCTATCGTTTATTCAGATCTCGTCAGCATCGCGTGCGACTAGACGGAACTGAAAAAGCGCGTGTTTGCTTGGACCTGGAGACCGATTTTGCTTTTGCTAGAACTCCGGTCCAGTTGCTGTGGTTTGAGATATTTCAAGCTCCTTCAGAATTGGGCTTGTAGATCACCTCAGTTTTGTCCAAGCAGCTCGCGCGCATGACGCCTGGTAGTGTCGGTAATTGTTGCTCCACCGAGCATTCTTGCAATTTCTTCAATTCTCTCGACCCTGCTTAAAGGACTAACTTGAGAGACGGTTTTGCCATCCTCTTGCAATTTGCTAACCTTAAGGTGGTGATCTCCCTGGGCTGCGACTTGAGGTAAATGGGTTACGCAAAGAATTTGGTGCGACCGCCCAAGCTTAGCAAGAAGGTTGCCGACGGTTTCTGCAACAGCACCTCCTATCCCTGAGTCCACTTCATCAAAAATTAAAGTGGGGGTAAATGAAGCCTCGCTAGTGATGACGCTAATGGCTAGACTGATGCGAGCCAGCTCGCCCCCTGATGCGACTTTTGCCAAAGGGCGCGGGGTGCTACCAACATGCGCTGCAATTAGAAACTCAATCTGCTCGAGTCCGTTCAAGCCGTATTCATTTAACGGGGTTAAGTTAACTTGCAGTTGACCGCCTGGCATAGATAAATCTTGCATAACTGCGGTTACAGCAGTACTTAACTCTAAAGCAGCTTTGGTACGCTTATTGGTCAGTTGTTTTGCACTTTTCAAATAGGTCAATTCGTCATTTTTTAACTGCTCACGTAGCTGTTCAATGTCTTGGGCGGTAGTGAGTTCGTCTAGTCGAATTGCTGTTTCAGTTAAGAGTTTTGGCAATTCATCAACCTCAGTGCGGTATTTTCTGGAAACATTGTGAAGCGCCTGCATGCGTTCTTCGATTAGGGTAAGTCGATCCGGATCTAAATCAAGTTTTTGAAGGTAGCGATTAAGACTGTGTACGGCTTCCTCTACTTGAATTAGGGTAGATTCAAGTGACTCCCCAATTTCAGCGAGCACCTTATCATGTTCAGCTAATGCCTCTATAACCCCGTTTGATTTTGACAATACTGACTCAACTGAATGCTCATTTTCGCTTAGAGCATCTACAACCCCTTGGCAGCCGGAAATTATTTTTGCAGCATTGGCTAGGCGGGCGTGATCTACCTGTATTGATGCCCATTCTCCATCTTGAGGGGCTAAGTTGGTTAACTCTTCAAGTTGCCACTGAAGTAGCTCTCGTTCACGTTGGGTATCTTGTCCGGCATTTTCTGCTTGTTTTAAGCGATGACGCGATTTATTGAGTTTTTGGAAGGAATTGGCAACATCTACAGTTAATACAGTTAATCCTGCATGATGGTCTAGTAGCTGGCGTTGTGCCCCGCTTTTTAGTAATAGCTGATGAGCATGCTGACCGTGTATGTCTACTAACCAATCACCGGCTTCGCGAAGTTGGGTTAGGGTGGCAATGCTGCCATTAATAAAGGCACGGCTCCGCCCACTACTTTCAATCGTTCGTTTCAGTATAAGCGTTTCTCCATTGCTGTCAATCGGAAACCCTTGGCCATCCAGCCATTGATTGAATTTGTTAATTTGCGATGGATCTATGGAAAAAAATGCTGTTATTTCAGCGCGATTTTTTCCTTCCCGTATCTGACTGCTGTCCGCGCGCTCACCTAAGACTAATCCAAGCGCATCCAATAGGATTGATTTTCCAGCCCCGGTTTCCCCCGTTAAAACGGAAAAGCCTGCAGAAAACTCCAGATCCAGTTGATCAACAATAATGAAATCGCGAAGGGCGAGAGTTTGAAGCATTTTGGTGTTAATGAAAATTCGACATCAAAATGTCGACGGGTATTCATTCCAATGCAGCTTTTCACGGAGAGTCTTGTAATCACTATGGCTGCGGGGATGAAGAAGAGTAATGTGTTTTTCGGATTGCCTTACCCATATACAGTCGCCGATTTGTAAATTAGTTAATGATTGCATATCAAAGTTAACAATTACTTCGCGGCCATCAACTACCTCAATACAGATAACTGCATCTTGCGGTAGTACGATCGGGCGATTTGAAAGGGAATGCGGTGCAATTGGGGCCAGCAGTATTCCAGCCACGCGCGGGTGTAGGATAGGACCGCCAGCAGATAGTGCATAAGCTGTTGAGCCGGTTGGAGTAGAGACTATCAATCCGTCGGATCTTTGGTTGTACATAAACGAGCCATTAACTCGGACAGACAGTTCTACCATCCCTGAAATGCCTGAACGATTTACCACAACATCATTTAGGGCAAGGGCTTGGTCAACTTCCTTGTCTTGGCGAATAACCACCGCATCAAGTAAGGAGCGGGCGTCTGCTTCATACTCACCTTTAATAATTTTTGGGAGCACGGTTTGAACATCTTTGATCGGGATGTCAGTCATGTAACCCAAACGCCCCATATTGATTCCCACTAAAGGGACATTGCTGCCGGCTAGTTGCCTGCCAATGCCTAACATAGTGCCGTCACCACCAAGCACGATTGCTAAGTCAATTGCGCCTATAAATTCCTCCACCTTTTTGGTAGGATATCCGTTAAGGTGGATGTGTTTTGCGGTTGCTGCCTCAATGAAGATTTCACAACCTAGATTGGAGATTAGGTTGGCTAGCTCGCTCAAATGCTCTTCAATGCCTTCCGCCTGGTATTTACCGACAATGGCAACCCGGCTAAAAGTTTTTTGAGTGGAAGTTGAAGTTGCGCTTAACATATGATGATTAAACCATAGGCATAAAATCAATTCCAACATGGATGATCGTTCCCGAGCCTTACTAAAGACACTCATCGAAAAATATATCGAAGAGGGGCAACCTATTGGCTCGCGTACCCTTTCCCGCGCGTCCGGGTTGGATCTTTCCGCGGCAACCATCCGCAATGTCATGGCTGATTTGGAGGATATGGGGCTTGTGACTAGCCCTCATACCTCGGCTGGTCGTGTGCCAACCCCAAGAGGGTATAGGCTTTTCGTTGACACAATGCTTACCATTCGCCCTCTGGAGGAGATGGCAGCCCGAGAGGTAAAAAATGGACTATTACCCGATTCCCCCCAGCGGGTTTTGGCTGCTGCAGCGCAAATATTGTCAAATTTGACCCATTTTGCCGGGGTAGTAATGACCCCAAAGCGGGCTCAGGTTTTTAAACATATTGAATTTTTACGTCTAGGCGAAGGCAAAATTTTGCTAATTGTAGTTACTCCAGAAGGGGATGTGCAGAACAGGATTTTGCCGACCAACCAAGATTACAGCCCAAGTCAGCTGATTGAAGCTGGAAATTACATCAATGCCCATTATTCCGGTAAAAGTTTTACCGAAGTAAGAGGGCATTTGAAGGCTGATTTGGACAGTTTGCGTTCTGATATTTCTGGGTTAATGTCAATGGCTCTTCAAAGCAGCATGACCGACTCAGATATGGGGCGTGGTGAGGTTGTGCTTTCGGGTGAGCGTCGACTATTAAATGTTGGTGATCTAAGTTCAAACTTAGATCGGTTGCGAAAAATGTTTGATATGCTTGAGCAAAAATCGGTTTTGATGCAACTATTGGATGTTTCAAGCCACGCTGACGGGATTCAGATTTTTATTGGCGGAGACAGTGATCTATTGCCTTATGAGGATTTAGCCGTTATCAGCTCCCCTTACAGTGTTGATGGGCAAATTGTAGGTACTTTAGGGGTGATTGGCCCCATGCGCATGGCTTACGATCGGGTGATTCCTATTGTCGATATCACCTCTAAGTTATTGTCCGGTGCGCTTAGCAGCTAGCTGCTCCACCATTAACCCCCAATTTTCAGTCTAGTCATATATAAAATGGATCTCAATTGAACCAGAACCCACACCTGCGACCATCTCGAACCGCGGTACTGTT
>CAIKFU010000033.1 GCA_903826775.1 uncultured beta proteobacterium | reverse complement strand
GGTCTGTATTACGACCTAGATCAGGTCCATCTATGGGCTGCAAAAACCGATTTCGATAGTCCATCTTCTCAAATCGAGACATCAATTGCTCTAGGGATGCATGTCCCTCCTGAGGTATTACGAGTTTTATTTCGTCCGCCTGCAATACAACCAACTCCGAACCAAATTTAGGACTGACACAGACCCAATCGACGCCTTTAGGAACTTTGATTGTGCCATTTGTTTCAATAGCCACTTCAAAACTAAAGTCATGCAAAACAGCAATAAGTTCGGCATCAAGTTGCAGTAAAGGCTCGCCGCCTGTAAACACTACATAGCGGTGATAAGACCCCGCATAGGTACTTTTCCATGCATTTTCGATAGCCATAGCCAAAGCCTTTGCATTCTCGAATTTACCGCCTCCAATGCCATCTGAACCAACAAAATCAGTATCACAAAACCGACAAATAGCCGAATCCCTATCTTCTTCGCGACCCGTCCATAAATTACACCCAGAAAATCGACAGAATACAGCCGCCCGGCCTGAATGTGCGCCCTCGCCTTGAAGAGTAGGAAAAAGTTCTTTAACTGTATACATAACTATTAACTGATTTTAAGCGCAAGGCTGATATGAGAATTAATTCCAGGATAAAAGCTCCCATTCTAGATAATCCTCCCAATAAGCCTCAGACCATCTGAGTCCAGGAGTCAGATATCGACCATAACCACGTCTATAAACCCAACGTCCAATATCTGGTGAAAACCAAACATCCTCATTTCTCGTATTTACTATCCTGAAAGGATCGTTACTCTGAAAATAGGGGATATCAATGGTGTACTTCAAAACAAGGAAATTTCCTGCTGCTGACTTAACTTGCTCCCATGCAATCGCATCGATATTTAATCCCCAATAAAAATCGGAATCGGGATAGCCTAAAACCTGATAACGTGATCGATAAAATCCAGACCAACCCGGGTTTAATTGCTCAGGCCACAAAGGAATTTTTGTTAAGAATTTTTGGGAGGGGCTCCAATGTGGATCCTGCAATACATACCCCCATGGCTCTTGTATTTCATCGGGTAGGGAGCCAAGCTTGGCGCCTGAGCGTTGAATGATGACCTGATCACCCACATAAACTATTTGCTCTGTAATAACATCTACTACTTCTTGATTGAAGACATTTCTAACAACATAGACCCATTGCTGCCCAACTCTGGGTAAACGCAAAGCGGGCTTAACAAACGGTTCATAAATTAGGCTGGATACAGGATAAGGTTGAGATGTAATGCATGCAACTGGTAAAACGGCAATAGCTGCCAACAAAAGCCTTCGTCTTATTTTTATTTCCAGGAAGTCAATTGCCACTGGAAGCTATCCTCCAAAATCCTAGTGCTTAATTGACCCTGAATCTCATAAGAACCCGACGATTCACGCGCAACCCAGCGACCGATATCTGGAGCTAGCCAGATTGTTTCTTTGCGAATGCAATTGACATTATTTTCATCAAAACTTTTATAGTTAATTAAATTTTGGAACCGTAATGTCAGAAAGTCACCTGCCGGCACTGAAATTCTCTCCCAGCCTTGAGCACTCATATAGATTTGCCAACTATATGCGCCTTCAGGATAGCCTGCAACATTGTATTTGGTAATGAACTGCTTGCTCCAACTTGACAATAATTGCTCGGGCCACAGTGGGATAGAAGGATTGTAGGTTAAGGTGCGGGACCAGTGAGGGTCAACAAGGATTCTTCCCCACGAACTTTGAACCTCACTATCTAGTTTCACGCCGTTTTCAAGATTTCTTTCAATAGTAATTCTGTCCAAAATGCTCTGAACACGTTCAGTCATTACGCCAACAGTTTTCCCATTAAAAACATCTTTTTGAATATAGGTCCACTCCTGCCCAGTTTGCGGAGGACGAACATTGGGGATTGGCTTTGGATCCGCAACAGAGACTCCTCTCTCGTATGATAACGGGACTCCGCAAGAAATAGGGGCTAGAACAACTGAACCGATAAATGTACGACGAGTTAAATTCATAATTCACTCATTAAAAAAATGAAAACTAAAAAATTACTCCCACTCAATTGTTGCAGGTGGTTTTCCACTTATGTCATAAACGACGCGATTAATTCCTCGAACTTCATTAATAATACGATTAGAAATTCTACCCAACAAGTCATGTGGCAAATGAGCCCAATGAGCAGTCATAAAGTCCTGGGTCTGAACAGCCCTTAAGGCTACAACATACTCATAAGTACGGCCATCACCCATAACTCCCACCGATTTTACGGGAAGAAAAACAGCAAATGCTTGACTAGTCAACTCATACCAAGAGTGGCCACTACTTTCATCAATGGAATTGTGTAACTCTTCAATAAAAATGGCATCTGCTCGACGCAATAAATCCGCAAACTCACTCTTAACCTCACCCAAAATACGAACACCCAAACCTGGTCCGGGGAAAGGGTGTCGATAAACCATTTCCCTCGGTAAGCCCAACTCCACCCCAAGCTCACGAACCTCATCTTTAAATAACTCGCGCAATGGTTCGAGTAATTCTAAGTGCATATCATCAGGCAGGCCGCC
>CAIKFU010000032.1 GCA_903826775.1 uncultured beta proteobacterium | reverse complement strand
TCATACATTGATTGGTGCTGGCGCTGCTTCAGGTGGAACATTGGATGCTAGTAATTTGCTGAAACCGGCTTTATCTAATGGCCAACTAAAATGTATAGGCGCGACTACATTTACCGAGTACCGGGGTATTTTTGAAAAAGATGCTGCATTATCACGTCGTTTTCAGAAAGTTGACGTCGTAGAGCCCACTGTTGATCAAACGGTGCAAATTTTACGCGGATTAAAGTCCCGTTTCGAAGAGCATCACAGCGTTAAATATGCATCTGGGGCGTTAATTGCTGCAGCTGAGCTTTCCGCGCGTTACATCAATGATCGCCATCTGCCGGATAAGGCTATCGATGTGATTGATGAGGCAGGTGCTGCGCAACGTATATTGCCAAAGTCTAAGCAGAAAAAAACAATTGGACGACCTGAGATTGAAGAGATCGTTGCTAAGATTGCACGCATACCCCCACAGTCTGTATCTGTAGACGACAGAAGTAAGCTGCAAACCCTTGATCGCGATATTCGGAGCGTGGTGTTTGGGCAGGATCCTGCGATTGAGGCTTTATCAAGCGCAATCAAAATGACTCGTGCGGGTCTTGGTAAGATTGACAGGCCCATTGGGTCATTCTTGTTTTCTGGTCCAACTGGTGTTGGGAAGACCGAGGTTGCAAAGCAGCTTGCCTACATTATGGGTATTGAGTTGCTGCGTTTTGACATGTCGGAATATATGGAACGTCATGCGGTCAGTCGTTTGATTGGCGCTCCGCCTGGTTATGTTGGGTTTGATCAAGGCGGCTTATTAACTGAGGCCGTCAATAAGAAACCGCATTGCGTCCTATTGTTAGATGAAGTTGAAAAGGCGCACCCGGATATTTTTAATATCCTATTGCAGGTAATGGATCACGGCACCTTGACGGACAATAATGGGCGTAAAACCGATTTTCGCAATGTCATCATTATCATGACAACGAATGCCGGAGCGGAGGCCATGCAGAAATCCACTATTGGATTTACTAATTCCCGTGAGTCGGGCGATGAAATGGCGGATATTAAGAAGTTTTTTACTCCGGAATTTCGCAATCGCCTAGATGCAATTGTTTCCTTTAAGGCGCTTGATGAAAGCATTATTATGAGGGTCGTTGATAAATTTTTGATGCAATTGGAAGAGCAATTGCACGAGAAAAAGGTAGACGCAACCTTCAGTCCAGCCTTACGTGCACATTTGGCAAAACATGGTTTTGATCCGTTAATGGGCGCAAGACCGATGCAACGTATTATTCAGGACACCGTTCGAAAGGCGTTAGCAGATGAGTTGCTTTTTGGAAGACTGTCTCAAGGCGGTGCGGTGGCTGTGGATATTGATGACGGCAAGGTAAAGCTGGAATTCCATTCCTCTGGCGTGGCGCTAAATAAATCTAGCAAATCTGACGTAGCACCCGCAGAGGAAATTTGATATTTAGATATTCGGTTGAAATGTAGTGAGTGGTTAGTTGCGTCCGGTGCTGCCAAAGCCGCCAGCACCGCGACCGCTCTCAACAAAATCTTCCACTATCCTGAGTTCCACCTGTTGGATTGGAACGATGATTAACTGGGCAATTCTTTCAAGTGGCTCAAGTTTAAAGACACTGCTTCCCCGGTTCCAAGTGCTAACCATCAATTGTCCTTGGTAATCGGAGTCAATGAGGCCTACTAAATTTCCCAAAACAATTCCGTGTTTATGTCCGAGACCTGATCTAGGGAGAATCATGGCCGCATAGCGTGGATCTTCGATGTATATAGAAAGTCCAGTCGGAACCAATACGGTTTGTCCAGGGTTGATTTCAATCGCAGCTTCAATGCAAGCCCTTAAATCTAGCCCCGCACTGCCTGCTGTGGCATAGCTTGGCATCGTTGAGCGCATCCGCTCATCCAAAATTTTTACTTGAAGTGATTGCATGATGTGTTTCCTTAAAACAAATAATTGGTCAAATCTTTTTTGCAACCGATTGAATTAGTTGGCGCGCAAGCTGAAGTTTCGTTGCGCGAGATAATTTTTTCTGGCCCATCTCGTCGATCAGTAATAGTTGATTTAGGTCGCTACCGAAAGTATCGGGGCCAATGTTGCCAACAATCAAAGGAATGCCCTTTTGAATTCGCTTTTCGCTTGCATTCTTCATAAGCTCAGTGGATTCAGCTGAGAATCCGACGCAGTATGGGCGCAATTTGCCATTCACAATTTTGACTGATTGAACAACCTCCTGAAGGATGTCCGGATTCGACGTGAATTCAATCTGCGGCGAGGTTTGACTGCGCCGTTTAATTTTTTCCTTTGAAGGATTTGCAATACCCCAATCTGCAACTGCGGCGACTGCAAAAAAGAGGTCGCAGTCTAACGAGGCCAACGTCGCGGCATGCATTTCCTTGGCACTGACTACGTTAGTACGAAGGATTTTTCCAGTAGCAAGTAGCGGTGTCTCTAGGTCGCATGGACCGGCTATGAGATGTACTTCAGCACCAGCTTCAAGAGCGGCACGCGCAATTGCAAACCCCATTTTTCCAGAGCTGAGGTTAGTGATTCCACGAACAGGGTCAATTGCTTCAAAGGTTGGTCCTGCTGTAATGAGAACGCGTTTGTTGGTTAGGGGCTTGGGTTGAAAGAAGGCAATAAGTTGTTCGGCGATTTCCGAAGGTTCGAGCATTCTACCCATGCCCGTTTCGCCGCACGCCTGAAAACCACTTGCTGGACCCAGTAGGGCAACTCCATCATTTTCCAGGCGTTTAATGCTCCGTTGGGTTGCTGCATGGTCCCACATTTCTCGGTTCATCGCTGGAGCCAATAGTAAAGGGCAATTTCGCGCAAGACAAAGAGTGGTTAAAAGATCGTCGGCTAATCCCAAGGAAACTTTAGCCATTAAATCAGCGGTGCTTGGTGCAATTAGAATAGCATCGGCGCTTCGAGATAGCTCTATATGCGCCATGTTGTTTGCAATGCGGTTATCCCACTGACTAATGAAAACAGGGTTCCCAGATAGGGCTTGCATGGTTATGGGTGTAACAAACTTTAGAGCTGCGTCGCTCATTACCACTTGAATGGTTGCCCCTTCTTGAATCAAAAGGCGAACAAGTTCAGCAGCTTTATAAGCGGCAATTCCACCGGAAATCCCTAGAACGATTTTTTTGTTTAGAAGTAACTGCATTACAAGAGGTTAAACGGATTTACTTTGTTTTGCCAAGTCGGCCAATTTCGCGACGGATTTCGCTGAAAATGATAAATACTGCACCAAGAGAAATTGCACTATCTGCTAGGTTAAAGGCTGGCCAATGCCAGTTGCCATAATGAAGATCGATAAAATCTACGACGGCTCCATACATAAGTCGATCTAAGACATTTCCAATGGCGCCTCCTAGTATCAAGCTTAATGAGAGCGAGAGCGGTTTATTTTCCTTGTTGCGCTGAAGTAGGAAGACGATAAATACTGAGGCTGAAATGCCCATGATCGTCAATAGCCACCGTTGCCATCCAGCCCCTTGAGCTAAAAACGAGAATGCGGCGCCTGGGTTGTAAAGCAAAAGCCAATTCATGCAATCAAAAACCTCCCGAGGAACCCCCAATTGCAAGTTGACTAGTGCCGACCATTTACTCAATTGATCCAGCAAAAGTACAATCGCGGTAATTGAAAGCCAACGGTAAAGTGACGCAGATTGGGGAGTATTCATCTATGGATTATCTACGCAAAGAGGCGATATTCGCCTTTACCAAACAAGTTACTGATGCATCGTTTGCACAAGTCCGGATGTTGAGCGTCTTCACCAGCATCCATTGTATGGTGCCAACATCGCCCACATTTGCGAAACTTACTACTGCGAACGTCTATCTGGAGCCCGGTATTGTTTAACTGGATCTTAGCGCTAGAGGTAATAGTGACAAAATGCAAATCTTCTCCAAGTGAATTTAAGAGATCAAAGTCACTTTTATCTGCTGTGATGCTCAATTCAGCTTGAAGTGATGAACCAATGTTTCCAGCTTCCCGTTCAAGTTCTATTGCCTTGGTGATTTCGGAGCGGATCTCCCTGACTCGGTTCCATTTGCTGATTAGTTCTTCAGATTGGCTGATGTTTGGAAAGGCGCCAAATTCTTCCATGAAGATTGAGGCTTTTGCTTTATTTGACTGGCCATGCGGAAAGCATCCCCAAGCTTCCTCCGCAGTAAATGATAAGAAAGGGGCTAGCCATTTTAATAAGTTGCGGGTAATGTGAAATAGGGCATTTTGTGCCGATCTTCGGCCGGTGGAGTTCGGCGCCATTGTGTAAAGGCGATCCTTCAATATATCTAAATAGAAACCGCCTAGATCTTCTGAGCAAAAAGTGAGGATGCGCGCTACGGCTGGCTGAAATTCGTAAACATCATAGTGTGCTTGGATTTCATTTTGTAATTGGTTGGCTAGAGCGATAGAGTAGCGATCAATCTCAAGCCAATCTTCACTGGGCATTGTGTGATGGTCAGGATCAAAATCGGCTAAATTGGCAAGCAGAAAGCGAAGGGTATTTCGCATACGGCGATAACTCTCTACGATACGCTTCAGAATTTCATCAGAAATGGTCATCTCACCTGAATAATCTGTCGATGCGACCCACAGTCGGATTACTTCAGCGCCGAGCTTATCGGCAACCTCTTGCGGCGCAATAACGTTGCCAACAGATTTACTCATTTTTCGGCCTTGACCGTCAACGGTAAAGCCGTGAGTTAATAGGGCTTTATAAGGGGGTTTACCGTCAAGCATCGAGCCGGTGAGCAGGGATGAATGGAACCAGCCACGATGTTGGTCAGACCCCTCTAGATATAAGTCTGCTAAACGCCCTTCGGCGTTTTCGGATTCAGGTCTATAAAGTTCAGCGCGATGTGAGCCGCGGATAACGTGCCAGTGAGTTGTTCCCGAGTCAAACCAAACATCTAGAGTGTCGCGATTTTTTTCATATAGGTTTGCCTCTTCACCAAGGAGGTCTTGCGGCATTATTTTTTGCCAGGCTTCAATGCCATCCTGTTCGACTCGCAGAGCAATTTTTTCTAGTAATTCAGCTGTTTGAGGGTGTGGATCTCCTGTTTCTTTGTGAACAAAGAAAGCCATTGGCACACCCCATTGACGTTGGCGGGACAAAGTCCAATCAGGTCGGTTGGCGATCATGCTATGAAGTCGTTGTTTACCCCAGGCAGGGAAGAATTCAGTGCCATCGATACCGGCTAAAGCCGTATCGCGCAAGCTTGCTTTTCCATCTGTAGGTCGTTTATCCATACTTGCAAACCATTGGGATGTTGCACGATAAATGATGGGTGATTTATGCCTCCAGCAATGCATATAAGAATGGGTATATGACTTTTCTTTTAAGAGACTGCCGGCCTCACGTAAGGCCACAACAATTTTTGGATTGGATTTCCAAATATATTCATTAGCGAATAAGGGCAACCAAGAAGCATAAACGCCGTTACCCATAACCGGGTTTAGGATGTCTTTGTCCGCAAGTTGATGGGACTTGCAGGACTTAAAGTCTTCTTCGCCATAAGCTGGCGCAGAGTGAACAAGTCCTGTTCCGGTATCGAGGGTTACATATTCAGCGGTATAGATCGGGGAAAGTCGACGATATCCAATATCCAGTTTTGCTAGTGGATGCCAAAAGGAAATGTTTTCAAGTTGTCGCCCAACACACGTCGCAAGTATTTCTCCATTGAGGCCATATTCCTCTAGGCATTCTTGAACACGATCCTTGGCAAGGATCAGTAAATTTCCCCCTGTATCTACTAACGCATAGGTCAAATCTGGATGAACGTTTAAAGCTTGGTTTGCGGGAATGGTCCACGGAGTAGTGGTCCATATAACTGCCATTCCAGGTTTTTCAGGAAGAGCGGATAAATTAAACGCTTTTGCTATTTGCTGGCGTTGAGCATCGTCAAATGCAAAACCAACATCAATGGCAGGATCGGTTTTGTCTTGGTACTCAACTTCAGCTTCTGCTAAAGCAGAGCCACAATCAAAGCACCAATTAACTGGTTTTAGACCTCGAAAAACGTAACCCTTTTCCCATATTTTTCCTAAGGCACGAATTTCGTCGGCTTCATTACGGTAATTCATAGTGAGATAGGGATTATTCCAATCACCTAGGACACCTAGTCTGATGAAATCCTTTTTTTGCTTCTCAATTTGTACTTGTGCGTAGTGACGAGCTTTTTCTTGAACTTCAGCTGTCGGTAAATTTTTACCAAACTGTTTTTCAATTTGGATTTCGATGGGCATTCCGTGGCAGTCCCATCCAGGGACAAAAACAGCATCAAAACCCATTAACCATCGGGACTTAACGATCATATCTTTGAGAATTTTATTTACGGCGTGCCCAATATGGATGTCGCCATTTGCATAGGGAGGGCCGTCATGCAAAATAAATTTTGGTTGATTGGCGTGAGCAGATCGTATTGCTTCATACAGTTTGTTCTTTTGCCATTCATCTACCCATTTTGGTTCTCGTTTAGGAAGGTCTCCCCGCATGGGAAATGAAGTCTCTAAAAGATTAACTGGATAAGTGCTTTGTTTTTCAGACATAGTTTTTTTTCTGGAAATAATTTATTGCATGCTTTGCATCGGATGCAATGGCATTTTGAAGTATGTCGAGGCTGTGGTACTTTTCCTCGTCACGAATTTTTTCTAATAGCTCAACTTTGATAATTTGACCATAAACATCCTTGTCAAAATCAAATAGATGCGTTTCGAGTAAGACCCTGCCTTCATCCTCTATCGTGGGTCTAATGCCAAGACTGCTAACGGCTGGAAGTGGCTTATCGCCAAGACCATGTACCTGAGTAATAAAAATACCGCTGGTAGCAGGCTTACGACGATGCAGGTGATTTGCTACAGCAATATTCATTGTTGGAAAACCCAACTGACGACCAAGTTTTTTCCCATGAAGGACATGCCCCGATATTGCATATGGTCTGCCTAGCAGTCGTTCCGCTTGCTCCATTTTACCGTTGGCTAACGCTTCACGAAGAGATGAACTTGAAATGCGTTCACCTTGCTCAAAAATAGTTTCAATTTTTGAAACTTCAAATCCATTGCGAATTCCAGCAGCTTTTAGGCTCTCGAAATTTCCAGCGCGCTTTGCACCGTAACAAAAATCATCACCAATTAAAATCGATTTAGCGTGCAAGCGTTTAACCAATATTTCCGAGACGAAATCCTCTGGATTTAGTCGAGCAAATGCAGAGTTAAAATGCTCCACAACGACGCGTTCAATTCCAATATCGGAAAATGCGGCGAGTTTGTCTCGTAAATTTAAAATTCTTGGGGGAGCCTGATCCGGAGCAAAAAATTCTTTTGGGTGGGGTTCAAATGTCATGACGCAAGAAGCTAAGCCATTCGCTGCAGCAATAGTTTTTAGCTGATCCAATAGGGCACGATGACCCCGATGCACGCCATCGAAATTGCCGATGGTTAGGGCAATAGCAGGTCCTGCGGAAAATTGGGTAGAGCCACGGAATACGTTCACAAATCGCTTTCAGGGTAGCCTTGAATTATATTGTGGGCATGAACTCAATCGTTACCTTAATATCTGGCCTTGGATCAAACTTCGAATCCATCGTTAAAACTGCACTAAAAGAGCAGTGGCCGGTTCGATTTGCAGGGGTTATTGCCAATAACCCAGAAGCAAAAGGTCTTGATTTTGCTAGGGAAAATGGTGTTCCAGCTTATGTTGTGGACCACCGTAGTCATGCAAATCGAGAGTCTTTTGATGCTGCCCTAATCCAATTGATAGATCAAATGGGAGGTAATTTGGTGGTATTGGCTGGTTTTATGCGTGTATTGACTTCGGGCTTTATCCAACATTATCAGGGACGACTGATGAATATTCACCCATCCTTACTGCCCAGCTTCACTGGTTTGCATACTCATGAAAGGGCTTTGGCAGCAGGAGTGAAATGGCATGGAGCTACAGTGCATTTTGTAACCGAAGGGGTTGATGAGGGGCCCATCATCTGTCAGGCAGCTGTTCCGGTCATGGCCGATGATGATGCTGAGCGTTTGGCGGCCCGAGTTTTGAGTCTTGAGCACCAAATTTATCCCCGGGCCGTAAAATGGTACCTTGACGGACGATTGCGAATAGAAGGAAATCAAGTGAAGGTGCAACCCCCAGAGTCGCAATTTTTCAGCTTATGAGTAAAGAATACTCAGGGCGAGGAGCTAAATCTACAAAATTACCTGCTAGCCGGACTGCTAAAGCAACGCAATCGCGGACTAAGGATGGTTCCCGAAATGGATTAAGCAAAGTTCCCGTTCGCAATCCAGAGCGGCGAAATAGTAAGGGTAATTTGATTGCTCCAACAGGGCAGAAAAATTATTCACATGCAAAAGCATTGCCGCAGCATGCCTTGCATTTAGAACGTCTGTTGCCAGAACTTTTAAGTTTTGAGCAGCCATCTGATCGAGTTGTTAGTCGATATTTTCGAGCTGAACCGCAATTGGGTAATCGTGATCGTGCCCTAATAGCTGAAAGTGCCTTTGCAATTTTGCGGCGTAAAAATGAAATGTCTCAGTTCGCATCCAGTGGATCTGGATCGCAATTTCGCCGTTTGGCTTTGTTAGGCATGGTTTCAGCTCTTTCAGAGGGCGGCTTAGGATCGGCGAATAAGGCTGAAAGTGCCATTGCCGATTTGGCCCATGTATTGCAGCCGGGTGAATTTGAGTGGCTACAGCGTTTTGGTCAACTTGATCGAAATACATTGGCACCTATGGTGCGAAATAATTTACCTGAATGGCTTTGGGATGCTTTTGGAGCCTATCCTGGCGAAGCGACTCGGGAAAGTTTATCGAAGTCTCTTATGCAGCCAGCATTATTGGATTTGCGCGCCAACACCATGAAAACAACTCGTGAAGCATTGTTGGAGGAAATGAACGCGTTAGGCGGACGTTATCAAGCGATTCCAACACCGTTTGCACCTAACGGCGTACGCATAATGGGTAAGCCAGCTTTGCAAAATACAGTGGGATTTAAGGGTGGTAAGTTTGAAGTGCAGGATGAAGGTAGTCAACTGCTAACCTACTTGCTTGGGGCTAAACGAGGTGAAATGGTGGTTGATTTTTGCGCTGGTGCTGGCGGCAAGACGTTGGCTATTGGAGCGCTCATGCGGTCAACAGGACGCTTGTATGCATTCGATACATCTGAGCGTCGATTGGCTAATTTAAAGCCAAGACAGGCACGTAGTGGGCTTTCAAATGTGCATCCCGTTTGGATTGACAGTGAAAATGATGCAAAAATTAAGCGTTTAGCTGGAAAAATTGATCGGGTATTGGTAGACGCTCCATGTAGCGGGATAGGAACACTCCGACGAAATCCGGATTTGAAGTGGCGCCAAACGCCTGCCGGCATAGCAGAGTTAAATATAAAACAAGCCAGCATTTTAGCTTCTGCCAGCCGCTTGCTAAAGCCGGGCGGTCGCCTTGTTTATGCCACCTGCAGCCTTTTACCCCAGGAAAATCAAAAAATCGCAGAAGATTTTTTGGAAAAACACCCTGATTTTGAGGTTATTCCTGCTGCCGATGTATTAAAGAATGATTTTCTTGATGGCAAGCTGCCAATTGGTACTAGCATTGATAACCCATGGTGGCAGTTATGGCCTCACCTTCATGGAACCGATGGATTTTTTGGAGCTGTATTCCAGCGGAAAGCCTAAATACCAACCCTGAGAGTTAAGTAAGCGTATTTAAATAAAAAAAACCCGCAAAAGCGGGTTATTTTATTTTGCTAAAATTGCTCTTGCGAGTTATTTCAACTTTGTTTCTTTGTAGGCAACATGCTTACGAACTGTAGGATCAAACTTCATGATCTCTAATTTTTCAGGTTTGGTGCGTTTATTTTTCGTTGTTGTATAAAAGTGACCAGTTCCTGCTGATGACTCCAACTTAATCTTTTCTCTGCCGCCTTTAGCCATTTCTGTGCTCCCTTAGATTTGGCCACGAGCACGTAAATCTGTCAGAACAGCATCAATGCCATTCTTATCGATAACGCGCAAACCAGCATTGGTTAGACGTAAGCTAATCCAACGATTTTCAG
>CAIKFU010000031.1 GCA_903826775.1 uncultured beta proteobacterium | reverse complement strand
TCCAGTGCCCGGAAAAATTGAAGTCACCCCAACCAAGCAGTTGACCAATCAACGGGATTTGGCCTTAGCGTATACACCGGGTGTTGCCGCAGCCTGTGAGGAAATCGTTAAGGATCCGGCAAATGCGTTTCGCTATACCTCACGCGGCAATCTGGTCGGCGTCATTACCAATGGGTCCGCCGTATTGGGATTGGGAAATATTGGCGCGTTGGCCAGTAAACCGGTGATGGAAGGCAAAGCGGTCTTATTTAAGAAATTTGCCGGCATCGATGTGTTCGATATTGAAATTAATGAATCCGACCCCGATAAATTGGTGGAGATCATCGCTGCGCTAGAGCCTACTTTCGGAGGCATTAATTTAGAAGATATCAAGGCGCCTGATTGTTTTGTGGTCGAGCGCAAATTGCAGGCGCGCATGAAGATCCCCGTTTTTCATGATGATCAGCATGGCACTGCGATTGTGGTTGCCGCGGCGATCATGAACGGTTTGAAGGTTGTTGGCAAAGAATTGAATCAAGTGAAGTTGGTGACTTCGGGGGCTGGCGCAGCAGCATTGGCTTGCTTGGATTTGTTGGTGGACCTTGGTGTACCGCGTAAAAATATTTGGGTAACCGATATTGTCGGCTTAGTGTATGTGGGTCGAAAAGAGTTGATGGACCCGGAGAAGGATCCGTTTGCGCAGGAGACCAATTTACGTACCCTAGGTGAGGCGATTGAGGGGGCGGACGTTTTCTTAGGGTTGTCTGCCGGAGGGGTGCTCAAACCGGAAATGGTCAAGAAGATGGCGCCTAATCCGTTGGTGTTTGCCTTGGCCAATCCAACCCCGGAAATTCTTCCCGAAGAAGTGAAATTGGTTAGACCCGATGCGGTCATGGCGACTGGTCGCACCGATTACCCTAATCAGGTAAACAATGTGTTGTGTTTCCCCTTTGTTTTTCGAGGCGCATTGGATGTGGGTGCCACAACGATTACGCGTGGAATGGAAGTGGCTGCCGTCAAAGCCGTTGCCGAACTGGCCCAGGCGGAACAAAGCGAAGTGGTGGCAGCCGTTTACAGTACGGAAAACTTGTCTTTTGGTCCTGAGTATTTAATTCCCAAGCCCTTTGATCCGCGCCTGATCACCATCATTGCTCCAGCGGTCGCCAAGGCCGCAATGGATGATGGTGTTGCGTTGCGACCCATTAAAGACTTTGATGCCTATCGCAATCAATTGCAGCAGTTCGTTTATCGCTCCGGCACCATGATGAAGCCCCTATTTGATATTGCCAAGCGAGTGCCGGCTAATCAGAAGCGCATCGTCTTTTCTGAGGGCGAAGATGAGCGGGTTTTGCGTGCCGTGCAGATCATGATTGATGAGCATCTGGCTACCCCTATTTTGATTGGTCGTCCTGCAGTGATTGAGCGTCGTATCGAGCGGTATGGTTTGCGTATGCATGCTGGTACCGATTTTGAAATCGTGAATCCAGAAAACGATTCCCGGCACCGGGATTTTTGGAAATCCTATTTGGCGTTGACTGAGCGCAAAGGGGTTACCGAGGCATTTGCGAAACTGGAAATGCGTCGTCGCTATGTCTTGATCGGCGCAACCTTAATTTCCAAGGGAATGGCCGACGGCATGATTTGTGGAACGATTAGCAGTTCGGCCACCCACCTCAAATACATCGATGAAGTGATTGGGCATGAGCCTGGCGCAACGGTGTACGGTGCAATGAGCGGCTTGGTGTTGCCAGGGCGGCAAATTTTCTTGGTCGACACGCACGTCAATATTGATCCCACTGCTGAGGAGTTGGCTGAAATTACCATGATGGCGGCAAGCGAAATGCGCAAGCTGGGGATCGCCCCCAAAGTGGCGTTGCTGTCGCATTCCAATTTTGGTTCATCCGATGCCCCTTCGGCCGTCAAAATGCGTCAAGTACTGGCTTTACTACAGCAAAAGGCGCCTGAACTGGAAGTGGATGGGGAGATGCATGGCGATTCCGCTTTGGATGCAGCGGTCCGTTCAGCCATTGTGAGTTCGTCAACCTTAAAGGGCGAAGCAAACCTGTTGGTGCTGCCCAATATCGATGCGGCAAATATCTCCTACAACTTGCTAAAAACTGCGGCTGGAAACGGCATCGCAATTGGCCCACTGTTGTTAGGAGTGGCAAAACCAGTGCACATCTTGACCCCAGCAGCGACGGTCAGAAGGATTGTCAATGTCACGACTTTGGCGGTGGTTGAGTCGGCAAGCAACGCTAGAGGGATCACTTAAGTCGGTTCACTTTAATAAAGTTAGTAAATGCTTACATTTATTTTTATAATATAAAACAATAACTTATAAAAAAACCTCGTTAATTGGGGTTGATTTGATGGCGTGTTAAGGGTAACCTAGCACCCATTATGAATAATCATCCTGACAATACGGATTCAGCAGGCTGGGAAGACCACAGCCGAGCAGGAAATTGGGATAACAACGATCGGGTTGATAATGAATCTCCCGCAGCCAATGTTTATGCTCAAGGTGGGTTATCCCGTTTACAAAACTATGCAGCAAATCAAGCTTCGGGGAAAAAAGTGACAGCTTCTTGGCGGGCCGCTTTGGCTATTCGGGATGCCGGACCTCCGGCAATGTTGCGCAGTGTGCGCCCAAATATAGTGCAGTCGATTCGTGCGTTTCGAACGCCCGATCTGGCTGAGGCAGCAAGTGAGCTTGGCCAGCATTTTATTTACGCTAATTGCGCTAACGCCGTAACAAAAGGCGAGGTTTTAGAGTCTATTGCCAATGCCTATATGTTTACTAAGCAACAGGCGAAGAATTTTGACCCTTTGCTAGATGCCTTGACCACCATGGTTGATAAAGCGGGTCCTCAGCCCGGTTTTGTTGTCGTTCT
>CAIKFU010000030.1 GCA_903826775.1 uncultured beta proteobacterium | reverse complement strand
CTTTAACGGATATTTTTTAATTATTTCGTATTGCTAGCATTTATATAACTATGGCAATACGGTATGAATATCTTAAGTGGCAAAACGCCGCCAAACAAGCTAACTTCATGATTAAATAATTTCCCTTTGGGCTATTTTTATAGCCGAATTTACATAAAGGTATTTATTCGGGTTCAATATTTGCTATTTTCATAGCCAGAATAGTTGTATTAATTTCTTTTTCTAAAAATTTTTGCGCACCTAATGGGGTTTGCAATTCAACAGGAGCTATAAGACCCCCATGCTTAGTAACGTTGGCGATTAATTGTGGATTTTTTAATGCATATGCTAATGCTGACTGAAGTTGATTGATACAGTCTGCAGGCGCCGGAGATGTTGCCCAAAGCCCATTAAAGGTAAATGCCGTGAAATTATTTAACCCAAAATCAATAAATGTTTCTACCTCTGGAATCAGAGGTGAGCGTTGGCTTGAGGCTATCCCAATAATACGGGCTTGGCCGGTTTTATGCATGTCAAGAACCGTAGAAACTTCTGTAAACAATCCATCTACATTACCGCCAAGCAAGTCTGGTAAAGCCGAACCGCCACCTCGATAAGGTACATGTAGGATTTTTGCATTTGTCGCTTTTTTGAAAAGCTCCAGCGGTATATGGTTTGAACCTCCAACTCCTGATGTGCCAATACTTAATCCAGCGCCACCATTACTTGCACCATAAGCAATAAATTCTTTTAAATTATTTATTGGCAGGCCTTTACGTAGTACAAGCACCATTGGTACCATGGACATTAAGCCAATGGACTGAAAATCTTTTAAGGGATTGTAGCGTGGAACTTTTTGCATTAAGGGGCTATTTACAAGGGATCCATTAGATCCCCAAAGCAATGTATAACCATCGGCTTGAGCATGGGATGCAATTTCAGTGCCGAGACTTCCACCAGCTCCCCCTCTGTTTTCAATCACTATTGGCTGGCCCAATTGAGAGGCCATAAGGGGTTGGGTTAAGCGAGCCATATTATCGCCATTACCACCCACAGCAAGAGGAACAATTAAATGAATTGGATGATCTGGATATTTTGCCCATACGTCTTTGCTGGATAGGAGCGCAGTTAATGAGGCAATTTTTATAAAATTTCGACGCGGTAATATCATAGGTATATTCATTTTGATGAGTGAAAACTAGAAAATTTCCATTTTTGTATAGGATTAGTGATCTTATTAATTAAAAGTATCATCCGGTTAGTAATAAAGATGACAATTAAATCTATTGAGGCAATTCCTATTAGTTTGCCATGTAAATGGGTTGGCCAAAGCCATTATTTGCTAGCATTCCTAGAAAAATAGATATTTTGCTTGTATTGCTTGAAACAAATGCTGGTTTGGTAGGATGGGGACCTTTGGTGTATCTGTCTGGCCCGCAACGCATTAGCTGCATTTACTCAATTAAAATAACCGTATGAAAAAAATTCCTGAGTTATTGGCTCCTGCCGGCAGTCTTGCTATGCTTAATACCGCCTTCAAATTTGGTGCCGATGCGATTTATGCCGGGCAACCACGATACTCATTGCGAGTTCGCAATAATGATTTTGGGAAAATTGAGACGCTTAAAGAGGGCATTGACACGGCCCATCGCTTGCAAAAAAAATTCTATTTAGTATCAAATATATTGCCACACGGAGCAAAAATTCGGACCTATATTAAAGATATGACTCCTGTTATCGACCTTAAACCCGATGCGCTAATCATGTCTGATCCGGGTTTAATCATGATGGTGAGGGAGGCTTGGCCTGAAATGCCAATACATTTGTCGGTTCAGGCCAATACCGTGAATGGAGCATCAGCTAGATTTTGGAGATCTGTTGGTATTAGTAGAGTTATTTTGTCTCGTGAACTTTCTTTTGATGAAATTGAAGCGGTTAGGCAAGATTGTCCAGATATGGAGCTTGAGGTTTTTGTACATGGGGCTTTATGCATTGCCTATTCTGGGAGGTGTTTACTTTCAGGATACATGTCCCATCGCGATTCAAATCAAGGCGCCTGTACAAATTCATGTCGTTGGGATTACAAACTACACCCAGCCAAGGAAAGCGAGAGCGGCGATATATTTTTGCTTGAAGAGGGGGAAAGGCCGGACGATCTAATGCCAATTGAAGAAGATCGTCACGGAACTTACATTATGAATTCCAAAGATCTTCGAGCAATCGAACACATTGATAAATTGACATCCATGGGAATTGATTCCTTCAAGATCGAAGGAAGGACAAAGTCCCCTTACTATGTTGCTCGTACTTGCCAATCCTATCGCGCAGCAATTGATGATGCCATTCATGGCAGGCCCCTTAATCCTGCATTATTGGGTCAACTCGAAGGCCTTGCAAATAGGGGGTATACAGACGGTTTTTACCAAAGGCACCACGATAAGGAATATCAGCTCTACTTAAGGGGGTCTTCGTTGTCCGGAAGAAGTCTTTATGTGGGTGAGGTGATGGAAGTCGATTCCGTATTGGGTCGAGTGAAGATTGATGTCAAGAATCGGTTTTCTGTTGGAGATAAGTTGGAGATTATTCAATCAAATGGAAATCAAGACATCCTCTTGGATCAAATATGGGATTTAGATGGGAATCTTGTCAAAGTTGCCCCCGGGTCTGGGCATGTGGTGTGGGCTAAATTACCGCTTGTCACTAAGGGTGCGTTTATCGCTAGATATCTGGATGTAGAGGGAACATTAAGCTTGGGAAAAATTGCTATTGTTGAGAAGAGTTGCAATTAAACCGTGAATGCATTGAGGCAATTTCAAGGGTATTGATTTTAATTTACTGCAGCGAGAGATCTTCGGGGATCATTAATTGGCCTTAATGGCATGATGTGAATTTTCTCTGCATCAAGTTCAAGAAACATCATACTTCCTTTTTCCATTCCTAAGCGTTTCACTTCAGCCGACGAGGCTTCCCAATTTATTTTTTGAGAACTGCCTTTTATTTGAAGTTGAATAACCGCAATTTGACCAAGACTGTTAATTTCATTGACTATAACGCTTATGCTTGATTTTGATTGATCAGCATGAACACTCAGTCCATCTTGAGGAATAACCCAGGCTACAAGAGTGTCTTTGGGAATTCTGCCTTTGTCCGTGACATTGAATATTTGATTGCAGCCATCCCATGATAAAAGGCCAGAATTGAAAACGCCATGAAATAGGTTACTAATTCCAACGAGTTCTGCAACGCGAGCATTTCTGGGTTTTTTAAATAATTGGTTTGAGGTTGCTGTTTGAAGGCCAATTCCATTATCAATAACCGTAATTTGGTCTGCAAGCAAATCTGCTTCGCGTAGGTCATGGGTAACTAGTAGGATTGGAATGTTAAGGTCTTTACGTATGTTGGCCAGGATTTTATAGAGGTCTTGACGTGTTGGTGTGTCAATTGCAGAAAATGGTTCATCTAACAGCAAAATTTTAGGACTGTTTGCTAATGCTCTTGCTAATGCTACGCGCTGCTGTTGTCCGCCCGAAAGCTGCCTAGGCATGCGATTTGCAAGTTCGGCAATATTCATTCGCTCAAGCCATTTCATGGCTATAGCTTTGCATTCTGAATCAGGAATTTTGTTTCTTATTAATGGAATTGCAACATTATTTAAAGCGCTAAGATGTGGAAATAACGCATATTGTTGGAATAGGAACCCACATGAACGTTTTGCGGGTAGCAAACACCTATCTGGTTTCCCAATTTTTTTTGAACTAAACCATAAATCGCCTTTGCATTCAATTTGTCCAATAAAGTTGATATGCAATCCCGCTATAGCTCTGAGCACAGTCGTTTTACCGCTTCCGGAAGGGCCAACTAATGCATGAAGCTCCCCGGGCATACATTCGATTTCGAGTTGAAGCGGTATGAGTGAACTCTGTTCAATTTTAACTTTTAGCATTAACCATGCCTATTGTTTTGAAATTTTTCATTTTTATTAAAAAATCCATATGAAATAGCGATAGCTAAAAGGGAGATTCCTAAAAGGATTAACGATAAGGTGCCTGCACCAGCAGAGTCAAACCCTTGAACTTTGTCATAGATCGCTATGGATACAGTTTTAGTTTCCCCGGGTATGGCTCCTCCAATCATCAGTACAACTCCAAACTCACCCAATGTATGCGCAAAAGTTAAGGCGGTAGCGCTACTAATTCCTCGCCATGCCAGCGGAAGCTCTATTAAGTGAAATATTTGCCATGTGGAAAGGCCGCTTACTTGTGCGGCCTCTCGTACATCAATTGGTATGGATTCAAAGGCTCTTTGAATTGGCTGCACGGCAAATGGAATATTGACAATTAACGAGGCAATTAATATTCCAGTAAATGAAAATGTAAGTGGAATTCCAAAAAGCGATATCCCCCCAAATCCCAAAAGAAGGTAATAACCCAGTACTGTAGGCGGAAGGACTAAAGGTAGAGCAAGGACCGCTTCAATTAAGTGCTTATATTTGCCAGTGTTTACTAGTTTGTGTGCAAACCAAGTTGCAATAGGCAGCAGAATAATTAAGGTCCAAAATGCCAATTTTAGCGAAAGTATGAGGGATTCTGAGTCTAGCAAGGCTATCTTTTTTAGTGTTGCATTTTTAATAACTGGTTAATCTTTAAACTTGTTTTTAGTATTTAATCACTTGTCATTCTTCTTCAAACAAGATCCCTTATCTAGTAGTTTTTTTGACTTTAATTCCGTTATCTTAGTATGGATATTACTATAAGTAATTTGCTTATAAGGGTTTCTTATAAGTGTTATTTAATCTAATACGTCAAATAATTCATATATTTAAAGCTAAATCAATATAGAACTCTTTTTTAAAGCATTCCTGCATTTCAATAGCCCAGTTAATGCTATAGCTAAATGATAAATGAAAGTTTGAGATCAATTTTTTTAAAAATTGCAACATTAGGTTGTCATCGAAAATAATAGGGGTTTTTATTAAATGAATCAAAAGGAATCAAAGCGTAGAGGGCAGATTCAACAATCTCCAGAGAACTTTTTATCCCAAAATTTAATTTTGGATTTGAATAAAAATGGGATGGATGATACTCGTCGTGGATTCATTCGCAATGGATTTTTGACGGCTTTAAGTGGTGCAACGGGTTTGGGCATCTCTATGAATGCGACCGCATCATCGGCAGGCGACCCGGCCATTCTAGAGAAGCAAGTTTGGCAAACAACATTGGGCAAGAATGTGGCCACAATGCCCTATGGAACGCCTTCCATCTATGAGGCTAACTTAATTCGACGAGAGTCCCCCGGTTTGACAAGAGTCTCTGCTGCATCCGTAGCATTCACGCCTTTGCAGGGTTTATTCGGCATCATCACTCCGAATGGCTTGCATTTTGAAAGGCAGCATCAAGGCTGGTACAACATTGATCCAGAGATGCATCGTTTAATGATAAATGGCTTAGTTAAGCACAATCGCGTGTTTACGATGAACGACTTAATGCGTTTGCCGTCAGTATCGCGTATTCATTTTATTGAGTGTGGAGCAAACACAGGTTTGGAGTGGGGCAATGTGGCAGTTCCTACAGTTCAGTATACCCATGGCATGATTTCTTGTTGTGAATTCACTGGTGTTCCTCTCTCGGTGCTCTTGGATGAGTGTGGCGCTAATCTTAAAAAAGGAAAGTATCTATTAGCCGAGGGTGGTGATGGTTCAGGTATGACTCGTACCGTTAACTTGGATGATGTACTAAATGATTCAATAGTGGCTTGGGGTATGAACGGTGAAATGTTGCGCCCAGAAAATGGATTTCCACTGCGCTTAGTTGTTCCCGGCGTTCAAGGTGTGAGTTGGGTCAAATGGTTGCGTCGTCTTGAAGTCGGTGATATGCCTTATGCAACTAAAGACGAGGCAGTGCATTACAACGACTTGATGCCTGATGGGCTAGCTCGCCAATACACATCAATTCAGGAATGTAAATCCGTTATCACGACACCCTCGGGTGGCCAACAATTAATGGATAAAGGTTTTTATAACGTTAGTGGCTTGGCGTGGTCAGGTAGAGGCAGGATTAAACGTGTTGATGTTTCCTTTGATGGTGGCAACAACTGGAAAACAGCTAGATTGGAGACGCCCGTCTTAACAAAAGCGTTAACGCGATTCAATATTGACTGGGTATGGGATGGAACTCCATCAATTCTCCAATCTAGAGCTATTGATGAAACTGGCTATGTTCAGCCACCAATAAAGTTACTGAGAGATGCTCGTGGAACAAGATCGATTTATCACAATAATGCCATTCAATCTTGGAAGGTAGATGCTAATGGGGAGGTAAGCAATGTTCAAGTTGGATAAACTTGCCACTACCGCAATACTTCTATCAGCAACTCTAATGGCCGTCAGTATTGCCTTCGCTCAAAGCTCCAATATACGATTTCCTGGTTTAGGTAGAGATGCTACTCCGGCAGAAGTTGAAGCTTGGGATATTGATGTCCGGCCTGATTTCAAAGGGCTTCCAAAGGGATCTGGTTCAGCGGAAAAAGGTCAGCAAATTTGGGAGACAAAATGTGCGGTTTGTCACGGCACGTTTGGTGAATCAAATGAAATTTTTACACCAATTATTGGTGGCACAACCGAGGACGATATTAAAACAGGTAGAGTGGCTTCTCTTGCGGATAGAAAGCAGCCTCAAAGATCAACCATTATGAAGGTTGCCACTGTTTCTTCATTATGGGATTATATTTATCGAGCAATGCCTTGGAATGCTCCGCGATCCATGACGCCTGATGATACTTTTGCGGTACTGGCTTATTTACTAAGCATGGCAGATATCGTCCCAGACAATTTTGTGTTAACCAGTACGAACATTGCTGAAGTTCAAAAAAGAATGCCAAATCGAAATGGGATGACCCTAAAGCATGGAATGTGGAACTCAAAAGGAGTGCCAGATGTGCATGCGGGAGCATGCATGACCAATTGCGTATCTTTTGTGCAAATTGGTTCAGTATTGCCCGATTACGCAAGAAATGCGCATGGCAATATAGCAGAACAAAATCGTGAATACGGCCCATTTAGAGGGGCTGATTCCACCAAGCCTCCATTGGCCAAATTGCCAGGATTAAATAACACCTCAATGGTTGCGCATTCTGCTGTTGCTAAGCCCAAAACCCCCGAAGATCTCTTTAAAGAAAATAATTGTTCAGCTTGTCATGCTAAGGCAACCAAGTTGGTTGGACCTTCTGCATCTGAAATAGCTAGGAAATACAGGGACCAACCGGGCATGGAAGATAAGTTGGTCGCTAAAGTTAAGGCTGGGGGATCTGGAGTTTGGGGTCCGATTCCAATGCCCCCTCATTCAGATGTATCTAACGAAACACTCCATATATTGGTTCATTGGGTGTTAACTGGGCAATGATTTAATCGCCATTAAAGAGGGTAAAATCCGTAAATTATATTTGCATAAAAGATTTAACAAAGGAGTTGTTATGAATCAGGAGCGTAGAGCTTTATTAAAGTATTCAACAGTTTTTGGATTAATGGCTTCTGCCGGCTTAATTAGCAGTGCGCAAGCGGAAGATTGGAATAAGGCAGCATTTGAAGGTAAGAGTCTAGATGATGTTTTCAAGGTTCTTGGTGTCTCAAGTCCCGAAAAGTCTTCCGCTGTTACCTTGAATGCACCAGATATTGCTGAAAACGGGGCTGTGGTTCCAGTTGGAATTTCTACAACTCTTAAGGCTGAACAAATGGCGATTTTGGTTGAGAAGAATCCAAGCACATTGGCAGCTCAGTTTTTCTTTTCACTAGGCTCTGAGCCATTTGTAACAACTAGAATTAAGATGGGGCAAACATCAAATGTTTATGCATTAGTTAAAGCGGACGGCAAATGGTCTATGGCAGTAAAAGAAATCAAGGTTACTCTGGGTGGCTGTGGTGGTTAATAAAACCAAATCCGCATATTCATTAAATTAATAAATAAGGGGAAATAAATGTCAGATCCAATGCGCGTTAGAGCGATTGAAAAAGATGGCGTCGTTGATGTAAAAATCTTAATGAAGCACGATATGGAATCAGGACAGCGTAAAGACGCTTCCGGCAAGATCATTCCGGCCTGGTTTATTAGCGCTTTAAATGTGAAAGCCCAAGGTAAAGACGTGTTCAATGCTCAGTTTGGCCCAGCTGTTTCAAAGGATCCGTTTTTAAATTTTAAATACAAGGGCGCTAAGGGTGA
This sequence comes from uncultured beta proteobacterium, assembly GCA_903826775.1. GTDB lineage: Bacteria > Pseudomonadota > Gammaproteobacteria > Burkholderiales > Burkholderiaceae > Polynucleobacter. The sequence goes on along the minus strand of CAIKFU010000030.1, from coordinate 7,508 downwards.
TAAGTTGGTCGTGAATTGGGTTGATACCAAAGGTGATAAGCGAGCTGATGAAGCAACTGTTTCTTAATTTTCCAAGATAATAGGCATAACCATGACTCCTGCTTTAGCTTTATTAAAGAAATATTTAATTTTGTCAATATTTTTGGTCTTTGGACAAAGTTCTTTTGCTCAAACTGCAGCAGATGATATTGCGAAGTACCGAGAAATGATTGCAGATGGAAATCCGTCTGAATTGTATGAGATGTCTGGAGAGGAGTTGTGGAAAAAACCTAGCGGTCCGAAAAGTGCCACATTAGAAAAGTGTGATTTAGGGTTAGGTCCAGGAGTTGTTGATGGTGCCGCAGCAATACTGCCAAGGTATTTTAAAGATACCAATCGTGTACAGGACTTGGAATCTCGGCTAATGACATGCATGGATAAGCTACAAGGTATTCCATCCGATAGCATTATTGATGCCAAATTTGGTGCCGGCCCTAAAAAAGATATGGATGCCATTGTTGCGTATATTGTTACGCACTCTAAAGGTATGAAAATTAATGTCAGCGCTGTGCATCCAAAGGAAAAAGAAATGTATGAGATGGGTAAGCGCGCCTTCTACTATCAAGGCGGCCCATTCGACTTTTCTTGCGCCTCTTGTCATGGGGCAAACGGGAAGCGTATTCGTTTACAGGATTTACCAAATCTGACAACTTATGAAGGTGCTGTAGCTGGATGGGGGTATTGGCCTGCATACCGCGTTTCAAGCGGTCAATTTTGGACCATGCAGCAAAGATTGAATGACTGTTTTAGGCAGCAACGTTTCCCATTTCCAATTTATGGCTCTGATGTCACGATTGCCTTGTCGATGTATATGGCAAAAAATGCGAATGGTGGAACGATTCAAACTCCTGGATTAAAGCGCTAAGAATATGAAGGCCATAATGATGATATTTACAAAACTTTATTTCTTGATGCTCTTAAGTTGTGGTGCCTTTGGTTTGGTGGTAAGTGCAAATGCGCAACAGAAAGTTGATCCACAATTTGAAAAAATGATGAAAGGTAGCTTTCGCTCTGAAGGGATTGCGAAGCTCGATAGAATTGAGCAAGATGCTACTCAAAAGCTCTGCTCAGATCCCAAATTTTTATCAAGCAAGAATGGATCTTCCAAAGCGATAGAAATCCAAAAGCAGAATATGGCGTCTATTAAGCAACCCTCAGATGAGAAATATATTGGTGACTGGAAAAACGGGGAAGCCATCGCTCAAAGCGGTCGCGGTGCAACTTGGACAGATACGTCTACGACACCTATAGGTGGCGGTTGCTACAACTGCCATGAAATCGACAAGAAAGAAATCTCATACGGCAATATTGGCCCAAGTCTTTGGAATTATGGCAAGACTCGAGGTTACTCGCAAGAAGTGCTGACTTATACGTGGAATCGAATTAATAATTCCAAGGCTTATAACGCCTGTAGTAACATGCCTCGTTTTGCACACTTCAAGCTCTTAACTGAGAAGCAAATTCAAGATTTAATGGCACTACTTTTGGATCCTCAGTCACCAGTTAATCAATAGGCATTCAAATTATGTCAATCAATCGTAGAGAGTTTCTGCAAACTCTAGCTGTAGCTTCGACCGGTGGGTTGGGTTTAAGTTCTAATTTTGCTTTAGCTCAAGAGTCAGCCAGAAAATTTTATGATTTACCGAAATTTGGTAATGTTCACCTATTGCACTTTACTGACTGCCATGCTCAATTATTGCCAATTTACTTTCGTGAACCGAATGTTAATTTAGGGATTGGCTCTCAGGAAGGTCGTACCCCACATTTAGTAGGTAACCACTTCTTAAATGCGAATGGTTTTTCTGCTGGAACTAGAGATGCTCATGCATTTACTTTTTTGAACTTTACAGAAGCAGCCAAGACATATGGGCGCGTGGGCGGATTTGCTCATCTATCGACACTCGTCAAGCAAATGAAAGCCTCGAGACCAGGTGCTTTGTTGTTAGATGGTGGCGATACCTGGCAGGGCTCTGGAACAGCCCTGTGGACCAATGGTCAGGATATGGCTGACGCTGCATTGGCACTGGGCGTGGATATTATGACGGCTCATTGGGAAATGACCCTTGGCGAAGATAGAGTAATGGAGATTGTGAATAAGGACTTCAAAGGTAAGATTGAGTTCTTGGCGCAAAACATTAAGACTGCAGACTTTGGCGATGCCGTTTTCCCGTCTTACACAATTAGAAAAATGAATGGCATTCCAGTCGCGATTATTGGTCAGGCTTTCCCATACACCCCAATTGCGAACCCTGGATACATGGTTCCCAATTGGACGTTTGGAATTCAAGAAGAGAATCTTCAAAAAACCATTGATGAAGTTAAGGGGAAGGGTGCTAAGGTAGTAGTTCTGTTGTCTCACAACGGCATGGATGTGGATTTGAAGTTAGCATCGCGCGTCCGTGGCTTGCATGCGATTCTAGGAGGTCATACACACGATGGCGTTCCTATTCCTGTTCAGGTTAAGAACCCAAGTGGCATGACTATAGTAACCAATGCCGGTTCAAATGGTAAATATCTCGGTGTGCTTGATTTTGATATTAAAGGCGGTCAGCCGGTTGACTTTAGATACAAGTTAATGCCGATCTTCTCGAACCTAATTCCTGAGGATAGGTCGATGTTAGCCTTGATTCAAAAAATCAGGAAACCTTATGAATCAAAACTTCAGGAGAAGTTAGCCATTACCGATAATCTTCTGTATCGACGCGGTAATTTTAATGGCAGCTTTGATCAGGTGATATTGGATGGATTGATGTCGCAGAAGAACGCTGAAATTGCCTTTTCTCCGGGGTTTAGATGGGGCACCACTTTATTGCCGGGCCAAACAATCACCATGGAAAATCTACTGGATCAGACTGCCATCACGTATCCCTATACAACAGTCAACACGATGTCTGGGGAATCTATCAAGACCATATTGGAAGATGTAGCTGACAACCTATTTAATCCAGATCCGTATTATCAACAGGGAGGCGATATGGTGCGCGTTGGTGGATTGCAGTACACCATTGATCCTGCTGCCACAATGGGTAAGCGCATTACTGAAATGCGCTTGAATGGAAGTTTAATCGATGCAGATAAAAGTTATAAGGTTGCTGGTTGGGCACCTGTTAGTGAGGCCGCAAAAAATCTTGGTGGCGAGGCAATTTGGGATGTTGTGGCACGTCACTTACGAGATATTAAGACTGTCAAAGCAGTAAAACTTAATGAGCCGATCATAAAAGGCGTCAGCGGAAACCCTGGAATTTCCCCTATTTAGAAGTGATCACATCTATCAAGAAAGTGCGCATGAAATACTTAAATTCATTTTTACTATCGATTGTCATCATTTCCAGTTTATTTTGTATGACTTCTCTTGCCCAAGCCGAGACAGTTTCGCAACCTACAAAAGTGGTTTATCACATTGATGATGCTGAATCACAGGGTTTGAAAGGGCTTAGGAATATTAGAAATCACCTCGATGTTTCACCGGCGACGCAGATTATTGTTGTGACCCATGCCAATGGAATTGATATGTTGATGGAGGGGGCCAAGGATAAGAAGAATAATGTAGATTACGCTCCCTTAATAGGTGCGCTTAAATCTCGTGGTGTTCGTTTCGAGGTGTGTGAAATTACTCTGAAAAATAGAGGAATTAAAAAGGATGTGTTTATTCTAGACGCGGACTTTACTCCTTCGGGAGTGGTTCGAATTGCAGATTTGCAGGCAAAAGATCGTTTTGCTTACATCAAGCCGTAGTTAATTTTTAGATTTAGCGCTAATTAACGGCAATGAAACACATATTTGCTGCTCTTATTAGTTTTCTTGTTTTCGAATGTTCTGTAGCGGATTCCCTTGATCCCATTGAGCTTAAATCTATAAAAGTTGCCCCAAATACTTATTTTGTTCAAGGGTTTCATGAGTTAGGCTCAAGTAAAAATCAAAATTTTATTTCCAACGCCGGATTTGTTATCACCTCAAAAGGGGTGGTGGTCATTGACGCCCTAGGCTCACCAATATTAGCGAATAAATTACTAAAAGAGATTGGAAAACTCACAAAACTAAAAGTTGTTGCTGTAATTGTTACGCATTACCACGCGGATCATATTTATGGACTTCAGGTTTTTAAGAAAATGGGCGCAAAGATTTATGCACAAGAACTCGGTATGGATTATTTAAGTTCGGAATCAGCACATCTGCGTCTTGAAGCATCTCGGATTGATTTTGCTCCATGGGTGAACCAATACACAACACTTATTCCAGCGGATCGCTGGATTCAGGAGGAGGATAAGTTAACAATTGGCGGTGTAGATTTTTTAATTTCCAAAGTCGGCCCTGCTCATACTCCTAATGATTTGATTATTTATGTTCCAAGCGAAGGGGTGTTATTTGTTGGGGATTTGGTTTTTAGGGGGCGGATTCCTTTTGTTGGGAATGCAGATAGTAAAGGTTGGCTGACCTCGCTTGATCGTATAAACGCTTTAAAACCTAAAACTATTATTCCTGGTCATGGATCGTATTCGCCTGACTCTGATCACGACATAGAATTTACTAAAGAGTACTTGCAGTACTTAAGAGAGTCAATGGGTGAAGCGGCTAGAAATATGGATTCTTTTGATGAAGCATATGGTAGTACCGATTGGTCTAGATACGAAGGCATGCCCCTATTTAGATCTGCCAATAGAATGAATGCATACAACGTTTACCTTTCAATTCAAGCGGAATAGGTAAACATTCTCCTAAGGCTTTAGAATGTATCCTTTTCATACCTGAATTTTGGATATCAAGATAGTGTCATGAAGTTAGCCCCAGTTTTCTATGTCAGACTTATATGCTTTGCATTTCTAATGTTTTTTATTCAACAGTCAATTAATGCAATGAATCTTGCAACCGGGGAAAATCTTGATAGGCAAAAGTGTTATGAATGCCATTCAAAAAAGGTTGCGTTTGGTGATGGAGATCTAATTTATACTCGATCGGATCGAAAAGTAAATACTATTGCAAATCTTAGCCGAATGGTATCACTTTGCAATTCTGAGTTGCGTTTAGATTTATTTCCAGAAGATGAAGTTGATCTTGTCTTATATCTGAATCAGACTTTTTATAAATTTAAATAAGCAATATTAATCCAACAAAATTATTTTCATATGGACATAGTTGATATAAAAGCCATAACCCATCAAGTTTTATGGCTCACTTTTATTGGTACCGCTTTATTAGGCGCATTAATGCAAAAAACTGGCTTCTGCACTATGGGTGCAGTTTCAGATTACTTCATCATGTCGCGAACTACAAGATTAAAGCAATGGTTTCTTGCCATTGGGGTTGCCATATTGGGAGTTGCCTCGATGAGTTTTTTTGGTCTTATTGATACTACCAAAACAATTTATACCGCTAGTCGTTTTTTGTATCTATCCACCATTTTTGGAAGTATTTTATTTGGCATAGGCATGGTTTTAGCATCTGGTTGCGGAAGCAAAACCTTAGTGCGTATCGGCGGAGGAAACTTAAAGTCGGTAGTAGTTTTTCTGATTCTTGGGCTTACAGCTTATATGACTTTGAAAGGTTTTTTAGGGGTTTTACGCGTTAATTCATTTGACACATTTTTTGTGACGTTTAATACACCTCAAGATTTGCCAAGTTTATTGGCTGGCAATTTAAATATTGATAAAAAATATCTACACATTTTGCTTGCCGTTGTTATTGGTGGCTGTTTTTTGATTTATTCTCTGAATGGCAAAGAATCTAGAGATTTTGAGAATTTATTTGCTGGAATAGGTGTTGGGTTATCCATTTGTGTTGTTTGGTGGGTTTCTGGTTGCTTGGGTCATATTGCTGAAGACCCTAATACTTTAGAAGAAATTTATGTGGCAACCAATTCAGGCCGAATGGAGAGTTTGTCATTTGTTTCTCCTTATGCCTATACTTTAGATTGGTTGATGTTATATAGCGATACTTCTAAAACACTTACTATTGGGATAGCGGCAGTAATTGGTATGATTACCGGATCAAGTATTAGCTCCTTGATTTTTAAAACCTTTCGCTGGGAATCCTTCAGAGACGTAGAGGATACAGGGAATCATTTTATTGGCGCTGTTTTAATGGGTTTTGGAGGAGTTACAGCTTTAGGCTGCACTATCGGCCAAGGATTGAGTGGTATATCAACACTTGCCATTAGCTCATTCTTGGCTTTGCCCGGTTATATTTTTGGTGCTTATATTGGGGTTCGTTATCTTCAATGGCGCCTAGCCCCTAATCCTTGTTAATGGATAAAGGAATACGAAATGCAAATTGACTGGTTAACATTTACCCCTGGCCCAGCTTTATTGGGTGGGGCTATTTTAGGTATCTCTGCAGCGCTTTACGTGCACCTTCACGGGCGAATTCTTGGGATTAGCGGTATTATTTCTGGTCTATTACGCCCAACTTCTGGAGATTGGGTCTGGCGTTTAAGTTTTATCATCGGGTTGCTAAGCGCGACCTTTTGGGCGGGTATATTATTTGAAATTCATCCGCGACAAGCTATTGAGTCTGATTGGTCAGCAGTTATTTTAGCGGGTCTTTTAGTTGGCTTTGGATCCCACTATGGTGCAGGATGCACAAGTGGGCATGGCATATGTGGTCTATCCCACTTATCCCCTAGGTCGTTGGTCGCTACGACTTCATTTATGCTGGCTGGTTTTTTAACGGTCTTTATTTTGCGCCACTTATTCCAGGGAATCTCATGAAAAGACACTTTGGAATTTTTAGCCAATATTGCATAGGTGTTTTATTTGGCCTTGGATTGATTATTTCAGGAATGACAAACCCTCGGAAAATATTAGCTTTTTTGGATATTACTGGCTTGTGGGACCCTTCTTTGATTTTCGTTATGGGTGGTGCAGTTTTAGTCGGTTTGGCGGGCTTTTATTTAGCTAAAAAGCGAACCGAGGCTTTTTTTGGCGGAGCGCTTCACATTCCAGTTAGGAGGGATATAACAAAGCCATTGCTTATTGGAAGCGTTATTTTTGGAGTTGGTTGGGGCATCGCTGGTTTTTGTCCAGGGCCGGCGCTTGTATCCTTGGGCGGAGGGCAAATTAAGGCCTTAGTTTTTGTAATTGCCATGCTATGCGGTATGTTTTTTTGTGATAAATTTTTTAGTGCGCATAAAAGTTAAATTAGAATCATTTAATTCATTTATTACTAGAGGGTGAAATGGGTATTGAGATTACTTGTCACAACGATTTATTTGGTACTGCTGGACAAATTGAATCAAGCCAATTGGTTGAAATATTGCAACAGGGATATAAAAGCGTTATTAATAACCGACCCGATGATGAGGGGGGTCCAAGCCAGCCAAAGAATGCCGATATTGAAGCTGTCGCCCAAAAGTTGGGATTAAGTTACGTATATTTGCCGGTTGTGAGTGGATCCTTAACTCAGGAACAGGTGTTAGAGATGGCCCGTTTGCTCAAGACCTTGCCAAGCCCTATTCTGGCATTTTGCCGTTCTGG
>CAIKFU010000029.1 GCA_903826775.1 uncultured beta proteobacterium | reverse complement strand
CCTCTTTTTTTCGATGGAACCGCGCTTTTGGATCAATCTGCAGGCGGAGTACGACATTCGCATGGCCAGTCGTACCTTGCAAAAGAGGATTGCGCCCCGGATACGGGTCTTTCAGATGGAAGTTGCGTAAGGCTTGCTATGAGGGTGGTGTTGGATGGGAATGGGGAACGCCCAATAGCGGGCAGATCTGTGGGCTTGCCGTGATCCAAACTAGTTGCTATACTTGTATAGCAACTGAGGAGCAAATATGCTAGCCATTAGACTACCCGATGATATTGAATTACGGCTTGGAAATTTAGCAAAGAAAACTGGACGGACCAAAACGTTCTATGCACGTGAAGCGATCTTGGAGCACTTAGATGATCTCGAGGATCTCTATTTAGCCGAAAAGAGACTGAAAAGCATCCAAAATGGCAAATCCAAAACCATCAAGTTAAACCAACTGGAGCAAGAGCTTGGTTTGGCAGATTGAATTTGATCCTGCTGCCAAGAAGGAACTGAGCAAATTAGACCCGCAAATCGCCAAACGAATTCTCCAATTTCTGAAAGAACGGGTTGCCGCTCAAAGCGATCCCAGGAAACTGGGGCAAGCCTTAAAAGGATCGGAGCTTGGCGAATTTTGGAAATATCGGGTCGGTTCATATCGGATTATTGCTGCCATATTGGACAATCGGATTTGTATATTGGTGTTGAGAATCGGCAACCGCAAAGAGGTCTACAAATAAATTCAGACCATATACAGTGAATGCCCAATAGCGTGCCAATGATGTAATGCATGACTTGACATTGTAATGTTTTAGATTACAATATTGGGATGATCAGTTCGTTTAACCATAAAGGGTTGGAGGGGTTTTTTATCAGGGGTAGTTACAAAGCCATTCCTGCTCAGTATGCCGCGAGAATTGAGCGTATTTTGGATCGCCTAGACGCTGCAGTTGTCCCCGAGGATATGGACTTGCCTGGTTATCGGTTTCATGAATTAAAGGGTAAGAGAAAAGGTTGCTACGCTGTTTTTGTGTCCGGAAATTGGCGAATTACTTTTATGTTTGATGGCGATAATGCCATCCGAGTTGATTTGGAGGATTATCACTAATGAAGAAAATAACGAAAAGTTTAAGAAATCCAAACCGCAGACCTACTCACCCGGGCGCGATTTTGCGAGAAGATATTCTGCCGGAGTTGGGCATTACCCAAGCGGTTTTTGCCAATCATTTGGGCGTTAGCCGGTTGACTGTCTCAGAGATACTGCATGGAAAAAGAGGCGTGAGCGCCGAGATGGCCGTTCGGCTCGCGAAAGTCATTGGCGGTTCACCTGAAAGCTGGTTGCATATGCAAGAAGCGGTGGATCTTTGGGAGGTGGAACAAAAATTTAAAAATAATCCTGCGATCGCCCCAATCCAACTCAAACCCTTGATGGCGATGGTTTAGCATCGAAAGCCCTGGGGTTTATTCAAACAATCCAGTTATTGCCCAATAGCGGGCATTGTTCCGTATTGCAGAACCTGATAAATAGAAACTCCTTTACAGATTCTGTTGAGTAGATTATCATGAAGCATGATCCAATCATTTGCTTGCTCGGATACTCAGGCCCTATTTCATAGCGTCCCGACGCGCCGTTGGAACAGTATCGAGCGGGTGGCGCGCCGAAAATTATTGCAATTGCATGCGGTCGGTTTGCTCGAGAGTTTGCGGATCCCTCCTGGCAATCAACTGGAGGCGCTCAAGGGGAAACGGAAGGGTCAGCACAGCATTCGCATCAACGACCAATGGCGGGCGTGCTTCATCTGGAAGACGGATGGTGCGTATCAGGTCGAAATTGTGGACTACCATTAAAGAGGATCTATGAACAAATTGCTTGCTGAAATTCACCCCGGGGAAATCTTGCTGGAGGAATTCATGAAACCGATGGGCATCAGCGCACGCCAATTGGCGGCGGATATCGATGTGTCGCCCAGTCGCATTAGCGAGATCATCCATGGAAACCGGCCCATCACTGCGGATACGGCATTGCGGCTCGGCCTCTTTTTTTCGATGGAACCGCGCTTTTGGATCAATCTGCAGGCGGAGTACGACATTCGCATGGCCAGTCGTACCTTGCAAAAGAGGATTGCGCCCCGGATACGGGTCTTTCAGATGGAAGTTGCGTAAGGCTTGCTATG
>CAIKFU010000028.1 GCA_903826775.1 uncultured beta proteobacterium | reverse complement strand
TACTTTTACCTCACGCGCCTCCAATTAGCCCTCACCGAACGGGTTCTGAGGCAAACTGCCAAAACTTCCAGGCCTCATCGAATGTAAAATCACCCAACATATTGATAATCAAAAAGTTTCACTGTATATTTAAAAAATGACAAATAACATTGAAACTCAGCCCTTAAGTGGCAATAGTATTCGCCAATACATCAATGCGAAGCAGGCTTTTACCGCTTTGCGCGATGCCGAAATGGATGCAAAACAGTTTCGCGGGGGCATGTTTTGGAGGGAGGTCAAAGGCCATGTCTATTTGATCAGAACGACAACCAAGTCGTCGCAAAAAAGTTTAGGTGCAAAAAATCCTCAAACGGAAGCCATTTTCAATAAATTCACACAAGGCAAACAGGTGGCAGAGGAGCGCCGCGCTAGCCTTGTAAAAGCGCTTGCAATGAACCGTCGCCTAAATAAAGCACTGTTTGTCGGCCGGGTTGACGATCAGATTATTGATATTCTCAATGGCCTTAGGGAGGTTGGCCTGGAGCATAACTTTATTGTTATCGGCACTAATGCGCTGTATGCCTATGAAGCGAGCGCTGGCGTCAGGATAGAGCAAGAGCATCTGGCAACCAATGATCTTGATCTGTTGTGGGACAACAGGCGAAAATTGACCATTGCTGTGCCGGAATCCTTTGCCGGGGGAATGATCGGTTTTCTACAAAAGATCGATAAAACGTTTAAGTTGCGTTCGGACCAGCTTTATACGGCTGTCAATGCGAACGGGTATGAGGTGGATTTGTTGCGGCGTATGGATCACGGACATCAAACTGGGCTTTCCAAAGTTTCACAAGTCGATGGGGATTTTTGGGCCGTTAAAGCAAGAAATATCGACTGGCTATTAAGTGCACCTAAATTCAAAGAGGTGGTGGTTGGAACAAATGGAAGTATGGCGGAAATCACAACCGTTGATCCGCGTGCATTTGCTTTGTTCAAATTTTGGATGTCTAAACAAAAAGATCGTGATGCATTGAAGAAAATTCGGGATGCAAATCAAGCAAGGGTGGTGGTTCAGTTGATTAAGGAGTATTTACCCCAGCTCTCGTTTGAGGATGTGCATTACATGCCAGCGGCTATGCGGAAATGGATTTAACTTGAAAGAATCGTACGTTTAAGTCGCAGAAGGTTTAGCGATATCCTTTATGGAAAATGGATGCTTATTCACATTAGCGAAGGGGGACGGGTTTAGTCGGATTGGGAGATCGCTCAATTGCTCAATCCTACATTGACTACCGTCCATTCAAATGCGGTCCTGATTGGGGAATTGAGTACGAAAATTTTGGTCGACCAGATCAATGGAGTCCGATCGCTTGAGATCCTCAGGCGCAAATTGGATCCCGAACTCATTATTCGTCAAAGCACCTCTGTACCTAGGGCATAGCTGCCCAGGGAGCACTAACAAATGGGGAATTCAACAGCAGGAAAAATGCAAGTTCAAATAGATTGGTACGCAGAAATTTTTTAGTAAATGCCATCAACGCCGTTTAGGGTCGACAAGCAACGCCTCATTCATGCATTCATTGGTTCAGGTTGGCGGAGATGCGCTGCCCCGCTGCAATCACGTGCGGTGGAAATTGTTCGGCGGCTTTTCGTTGTTTGGTATTGCCAATGGAAAAGACCAGGCTAACCCCTCCAATAATCTTGTCATCGCGGATGATGGGCGCTGCAATGCCGGTGATGTTGTTTGTCACCTCGGATTCGGTTTGGGCGTAGCCTTGTTTTTTAATCAGGTTCAGTTGATTTTTAAAATCCTTCCAGTGATGGACATTCGTTGTGGCTTGGATGGTCGATTCGTGATTCAGGTAGGTTTTTTTGAGAATGCGGTCGGGCAGGTGGGCAAGGATCACTTTAGAGGTAGCCCCTAGGAAGATTGGCATTTCCATACCCCGTTCGTAGCTTGCCGGAAGATGCTGTTCTTTGCCGTGCTCTTCGTGCACGCACATAATGCAATCCCGATACCGTTTGCACAAGATGACCGTGGCGCTTTGCAATGTTTGACTCAGCAGTAACGCCATGACAGGTTTGGCAGCCTGTATCAATGGGTCTTTTTGTCGCAGCACGTAATCGTAATGAATAAACGCCGATCCAAGGGCATAGCCATTGCTAGAGACCCTGTCCAAAAAACCGGCTTTGCACAGCTGGGCGACACTGCGGTAGGCGGTGCTTAATGAGATCGACAGCGCAACGGAAATGAATTCAACCGTCAGCACGCGAAGGTCGCTTTCAAATAAATCGAGAATTGCTAGCCAGCGATTTTTTTCAGCCAAGCGGAGTCTTTCTGTAGGTCGAATGTGGGTAGCGAATTGACTGCGTGTTCAGGGGGCGTTAAATCCATCTATAGTCAATATTTAAGAAATTACATAATTTTCATATATTGAGAATTATGATATATTGATTGCACAGGAAATTCAATGATCGCGGGCAACCTTGTGGGGGTGTTATGAATACGAAGTCATTTGCCATGCTCAGCAAAACTGGGGTGATTGGATTGGTTGTTTGGGCGGCATTTCAGATCCAGGTGGTCCGGGCTCAATCGGTTGTCCGAGTCAGCATGTTGGCACCCAGCGCATTGCTGTGGTTGCATGCGATTGCCGAGGAGGAAGGGTTCTACAAGGCGCGCAACATCAAGGTGGAGTCTTTGGTGGTGGGCAGCAGCGCCGTGTTGGTTCAGTCCGTTGCTTCTGGAAGCGTGGAGGCCGGAATTGCGTTGGGCGATCTGGCCATTCGCGCCATTGATAAAGGTGCGCCCATCGTCATCACCGGGGCGGTGCTGGAGAAAACCATCCTGCGCTTAGTGGGTGCGCCCGGGATTACGAGTGCCAAACAATTGACCGACACGAACGTGACCGCTGGTGCCGTCGAAGGGGGAACCGCCAACCTCTTGAAATACCAACTGTTAAAGCTGGGCGTCAACCCGAATGATACGAAGATGGTGTCGTTGACCAATTCCCGGGACAGGCTGGTGGCGCTAGAAAATGGTCAAGTCAAAGGGGCATTATTAATCGCGCCATTCGATACGCTGGCGGAAAATGAAGGCATGAAGGTGTTGGATGTCTATAAGGAGCCCTATCTTCAGACGCCTTTGATTTTAAATAAAGACTGGGCTACTAAAAATCGAGAAGTCGCCAAAAATTTAACTACCGCCTTGCAGGCGGCAGCCCGCTGGATTTACGTCCCTGGCAATAAAGCCAAGGCAATATCCACCCTTTCAAAGTACACCAAAATCGATGAAAAAATCTGCGAAGGATCGTACAAATTCATCGTTGAAGACCAGAAGGCGATTGGCAGGGATTTGCGTTTAAGTTCCGCCAGCTTGGAGAACATCATCAAGATTGATGAAGCCTTGGGAGAAAAGCAGACGGGTCAATTTGATGTGAAGAAATACTACGACCCCAGTTTTCTAGCACAGTAAATTTTTTTCATGACGCCTCAACATACCGAGAACGCCGTGATTCCGGTTTGTTTGCTGACCGGTTTTCTGGGCAGCGGCAAAACCACCTTGCTCAACCATTGGTTGAGTTCAGCGGATTTATCGGGTGTTGCCGTCATCGTCAATGAATTTGGCGATATTGGCATCGATCATGCCCTGATTGTGCGAAGCGACGACCGAACCATTGAATTGTCGAATGGGTGTTTATGCTGCACAGTGAGCGGAGACTTGGTAAACACCTTGCGCGAGTTATTGATTAAACGCGCCAATCGCGAAATACGGTGGTTTGATCGGGTCCTGATCGAGACTACCGGATTGGCGGATCCTTCGCAATTGGTGCAGGTGTTTATGACGATGCCCGTTGCCAGAAAATATTGCTTAAGTACGGTGGTTGCGGTTATTGATGCCGTTCAGGGTGAGGACAATCTCGCTCGTTTTCCGGAGGCCGTTCGGCAATTGGCAATCGCAGACCGGATCGTCGTCTCAAAGAATGATTTGGTAGGCGATGTAAATACCAATCTTTCTAATAAGATTCAAGCAATCAATCCCGGGGTCGATGTGTGCTTATCCAGCGTTGGCGATCGGCCCATTTTTTTGGATTTGTTCGATCACCACATGCGGAATTTTCACGATCCACAGCAGATGTTGCGGTGGCTGAATGCCGCTTCATACGAAAATACCTCCTTCAAGCTGATGCCGGAAGAAGCCAGCGCTACGCACCGGAAGTATCGGCACTCGAACAGTTTAAAAGAGCGGGATATCCATTCATTCTGCTTAACGTTTTCACAGCCCTTGCACTGGGAACACGTTTCGGCTTGGCTGGATGCGCTCGTGATTGCGCATGCCAAACAGTTGCTACGGGTTAAGGGAATAGTAAAAATTCACGGGTGCGAGAAGCCGATCGTCTTTCAAGCGGTGCAGCGACTGTTTCATCCGCCAACGGAATTGCAATCGTGGCCCGCAGGTGAGCCATTTGAAAGTCGGATGGTATTTATTACCCAAGGCCTTTCGCAAGCATACGTCGAAGAGGTTCTGTCTGTAATCGCTTCTAAAGAAGTTTCAACCATTGATTAAATTGCATATACGGAGAACAGCATGGATCTTTTGATAAAAAATGCGTCAATCTCGACGCCGGGCGGATTAATTTCCGGCTCCATCGGAGTGAAGGATGGATTGATTGCGGGAATCTACCAGGACGATTCAGAGGTTCACGCCAAGGAAACGCTCGATGCCAGCGGATTAACGGTTCTGCCGGGAGTAATCGATATGCATTCCCACCATCGTGAAGGGTCGTTGCCGGGATTCGAATACAAGGACACCATTTATACGGCTACCCAGCAATGCGCGGCAGGCGGGGTAACGACTTCTGTGGGCATGCCCAATGTCACGCCACCACCCAATTCGCTGGACTTATTAAAAAAGCAATTCGCAATTTATGAAAAAGATGCCATCGTCGATTGGAACTTCAATCCCGCCCCAACCATCCTGAGCGAGGTTCCGGATATGGCCAAGGAGGGCATCACCGCATTTAAGATTTTTATGGTGGTGGATACCGGTAGAAATTACCCGCATATGCCAGGAATAGGTGTTCACGACCATGGGAAGATTTTGGAAATTATGCAGGCGTGTGCCGCCGTCAATGTCCCGTTGATGGTGCATCCGCATGATCAAGCCCTCATGGACGTGATTGAAAAAAAGTTTTGGGAAAAGGGGGAGCGGGATGCCTTGGCCTATGCAAAAGCCTATGCTGCTTACGATGGGGTGATTTGGGAGTCTGCCATCGCAACCCTACTGCGATTGCAAAAGGCATCGGGGTGCCATCTGCACGTGTTGCACACCCAAACCACTGGCAGTGTGGAGTTGATTCGGCAGGCGAAGAAGAACGGTCAACGGGTGACCTGCGAGATGAATCCTTGGGCGGTATTTTTGGGGTGCGATTGGTCGGCGATCGAACGATTGGGATCGTACGCGCTGTCGTATTGGGTTCCCGAGAAAAACGTACCCGGCCTTTGGGAGGGATTAAACGATGGCACGATTGACATCATCGCAACGGATCATGCCCCCCATACCAAGGAAGAAAAGGAAATCGGCTGGACCGATGGCTGGAAGGCGCATACCGGAACCCCCTCAACGCAGTTCTATTTGAGCTTGTTGCTAACGGCCGTTGCCGAAGGGAAGATTTCCTTGGACCGGGTGGTTGAGTTGACCGCATCCTCACCGGCCCGCCTTTTTAATCTGGAGAAAAAGGGCAGCATTGTTCCTGGCAATCATGCCGATTTGGTGTTGGTGGATCTGAATCAAGAGTATGAAATCCGCGACGAAGACGTATTGAGTTTGGTAGGCTGGAGTCCGTATGCCGGGAGAATGGTCAAAGGAAAACCCGTCATTACCATGGTGAGAGGCCAGACTGTGTATAAGGACGGTAAGGTGGTCGGCAAAAAAGGGGGCGGTAAAAAAGCGGTTGCCAGAGGCAAGCAGTAATGCGTTCATGGCTGTCCAACTTTGCAGCGTTTCTAGATAGCGATACGCGCTTGTCGGGAATGGTGCGCATTTCGCTCTCGGTAGCGCTGCTGATTGTATTTTGGCAAATCCTCCCGCCATACTCCGTATGTAAATCCTTATGCCACGTTATTACCCATTCTTAGATTTTATATAATTTATATATAATACGAATCAATCAATCATTAAACGAATGGGGTTTTGGGGTTTTGGGG
>CAIKFU010000027.1 GCA_903826775.1 uncultured beta proteobacterium | reverse complement strand
GGTTCGATTGAGTTGCCAAAGGATAAAGAGATGCTGATGCCGGGCGATAACGTCAACAATACGGTGAAGTTGATTGCTCCGATCGCCATGGAAGAAGGTTTGCGTTTTGCGATTCGCGAAGGTGGCCGTACTGTTGGCGCCGGCGTGGTTGCAAAGATTTTGGCTTAATTAGAAATATAGGGGTGTAGCTCAATTGGCAGAGCGTTGGTCTCCAAAACCAAAGGTTGGGGGTTCGATGCCCTCCGCCCCTGCCACAGTTTGAACTGAAAGTAATATGGCGCAACAATCAGCAAGTCATTCGCAAGAAAAAAGCAGCTGGGTCTCCGGACTGGCTGCTCTCATTGTCGTTGCAGCGTTAGTTCTTTACTACACGCTCATTGATCAGTCTTTGCTAATTCGTTTAGCCGTCTTATTTGGCGGTATTGCCGCAGCAGTTTTGATTGTGGCTGTTTCTCCGGATGGGCGACGTTTCATTGCCTATGCCAAAGATTCCTGGTACGAGGTTAAGAAAGTGGTTTGGCCTACTCGTAAAGAGTCGACCCAAATGACTTTGGTCGTATTTGGTTTTGTACTGATCATGTCGATATTTTTATGGACGGCAGACAAATTGATTGAATGGCTAGTTTTTTCAGCCTTTCTAGGCTGGAAGTGAGTAAGAAAAATGATTGATTCTGAGTTGGTTTCAAATCCACAAGCTACTGGCAATATGCGTTGGTATGTTATCCATGCATATTCTGGTATGGAAAAAAGCGTTAAAAAAGGCCTAGAAGAGCGGATTGCTCGCTCAGGCATGCCTGAAAAATTTGGACGCATCTTGGTTCCATCCGAAGAGGTGGTAGAAATTAAGGGTGGTCAAAAGTCGGTTACGGAGCGCCGTTTTTTCCCAGGATATGTTTTGATTGAAATGGAAATGACGGATATAAGTTGGCATTTGGTGAAAAACACACCAAAAGTCACGGGTTTTGTTGGGGGTGTCAGAAACCGCCCTTCACCCATTTCCACTACCGAAGTTACCAAAATCATGGATCAAATGCAGGCTGGCGTCGATAAGCCGAAGCCTAAAACGCTATTTGAGGTGGGTGAAATGGTCCGAGTTAAAGAAGGGCCATTTACCGACTTTAATGGAAATGTAGAAGAAGTGAACTACGAAAAGTCCCGCTTACGCGTTTCTGTTACAATTTTTGGCCGCGGTACCCCAGTTGAACTGGAGTTCGGGCAAGTAGAAAAGATGTAAGTTTTAGAGGTAAAGGCAGCAAGGTTTTGGTTAATTGACCGAGGAGCGGATCTAGATCGCCAAATCTAGTGAAGCGTTTACTCAACAGCGGTTATTCAGATATTCATAACGCGCTTTAAGGAGCAAGAAATGGCAAAGAAAATTATTGGCTTTATCAAACTGCAGATCCCTGCAGGTAAAGCAAACCCATCGCCCCCTGTTGGTCCAGCATTAGGACAGCGCGGCTTAAATATTATGGAGTTCTGTAAGGCATTTAATGCCCAAACACAGGGTGTTGAGCCAGGACTTCCAATTCCAGTTGTGATTACAGCGTTTGCTGATAAGAGCTTCACATTTGTGATGAAGACTCCACCAGCAACGATCTTGATCAAAAAGGCTGCAAAGATTGACAAGGGATCACCCCGCCCCCATACCGATAAGGTTGGAAAAATTACCCGCGCTCAAGCGGAAGAAATTGCTAAAGCTAAAATGCCCGATCTCACTGCCGCTGACATGGATGCAGCAGTAAGAACGATCGCTGGCAGTGCCCGATCCATGGGCATTACTGTGGAAGGTCTCTAATCATGAAATTATCTAAACGCTTAAAAGCTATCGCATCAAAGGTAGACCGTAATAAGTTTTATCCATTGGACGATGCATTAAATCTCGTTAAAGAGTGTGCGACAGCTAAATTTGATGAGTCAATTGATGTTGCTATTCAGTTGGGCATTGATGCCAAAAAATCTGACCAAGTAGTTCGTGGCGCAGTTGTTCTCCCAGCCGGGACCGGTAAGCATGTTCGGGTAGCGGTATTTGCTCAAGGTGAAAAAGCCGAGCAAGCTAAAGCTGCCGGTGCTGAAATCGTTGGAATGGAAGAGTTGGCTGAGCAGATCAAGGGCGGCAAGATCGACTTTGATATTTTGATTGCTTCGCCAGATACGATGAAAATTGTTGGTACTCTGGGCCAAGTATTAGGCCCGCGTGGGTTGATGCCAAACCCTAAAGTCGGTACCGTCACTCCGGATGTTGCAACCGCGGTTAAGAACGCCAAGGCAGGACAAGTGCAATTCCGTGTTGATAAGGCTGGTATTGTCCACGCAAGCATTGGACGCCGTTCATTCGAGCCAAGTGCATTAAAGACCAATTTGTTGGCATTGCTGGAAGCTTTGAACAAGGCTAAGCCTGCTGCAACCAAGGGAATCTATTTAAGAAAAGTTGCGGTCAGCAGCACGATGGGTGCTGGTGTTCGTGTGGATCAAGCATCGCTACAGGCGGCCCAGTAAGGAGCTTGTAGCAAAAAAGAACTTTGGGTCGACTTTCGTAAGGGAGTCGAACATCAAAGACCGTTGGTGAATTAGTCGATATTGAATGGTTAGTTCTTAATCTTTGCGAAAGCAAAAACCAACGCAGATGGCGACCCTGAAATGATTTCACAGTTTTTGTGATTGAAGAATCAGACGCTGGTGTGTAACCCCAACTGGTAACAGTTGGTTTTTAAGGAGTTAAACCGTGCCTTTGAATGTAGAAGACAAAAAAGCGATTGTTGCTGATGTCGGCGCTCAATTGGCTGCGGCTCAAACCGTTGTCTTGGCAGAATACCGTGGTATTCCTGTTGAGCAATTGACAAAGTTGCGTGCAAGTGCGCGCGATCAAGGCGTATATCTTCGTGTTTTGAAGAACACCCTTGCTCGTCGTGCTGCACAAGGCACCCAGTTTGAGCCTCTAGCCGATTCGATGGTAGGACCCTTGATTTACGGTATTTCTGTTGATCCCATTGCCTCGGCAAAGGTTATGCAGAATTTTTCCAAGACTCAAGAGAACCTTGTCATTAAAGCTGGCCTTTACAACGGCAAACTGTTGGACCTAAATGGCGTGAAAGCGCTGGCTGCAATTCCAAGCCGTAATGAGCTGTTGTCGCAGTTGTTGGGTGTCATGCTGGCCCCAGTATCTGCTATGGCTCGCGTATTGGGTGCAGTAGCAGCTCAAAAAGCAGAAGGAGCCCCTGCTCCCCAAGCAGCGCCTGTTGAAGTAGCCGCAGTAGAAGCTACTCCAGAGGTAGCAGAGCCTGTTGCAGCAAGCACAGAACCAAATGTTGAAACCCCAGCCGCTGAATAAGCACTGGATTAACTATTTAAGTATTAGGAGCTAAAAATGGCGATTACCAAAGAAGAAATTATTGAAGCAGTAGGCAGCATGTCCGTTATGGATCTGAATGATCTTGTTAAGGCATTTGAAGAAAAGTTTGGCGTTTCAGCTGCAGCAATGGCTGTTGCTGGTCCTGCTGGCGGCGGCGCAGGTGCTGCAGTTGAAGAGCAAACTGAGTTCACCGTAAACCTCCTCGAGGCTGGTGCAAACAAAGTTCAAGTAATTAAGGCTGTTCGCGAAATTACTGCCCTTGGCCTGAAAGAAGCTAAGGATTTGGTAGATGGCGCACCGAAGCCAATCAAAGAAGGCGTTGATAAAAAGACAGCCGAAGAAACCAAGAAGAAGCTTGAAGACGCAGGCGCTAAAGCAGAAATCAAGTAATACAACAAATTGGACTAGAGCTTCCGTAATAGGGGCCCTAGTCTTTTTGGGTTTGATCTTTAGAGGTCAAACCCGATTTCATTATTTATTGAAATCGGGTTTGCCTTCTGATACGACTGCAGAAGGCAAGTTTGGTCGGGCACTAAATCGATTCGGTTTGGTGTTGTCCGCCAGAGGTTGGTAGAGGCCAACCGCCAAATCTTTGCTCAGTCGCTGAATTCGGAGATGAAATGAACTATAGCTTCACCGAACGCAAGCGAATCCGTAAAAGCTTTGCTAAGCGAGTAAATAATCACCAGGTTCCTTACCTGATCGCAACGCAGCTGGAGTCATACGCTAAATTTTTACAGGCTGATAAGCCTGCAACTTCCCGCATTAATGAGGGTTTGCAGGCAGCATTTACATCGGCATTTCCAATAGTTTCCAATAACGGTTACGCACGTATGGAATACGTGTCCTACCAGTTATCGCAACCACCTTTTGACGTGAAAGAATGTCAACAGCGCGGTTACACCTTCCATTCAGCATTACGTGCCAAAGTTCGCTTGATTATTTATGATCGCGAAGCGCCTACTAAGGTAAAAGAAGTCAAAGAGAGCGAAGTCTATATGGGCGAAATTCCGCTCATGACCGATAACGGCTCATTTGTGATTAATGGCACAGAGCGTGTCATCGTATCGCAATTGCATCGTTCTCCCGGCGTATTTTTTGAACACGATAAAGGCAAGACGCACAGCTCAGGGAAATTGCTTTTCTCGGCACGTATTATTCCTTACCGTGGCTCATGGCTTGATTTTGAGTTTGATCCAAAAGACATACTCTATTTCCGTGTTGACCGTAGACGGAAGATGCCCGTCACTATTTTGCTAAAGGCAATCGGTTTAAATATAGAACAGATCCTTGCAAACTTCTTTAATTTTGATCATTTTGCATTAAGCGCAAACGGCGCTTCAATGGAATTTGTTCCCGAGCGTTTGCGTGGCGAATTGGCTCGCTTTGACATTTTGGATAAGAGCGGGAACGTTATTGTTCAAAAGGATAAGCGCATCAATGCCAAGCACATTCGCGAGCTAGAAGCAGCAAAAACAAAAACGATCGTTGTCCAAGACGATTACTTGGTTGGGCGTGTCGTTGCCAAAAATATTGTTGATGAAGATTCAGGCGAATTGCTGGCATATGCCAATGATGAAATCACAGAAGAGATGTTGGCAACACTTCGCGATGCAGGTATTAAGCAATTAGAAACCATCTATACGAATGATTTGGACTCTGGGGCTTATATTTCTCAGACATTGCGTAGCGATGAAACTGCCGATCAAATGGCTGCACGAATTGCAATTTATCGCATGATGCGCCCTGGTGAGCCTCCGACAGAAGATGCGGTAGAGGCTTTATTCCAACGCCTGTTCTATAACGAAGATTCATACGATTTATCGCGTGTAGGCCGCATGAAAGTAAACAGTCGTCTTGGCCGTGCTGAGATGGAAGGCAGCATGGTACTTTCAAATGAAGACATTCTTGACACCATCAAGCTGCTTGTTGATTTGCGAAATGGTAAAGGCGAAGTGGACGATATCGACCACTTAGGTAATCGTCGTGTTCGCTGTGTTGGCGAATTGGCTGAAAACCAATTCCGTGCTGGCTTATCGCGTGTAGAACGTGCTGTGAAAGAGCGCCTTGGCCAGGCTGAGACTGAAAACCTCATGCCGCACGACTTGATTAATAGCAAACCGATTTCATCTGCCATTCGCGAATTCTTTGGATCATCGCAGTTGTCGCAGTTTATGGATCAAACGAATCCTCTTTCAGAAATCACACACAAACGCCGTATTTCTGCATTAGGACCTGGTGGCTTGACACGCGAACGAGCAGGTTTTGAGGTTCGCGACGTGCATCCAACCCACTATGGACGCGTTTGCCCTATTGAAACACCAGAAGGACCAAACATTGGCTTGATTAACTCACTCGCTTTGTTTGCTCGATTAAATGAGCATGGCTTTTTGGAAACGCCCTATCGTAAGGTTGCGAACAGCAAGGTTAGCGATGAGGTTGTGTATTTGTCTGCAATTGAAGAGGCAAAATACGTTATTGCTCAGGCAAATGCCACGATCGATAAAAATGGTAATTTAGCCGACGAATTGGTGTCAGCACGTCAAGCTGGTGAAACCTTAATGGTGAGTCCGGAGCGAGTTGATTTTATTGACGTTGCTCCAAGCCAAATCGTTTCTGCGGCCGCCTCGCTTGTTCCATTTTTGGAGCATGATGATGCAAACCGTGCGCTGATGGGTGCGAATATGCAACGTCAGGCTGTGCCTTGTTTGCGTCCTGATAAGCCGCTCGTAGGAACTGGTCTTGAGCGTATTGTGGCCGTTGATTCAGGTACTGTAGTGTTGGCTACCAGAGGTGGTGTTGTTGATTACGTTGATGCAAACCGTATTGTTATTCGTGTAAACGATGATGAAACTGCAGCAGGTGAAGTCGGCGTTGATATCTACAACCTTATTAAGTACACCCGCTCAAACCAAAATACCAATATTAACCAACGCCCAATCGTTCAGGTTGGCGATAAGGTTCAGCGTGGCGACGTTGTAGGTGACGGCGCCTCGACGGACTTAGGTGAACTGGCATTAGGTCAAAACATGACCGTGGCATTTATGCCATGGAACGGTTATAACTTCGAAGATTCGATTTTGATTTCTGAAAAGGTTGTTGCTGATGATCGTTACACTTCAATTCATATTGAAGAGTTGTCGGTTGTTGCCCGCGACACCAAATTGGGCTCAGAAGAAATAACACGCGATATTTCGAACTTGGCTGAATCACAACTTTCTCGTTTAGATGAGAGCGGTATTGTGTACATCGGAGCTGAAGTCGAGGCTGGTGATGTGTTGGTGGGTAAAGTAACTCCAAAAGGTGAGACAACGCTCACTCCAGAAGAGAAACTGTTGCGCGCCATCTTCGGTGAAAAAGCATCCGATGTTAAAGACACTTCTTTACGTGTGCCTTCTGGAATGATTGGTACCGTTATCGACGTTCAGGTCTTCACCCGTGAAGGCATTGAGCGCGATGCGCGTGCACAAGCCATCATTCAGGAAGAGCTCCAACGTTATCGCTTGGATCTAAACGATCAGTTGCGTATTGTTGAGGGCGATGCCTTCAATCGTATGGAAAAAATGTTGATCGGTAAAGTTGTCAATGGCGGACCACAAAAATTGGCTAAAGGCACCAAGATTGATAAAGCATATCTTGATAATTTGGACAAGTATCACTGGTTTGATATTCGCCCAGCGGATGAAGAGGTTGCTACTCAAGTTGAGGCAATTAAGACTGCGATAGAAACCAAGCGTAAACAGTTTGATGATGCGTTTGAAGAGAAGCGCACCAAATTGACTCAGGGTGATGATTTGCAGCCAGGCGTGAC
The DNA here is from genome assembly GCA_903826775.1 of uncultured beta proteobacterium. Classification (GTDB taxonomy): domain Bacteria; phylum Pseudomonadota; class Gammaproteobacteria; order Burkholderiales; family Burkholderiaceae; genus Polynucleobacter. Next base: position 13,237 of record CAIKFU010000027.1, on the reverse strand, counting down.
TAAGATGGTCAAAGTCTATTTAGCTGTGAAGCGTCGTTTACAGCCTGGCGACAAGATGGCTGGCCGCCATGGTAATAAAGGCGTTGTTTCGAAAATTGCACCTGCTGAAGATATGCCATTTATGGCCGATGGTCGTGCAGTGGATATTGTTCTCAATCCATTGGGTGTTCCATCCCGTATGAACGTGGGTCAGATTTTAGAAACCCACTTAGGTTGGGCTGCTCAGGGTATTGGCAAGCGTATCGACAAGATGATCAAGGACCATGTAAAGCAAGCAGAAATGCGCAAATTGTTGAAGTCGCTCTACAACGAAACCGGACGTCAAGAAGACATTGACAGCTTTACAGATGAGCAAGTGGATATCTTGGCTGAGAATTTACGTCAAGGACTGCCTTTTGCAACCCCTGTATTTGATGGTGCTACTGAAGCAGAAATTGGCAAGATGCTTGAGTTTGCCTTTCCTGAGGATGTAGCGAAGTCCTTAAAAATGACTCCATCACGTCAACAAATGGTATTGTGCGACGGGCGTACTGGCGATCAGTTTGAGCGTCCAGTTACAGTCGGCGTAATGCACGTCTTGAAACTGCACCATTTGGTTGATGACAAGATGCATGCTCGTTCAACCGGCCCTTACTCACTGGTGACTCAACAGCCTTTGGGTGGTAAAGCACAGTTTGGTGGTCAACGCTTTGGTGAGATGGAAGTTTGGGCTCTTGAAGCCTACGGCGCTTCATACGTTCTGCAGGAAATGCTGACAGTGAAGTCCGATGACGTAGCAGGTCGAACCAAGGTTTACGAAAACATCGTCAAAGGTGAGCACACGATTGATGCTGGTATGCCCGAATCATTCAACGTACTGGTAAAAGAAATCCGTTCGTTGGGTATTGACATTGACATGGAGCGCAACTGATATGAAAGCATTGCTCGATCTATTTAAGCAAACCCAAGGCGAGGAGCAGTTTGATGTCATTAAGATTGCCCTTGCTTCCCCAGAAAAAATCCGCTCATGGTCATTTGGTGAAGTGCGGAAACCAGAAACCATTAACTATCGGACTTTCAAGCCTGAGCGTGATGGATTGTTCTGCGCCAAAATTTTTGGACCAACTAAAGACTATGAGTGCTTATGCGGTAAATACAAGCGTTTAAAGTTTCGTGGCGTTATTTGCGAAAAGTGCGGAGTTGAAGTAACGCTTGCGAAAGTTCGTCGCGAACGCATGGGCCATATTGAATTGGCGGCTCCTGTTGCCCATATTTGGTTCTTGAAATCGCTTCCATCGCGTTTGGGCATGGTTCTCGATATGACCTTGCGTGACATTGAGCGCGTGTTGTATTTTGAAGCATACGTCGTGGTTGATGCAGGACTTACTCCTGAAGGCGCAATGAAGCGCGGTCAGATTATGTCTGAAGACGAATACAGTGCCAAAGTCGAGGAGCATGGCGATGGGGCATTTACAGCGATCATGGGTGCTGAAGGCATTCGTGAATTGCTGCGTTCACTGGATATTGCTCGTGAAGTAGAAACCATTCGTGCTGAATTAAAAGCAACGGGCAGCGACGCGAAGATTAAAAAATATGCGAAACGCCTAAAGGTGCTAGAAGCATTCCAGAATTCAGGAATTAAGCCTGACTGGATGATTATGGAAGTGTTGCCAGTGTTGCCGCCGGAACTGCGTCCCTTGGTTCCGTTGGATGGCGGTCGCTTTGCTACGTCAGATTTAAATGATTTATATCGCCGCGTTATCAACCGTAACAATCGTTTGAAGCGTTTGCTGGAATTGCGCGCACCGGAAATTATCGTTCGCAATGAAAAACGCATGCTGCAAGAAGCGGTTGATTCATTGCTAGATAACGGCCGTCGCGGCAAGGCAATGACTGGCGCCAATAAGCGTCCGTTGAAATCCCTAGCCGAAATGATTAAAGGTAAGAGCGGCCGTTTCCGTCAAAACTTGTTGGGTAAACGGGTTGACTACTCTGGTCGTTCAGTCATCGTAGTTGGTCCAACATTGAAATTGCATCAGTGCGGTTTGCCAAAATTAATGGCCTTGGAGTTGTTCAAGCCGTTTATTTTTAACAAGCTCGAGACTTTGGGAATTGCTACAACCATTAAGGCAGCAAAGAAAGAAGTTGAAAGTCAAACGCCGATCGTTTGGGATATTCTCGAAGAAGTCATTCGCGAGCATCCAATTATGCTGAACCGCGCACCTACTTTGCATCGCCTTGGTATCCAAGCTTTTGAGCCAATGCTGATCGAAGGTAAGGCGATCCAATTGCACCCATTAGTTTGCGCCGCATTTAACGCGGACTTTGACGGTGACCAAATGGCGGTTCACGTTCCTTTATCGCTGGAAGCGCAAATGGAAGCGCGCACATTAATGCTGGCTTCCAACAACGTATTATTTCCCGCCAACGGTGAGCCATCTATTGTTCCGTCACAGGACGTAGTGTTGGGCTTGTACTATGCCACCCGCGACAAAATTAATGGTAAGGGCGAAGGAATGGTCTTCGCAAATATCACTGAGGTTGTGCGTGCTTACGAAGCTGGTGAAGTTGAGTTGGCTACCCGTGTTGCAGTCCGAATTACCGAATACGAAATTGTGGACAAAAAGGCTGAAGGCGATGCTCGCTTTGCTGAAAGAACCAGAATTTATCAAACCTCGGTAGGCCGTGCAATTTTGTCTGAGATTTTGCCTAAAGGGATGTTGTTTGAGGAAATCAACAAGCCCCTGAAGAAAAAAGAAATCTCTCGCTTAATCAATACTTCATTTCGTAAATGCGGATTGCGTGAAACGGTTATTTTTGCTGACCGCCTCTTGCAGTCTGGTTTCCGTTTGGCCACGAAGGCAGGTATTTCGATTGCAATCGACGACATGCTAATTCCAACCTCTAAAGAACGCATCATCACCGAAGCCTCTACCAAGGTTAAAGAGTATGACAAGCAGTTTATGTCTGGACTAGTAACCAATCAGGAACGTTATAACAACGTGGTGGATATCTGGGGAGCTGCTGGCGATCAAGTTGGCAAGGCCATGATGGACGAGTTGTCCCACGTGGATGTCCTGGATCGTAACGGTAAGACCGTACGTCAAGAATCATTTAATTCTATTTATATGATGGCTGACTCTGGTGCACGTGGATCTGCAGCGCAAATTCGTCAGTTAGCCGGTATGCGCGGATTGATGGCGAAGCCTGATGGTTCGATTATTGAAACGCCAATTACTGCAAACTTCCGTGAAGGTTTGAATGTGTTGCAGTACTTCATTTCCACTCACGGCGCACGTAAAGGTTTGGCCGATACGGCGCTGAAGACAGCAAACTCGGGTTATCTAACACGTCGTTTATGTGATGTAACCCAAGATTTGGTTGTGATTGAGGATGATTGCGGAGTAACCAATGGCGTAACAATGAAGGCTCTAGTCGAGGGCGGGGAAATTATTGAAGCGTTGCGCGATCGTATTTTAGGTCGCGTTTGCATCGGCGATATTGTTCATCCCGATACTCAAGAGGTTCTTGTTCCAAACGATACCTTGTTAGACGAAGATCATGTTGATGAAATTGTTTCTTTGGGGATCGATGAAGTCAAAGTGCGCACAGTGCTTTCTTGCTCAACCCGTTACGGTTTGTGCGCTAAGTGCTATGGACGCGACCTTGGACGCGGTGGATTGGTAAACGTTGGAGAGGCAGTAGGCGTAATCGCTGCTCAATCCATTGGTGAGCCAGGAACACAGTTAACCATGCGCACCTTCCACATTGGTGGTGCGGCATCGCGGGCCTTAGTTGCCAGCAACGTTGAAGCAAAATCAAATGGTGCGTTAAAACTCTCTGCAACTTTACGCGTTGTTAAAAACGCCAAGGGCGAGCAGATTGTGATTTCCCGTTCTGGTGAAGCGTTGATTCTTGACGATAACGGTCGGGAGCGCGAACGTCATAAAGTTCCTTATGGCGCAACCCTTTTGTTAAAAGAAGGTGCGGCTGTAAAAGCCGGCGCAAGTTTAGCAACTTGGGATCCTTTGACTCGTCCAATTATTTCTGAGTATGCAGGTAATGCTCGTTTTGATAACGTTGAAGAAGGTGTAACGGTCGCTAAGCAGGTGGATGACGTTACCGGCCTTTCCACATTGGTGGTAATTGACGGTAAGCGCCGTAGTGCTGCAAGTAAAGGCGTTCGCCCTTTCATTCACTTGATTGATGATCAAGGCGATGATGTGATGATCGCCGGTACGGACCACCCTGTAACTATTGGTCTCCAGGTTGGCGCTTTAATCACAGTCAAAGACGGTCAAAAGGTAGAAGTTGGCGAAGTGTTGGCGCGTATTCCAATCGAATCGCAAAAAACTCGCGACATTACCGGCGGTTTGCCACGGGTTGCCGAGTTGTTCGAAGCCCGCTCTCCAAAAGATGCTGCAGTCTTGGCAAAAGTGACCGGAACCGTTTCATTTGGTAAGGAAACCAAGGGTAAACAGCGTTTGGTAATTACCGACATGGATGGTGAGGCCAATGAATTCCTGATAGCCAAAGAGAAACAAGTCCTCGTTCATGATGGTCAGGTCGTAAATAAGGGCGAGATGATTGTGGAAGGTCCTGCCGACCCACACGATATCTTGACTCTCAAAGGCATTGAAGAGCTCGCAATCTACATCGTCGATGAAGTTCAAGACGTGTATCGCTTGCAAGGTGTGAAGATCAACGACAAGCATATTGAAGTTATCGTGCGTCAGATGTTGCGCCGCGTTCAGGTCACCGATCCAGGCGATGCCAACTTTATCACCGGAGAACAGGTTGAGCGCTCAAAACTGTATGACGAAAACGATCGAGTGATTGCTGAAGGTAAACACCCTGCTCAATTTGAGAATGTCTTATTGGGTATTACCAAGGCTTCTTTGTCGACCGATAGCTTTATCTCTGCCGCTTCATTCCAAGAAACGACACGTGTATTGACCGAAGCAGCCATTATGGGCAAGGTTGATACCCTACGTGGATTGAAAGAAAACGTGATTATTGGTCGCCTAATTCCTGCTGGTACCGGTCTGTCTTATCGCCGTGCACGCAAGGTTAGGGAGCAATTCGAACGGGATCGTGCAAAGATGATTGCCGCCGAAGAGGATGCGATGGCCAATATGCCTGCAGTAGAGGCTGAGGTTGTTGAGCCTTCCGGAGAGGCAGATCCTAGCTAATTCTAGAGTGATGACCAGTTTTTCCCGTCTATTAGGTTGACGGGAAAGGCTGGTCAAGCTAGAATAATGGGCTCTACTGACTCAGTAGAGAGCCAGTTTTATCGATTTTGAATGCATTTTCTTTCTAAGTAGTTGATTTTTCAACAGAAAGAATGAAAGAAGTAATCAAGGAAGTACTAACCGAGCCATTTTATGCCGACAATTAATCAATTATTACGCAAGCCAAGAACACGGCTTACCGTTAAAAGCAAGAGCCCTGCACTGCAAAACAGTCCGCAGCGCCGCGGTGTATGCACGCGCGTGTATACAACAACACCAAAAAAACCAAACTCAGCGCTTCGTAAAGTGGCTAAGGTTCGCTTAACCAATGGGTTTGAAGTTATTTCCTACATTGGTGGTGAAGGGCATAACCTCCAAGAACACTCAGTGGTTCTTATTCGCGGTGGTCGTGTGAAGGATTTGCCGGGTGTTCGCTACCACATTGTTCGTGGATCGTTAGACTTGCAGGGTGTTAAAGACCGTAAGCAGTCGCGTTCTAAGTATGGTGCAAAGCGCGCTAAGAAAGCCGCTTAATTATTTAGCTTTACAGTAACAAGTCATTTTTGTCAGACTTAAAAGACAAGTAAGTGGTTACTCCGTTTAAGCAATATTCTTAAATAGTAGGGTAACTGATGTGGGTGCTTCTTGTTGGAGTACCCCTAACTGAATAGAAGGAGTGGTTATGCCGCGTCGTCGCGAAGTCCCTAAACGGGAAATTTTGCCGGATCCAAAGTTTGGCAATGTAGAAGTAGCAAAATTCATGAACGTCTTGATGTTGGACGGTAAAAAATCGGTAGCAGAGCGTATCGTGTATGGCGCATTTGCACATATCGAGAAAAAAGCAAACAAAGAACCTTTGGAAATTTTTTCAACAGCCATGGGGAATGTAAAGCCAATGGTTGAAGTAAAAAGCCGCCGTGTTGGTGGGGCTAACTACCAGGTGCCTGTTGAAGTTCGTCCATCACGTCGTTCGGCATTAGCTATGCGCTGGTTGCGCGAAGCTGCTAAAAAACGCGGTGAAAAGTCGATGGCACAACGATTGGCTAATGAATTATTAGAAGCTGCTGAAGGACGTGGCGGCGCAATGAAGAAGCGTGAAGAAGTGCACCGTATGGCTGAAGCAAATAAAGCTTTCTCACATTTCCGTTTCTAACCGTTTAGTAAAGAAGAGGCAACAGTGGCACGTAAAACCCCTATCGAGCGATATCGCAATATCGGTATTTCGGCTCATATTGATGCTGGTAAAACAACGACCACGGAACGTGTGTTGTTTTACACGGGCGTGAATCACAAAATTGGCGAAGTCCATGATGGCGCAGCTACTATGGATTGGATGGAGCAAGAGCAAGAGCGTGGAATCACGATTACTTCTGCTGCAACCACCACATTTTGGAAGGGTATGGGCGGCAATTATGCTGAGCACCGTATCAATATTATTGATACGCCTGGACACGTGGATTTTACGATTGAAGTAGAGCGTTCAATGCGCGTTCTAGATGGTGCATGCATGGTTTACTGTGCTGTAGGTGGTGTTCAGCCACAGTCGGAAACGGTATGGCGCCAAGCTAATAAATATGGGGTGCCTCGTTTGGCATTCGTAAATAAGATGGATCGTACGGGCGCAAATTTCTTCAAGGTCTATGACCAGATGAAGACTCGCCTAAAAGCCAACCCCCTTTTGATTCAGATCCCAATCGGGGCTGAAGAGAATTTCCAGGGCGTGGTCGATTTAGTAAAAATGAAGGCCATTATTTGGGATGAAGCTTCACAAGGGATTAAATTTTCTTACGAGGAAATCCCTGCTGAGTTACAAGCATCTGCAGAAGAGTGGCGTGAGAAGATGCTTGAAGCCGCAGCTGAAAGCTCAGAAGAATTGATGGAGAAATATCTTGGTGGTGAACCGCTGAGTGAAGACGAAATCAAAAAAGCAATTCGTCAACGTACGATTGCCGGTGAAATTGTGCCAATGTTGTGCGGAACAGCCTTTAAAAATAAGGGTGTTCAGGCTATGTTGGACGCCGTGGTTGATTTCTTGCCATCGCCAATAGATGTGCCGCCTGTTGATTGTGAAAAAGAAGATGGAACACCAACAACGCGGGCGCCTTCCGATCAGGAAAAATTCTCTGCTTTAGCATTTAAGATTATGACTGACCCATTTGTTGGCCAGTTGATTTTCTTCCGCGTTTATTCGGGAATGATGAAGTCTGGCGACACGATCTATAACCCCATTAAGGGCAAGAAAGAACGCGTTGGTCGATTGTTGCAAATGCACGCTAATCAACGAGAAGAAATTAAAGAAGTATTTGCTGGCGATATCGCTGCAGCTGTTGGTCTTAAAGATGCAACAACTGGGGAAACATTATGCGACCCAGATAGCATTGTGATTTTGGAGCGTATGGTATTCCCAGAGCCTGTTATTTCTCAGGCAGTTGAGCCAAAGACAAAAGTGGACCAGGAGAAAATGGGTCTGGCCTTAAATCGTTTGGCGCAAGAAGATCCATCATTTCGTGTAAAGACTGATGAAGAATCAGGTCAAACGATTATTTCCGGAATGGGCGAACTCCATTTGGAGATTCTCGTTGATCGCATGAGGCGTGAGTTTGGAGTGGAGGCTACGGTGGGTAAGCCACAAGTAGCGTATCGCGAAACTATTCGCAAAACTTGCGAAGAAATTGAAGGCAAGTTTGTTAAGCAGTCCGGCGGCCGCGGTCAATATGGCCACGTCGTGTTGAAGCTGGAGCCACAGGCTCCTGGAAAAGGCTTTGAGTTTGTTGATGCAATCAAGGGCGGCGTGGTTCCTCGTGAATATATCCCTGCAGTTGAAAAAGGGATTGTTGAAACATTGAACTCTGGTGTTTTGGCTGGATATCCAGTAGTGGACATTAAGGCAACATTGTTCTTCGGTTCATATCATGATGTTGACTCGAATGAAAATGCATTTAAGATGGCGGGCTCAATTGCGTTTAAAGACGGAATGCGAAGAGCATCACCAGTATTACTCGAGCCAATGATGGCGGTTGAAGTAGAAACACCAGAAGATTTCATGGGTAACGTAATGGGCGATTTATCTTCACGTCGCGGTATTTTGCAAGGTATGGACGACATTCCAGGCGGTGGCAAAATTGTGCGTGCAGAGGTGCCGTTGGCAGAAATGTTTGGGTATTCAACAAGCCTACGCTCGTTGACCCAAGGACGTGCAACATACACCATGGAATTTAAGCATTATTCTGAAGCACCTAAGAACGTAGCTGAAGCAGTTATGGCTGCTAAAGCGAAGTAATTGATCCATCTAATTTTGAACACTGAACTAGTTAATTAAAGGCAGACAAAAAAATGGCAAAAGAGAAATTTGAGCGGACAAAACCGCACGTAAACGTTGGCACCATTGGTCACGTCGACCACGGTAAAACCACATTGACAGCAGCAATCACCACCGTGCTTTCCAAGGCATTCGGTGGCGAAGCGAAAGCATACGATCAGATCGATGCGGCCCCCGAAGAAAAGGCGCGCGGTATTACGATTAATACCGCCCACGTTGAGTATGAGACAAAGAATCGTCACTACGCCCACGTTGATTGCCCAGGCCATGCTGACTATATTAAAAACATGATTACCGGTGCTGCACAGATGGACGGAGCCATTTTGGTTGTATCCGCTGCTGACGGCCCAATGCCTCAAACCCGTGAGCACATTTTGCTGGCCCGCCAAGTTGGCGTGCCTTACATCATCGTGTTCTTGAACAAGTGCGACATGGTCGACGATGCAGAGTTGTTGGAGCTCGTTGAAATGGAAGTGCGTGAACTTCTAACCAAGTACGACTTCCCAGGCGATGACACGCCAATCGTTAAAGGTTCTGCCAAGCTTGCCCTCGAAGGCGACAAGGGTGAACTCGGCGAGCAAGCTATTATGGCTTTGGCCGATGCCTTGGATGCATACATCCCAACTCCAGAACGCGCCATTGATGGTGCTTTCTTGATGCCAGTGGAAGACGTGTTCTCCATCTCCGGTCGCGGTACTGTAGTAACAGGCCGTATCGAGCGCGGCATCATCAAGGTCGGCGAAGAAATCGAAATCGTTGGTATTAAGCCAACCCTCAAGACCACATGTACTGGCGTGGAAATGTTCCGCAAATTGCTCGACCAAGGTCAAGCAGGCGATAACGTTGGCATCTTGCTACGCGGTACAAAACGTGAAGAAGTTGAGCGCGGCCAAGTGTTGGCTAAGCCAGGTTCCATCACTCCTCATACCCACTTTACCGCTGAGGTGTACATCTTGGGTAAAGATGAAGGTGGCCGTCATACTCCGTTCTTTAACAACTACCGTCCCCAGTTTTACTTCCGTACAACGGACGTAACCGGTTCGATTGAGTTGCCAAAGGATAAAGAGATGGTGATGCCGGGCGATAACGTCACCATTACGGTGAAGTTGATTGCCCCGATCGCCATGGAAGAAGGTTTGCGTTTTGCGATTCGCGAAGGTGGCCGTACTGTTGGCGCCGGCGTGGTTGCAAAGATTTTGGCTTAATTAGATTTTTAGCGGTTTGCTAAACCGGTGACGTTTGTGCTGCAAACGTCACCTGCTCTTTAGATGTATAACGCGGCAGCACAGCATTGCTCTTTGGATTAATTATGCAAAACCAAAAAATTCGTATTCGCCTCAAAGCATTTGATTACCGCTTGATTGACCAGTCTGCGGCTGAAATTGTTGATACAGCTAAACGTACTGGTGCAGTAGTCAAAGGACCAATTCCTTTGCCAACCCGTATTGAGCGTTTTGACTTGTTGCGTTCGCCACATGTGAATAAAACTTCGCGCGACCAGATGGAAATTCGTACGCATTTGCGATTGATGGACATCATCGACCCAACTGAAAAAACGGTTGATGCGTTAATGAAGCTCGATCTCCCGGCTGGAGTTGATGTAGAAATTAAATTACAGTAATTCGGAAATTTCAGCTTTGGCTATTGTCAAGGCATCAGTTTCAGGATAGAATAGAAGGCTTTTCTCGGTATTGAAAACAATTTCGAGGGAATTTTAAGATTTATAGCTGTAATTTTTGTTTTAAGTTATTGATTTATAAGTATTTTTACTTCTAAATCACCTAAATTAATTATTGCCGACCAATCGAAGTCGGCGTGGAGCATGAATATGAGCTTAGGCTTACTCGGCCGCAAGGTCGGCATGACCCGTCTTTTTACGGACGAAGGGGAAGCAATCCCTGTCACCGTTATAGACGTGAGCGATAACAGAGTCGCTCAAATAAAAACCAAGGCTACAGATGGCTATGATGCTATCCAGTTGGCTTTTGGCACACGTAGAGCAAGTCGCGTGACCAAACCCATGGCAGGACATTTTGCAAAAGCTGGTGTTTTGGCTGGGAATGCACTTGGTGAATTTCAACTTGAAGCGGAAAAAATTGCAGAAATGAAACCAGGCCAAGTTATTGGCGCTGAAGCTGCATTTACCACCGGTCAAAAGGTAGACGTGCAAGGCGTGTCTATCGGTAAGGGTTTCGCAGGAACTATTAAGCGTTACCACTTTGCCTCTGGTCGTGCTAGTCACGGTAACTCCCGTTCACATAATGTGCCAGGCTCCATTGGTATGGCACAAGATCCAGGTCGTGTTTTCCCAGGAAAGCGAATGACGGGACATCTTGGTGACGTCACCAAAACTGTGCAAAATTTAGTAATCGCTCGCATTGATGCAGAACGCAATCTCATCATGGTTAAAGGCGCTGTACCAGGCGCTGCAGGCGGTAAAGTTATTGTTACTCCAGCGGTTAAAACACCGTTGACTAAGAAATAAGGGGAGCGAATATGGAACTTAAGCTTCTCCAAGATAACGGAACTTTGGTAGCAGGTATTCAAGCCTCACCAGAAGTTTTCGAGCGCGAATATAACGAAGCCTTGGTGCATCAAGTTGTTGTTGCCTATCAAGCAAATGCGCGAAGCGGCAACCGTGCCCAGAAGGATCGCGAACAAGTTAAGCACACAACGAAAAAGCCTTGGCGTCAAAAGGGCACAGGTCGTGCACGTGCTGGTATGAGTTCTTCCCCGCTGTGGCGTGGAGGCGGTCGAATTTTCCCAAACTCACCTGAAGAAAATTTCACCCAAAAAGTAAATAAGAAAATGTATCGCGCTGGTATGAGATCAATTCTTTCTCAGCTTGCTCGTGAAGGTCGCTTAAATGTGGTTGATCAATTTAACTTAGATGCACCCAAGACCAAAGAGTTGGCTGAAAAAATTAAGGCAATGGGATTGGATTCAGTTTTAATCATCGTTGATCAAGTTAGCGAGAATTTGTATTTAGCAGCACGCAACTTGCATAAGGTTGCGGTAGTTGAGCCACAGCATGCGGATCCATTGTCTTTGGTTCAGTACCAGAAGGTATTGGTCAGCAAAGCTGCGATCGCTAAAATCGAGGAGTTGCTGAAATGAGCCAAACCCGTAGAAATGATCATAACCTGATGAAGGTTCTGCTTGGTCCGGTTATCTCGGAAAAAGCAACAATGGTGGCTGATAAGAATGAACAAGTAGTCTTTCAAGTAGCTCGCGAAGCAAACAAAAGCGATGTGAAACAGGCAGTTGAGTTGCTCTTTAAAGTGCAAGTTGATTCTGTTCAAATTGTGAATCAAAAGGGTAAGCCAAAGCGCTATGGCCGTTTTGAAGGTCGTCGCGATCACGTCAAGAAGGCTTACGTCAACTTGAAGCCAGGTCAAGAAATCAACTTTGAAGCGGAGGCAAATTAATCATGCCTTTGATGAAAACAAAACCGACCTCACCAGGTCGTCGTTCAATGGTCAAGGTGGTAAATCCCGATTTGCATAAAGGCAAGCCTTTTGCAGCATTGGTTGAGCCACAGTTCCAAAAAGCCGGTCGTAATAATAACGGCCATATCACTACCCGTCATAAGGGGGGTGGCCATAAGCATCACTATCGCGTTGTTGATTTCAAGCGTAATGACAAAGATGGCATTCCATCAAAGGTCGAGCGCCTTGAATATGATCCGAATCGCAGTGCAAATATTGCCTTGATTCTGTTTGCCGACGGTGAGCGTCGTTATATTCTTGCTGCAAAAGGGATGACTGTTGGTCAGCAAATCATGAGCGGATCACAAGCCCCAATTAAATCGGGTAATAATCTTCCAATTCGAAATATTCCCATTGGAAGCACAATCCATTGCGTAGAAATGTTGCCAGGCAAGGGGGCTCAGATAGCCCGTTCTGCCGGTGGTTCAGCAGTATTGCTGGCACGCGAAGGGGTTTATGCTCAAGTACGTTTGCGCTCCGGTGAGGTGCGTCGTGTTCTGATTGAATGCCGCGCAACCATTGGTGAAGTAGGCAATGAAGAGCATAGCTTGCGTCAAATTGGTAAAGCGGGTGCAAATCGCTGGCGTGGTATTCGCCCAACCGTCCGCGGTGTGGCAATGAACCCAGTAGATCACCCACATGGTGGTGGTGAAGGTAAGACTGGCGAAGGCCGGGTACCTGTTTCCCCATGGGGCACTCCAACTAAAGGCTATCGCACGCGACGCAATAAACGGACATCCACAATGATTGTCCAGCGTCGTCAGAAGCGCTAATCGATTAAGGAAAAATAGACATGACGCGTTCAGCTAAAAAAGGCCCGTTTTGTGATGCCAACTTGGTAAAAAAAGTTGAAGTTGCACAGGCCAATAAAGACAAAAAGCCGATTAAAACTTGGTCACGCCGTTCAACAATTCTGCCCGACTTTATCGGACTGACAATTGCTGTTCATAACGGTCGTCAACACGTTCCGGTTTATGTATCAGAAAACATGGTGGGTCATAAGTTAGGCGAGTTTGCCTTGACCCGTACTTTCAAAGGTCACTCTGCTGACAAGAAAGTTGTGAAGAAGTAAGGGGATGATGATGGAAGTTAAAGCAATTCACCGTGGCGCACGTATTTCGGCACAAAAGACACGATTGGTCGCTGACCAGATACGTGGTTTGCCAATTTCACGCGCAATGAACATTTTGAATTTCAGCCCCAAAAAAGCTGCCTTCATT
>CAIKFU010000026.1 GCA_903826775.1 uncultured beta proteobacterium | reverse complement strand
GCAGCTTGTGGAAGCCGAGGTTTTATAGATAACTCTTTATTTTTGTCCGCATATCCCACGCACATCCCAAAGACGGGAAAAATTCTTGGCGGCAAAGCCAATTCCGCCGCTACAGCTTCTGGATTATTTCGGATCCCACCGATATAAACGATATTGAGCCCAAGAGATTCAGCGGCTATGGCTGCATTTTGCGCTGCTAGAGCAGCATCTATCATGCCAACTGTCAGCAATTCTAAATATTGCAATCCTTCGTAAGGAAGATTTCTTTTTTTTCCAAGCAGTTCAAGTCTAGACAGATCGGCCAGCCAAACCAAGAAAAGAGGGCAGGACCGAATGTGTTCCTGATTACCAGCAAGAGATGCAAGCCTGTTTTTCCGATCGAGATTTTCAATGGATACAAGGCTCCATGTCTGTAGGTTTGATGAAGTTGATGCGGATTGCGCTGCTGCAACAAGCAGTTCAACAGTATTTTTAGGAAGAACCTTACTGCTATAACTTCGAACAGAGTAGTGATTTAAAAGAGTTTCAAGAGTTTCGTTTAAATTAAAGGGTAAGGGGTGGCTATAGCCATATCGATCTTGAAGTAATCCGTTTAACGTTTTTTTGTCTTTATTCATTGCATAATTCTTCCAAAGTGATTCATATTTAAACTTGATGGGTTGGGCTGATTCTGTATTGGGTTAGATTAATAAATTATTCTTACCGCAAATGCTGTTGGATGCAATCTTTTTTCACTTTAAAAATTTTATTTAATTATTGGGGTTAAATGATGCGTTGGATTAGGTTTTCTCAAAATGGTAATACTTATTACGGCATTCTTAATGGTGAACAAATTCAGCGCGTGCAAGGGACACCATTCGATTCCTATAAAGTTGAACAAATTTTTATTGATTTAGCTGATGTTAAGATTGAAATCCCTGTATTACCAAGAACATTTTATTGTGCGGGGTTGAATTATTCAGAGCATGTATTGGACGTGGCAAAAAAGCAAGGAAAAGATCCAAATTTACCTACCCGTGCAGAAATTGGCTATCGAGCCAATAATGCATTAATTGCACATAATGAAGCTGTCCTTATTCCTAAGGATGCCACCGAGAAAATTCATTATGAAGGTGAATTAGTTGTTGTTATTGGAAAAAAGGCAAAATACCTTAATCGGGAAAATGCTTTAAGTTGCGTTTTAGGGTACACAATCGGTAATGATGTAAGTGAGCGATCTTGGCAGGCTAAAGATAGAACCTTTTGGCGATCTAAAAATTCCGATACTTTTAAACCAATGGGACCATGGATAGATACAATTTTTGATCTAAGTAATGCGCAAACTACTGTTAAGGTAAACGGGAAATTAACCACTTCTTATAAAACTAGCAACATGATGTTTGATGTCCCTGCTTTTATAGAGTCAATTACACGTTATATAACTTTGTGGCCGGGTGATGTTATCTGGATGGGAACCGATGGGGCCTCGCCAAATATCGCTTCTGGAGACGTAGTTGAAATCGAAATAAGCGGTTTAGGTACATTAAGAAACCCTTTTATAAGAGAAGGGGGTGATTTAAGTTGAAAAATACCCATTTGAGGCTGTTTGTATCCGAATTTAAATGACAGAATCCAATCCATCAACGAAAGATATAAGGAAAGGTAGAGCTGAGCCTTGTAAAATAAAACTCTAGAATGAATTTGGTGCCCAGAAGAGGACTCGAACCTCCACAACCTTTCGATCGCCAGCACCTGAAGCTGGTGCGTCTACCAATTTCGCCATCTGGGCAATGGGCTCTATTATAGGGG
>CAIKFU010000025.1 GCA_903826775.1 uncultured beta proteobacterium | reverse complement strand
ATCTTAAGCGCTATGAAATACTCCTAAAGCAGGACTCAATCTCAAATCAGGTATATGAAACTCAAAAAGCCTTAAGTCAACAATATAAAGGAAATGTATTGACTGATGAAGGCCAAGTAAGTGCCGCAAAACTGCAATTAGAATTTTCCCGAATCGCCTCACCAATAAATGGTCGCATTGGTTTAAGGCTTGTTGATCCCGGTAATTTGATTCAACCTGGAGATGCAAATGGACTTTTTATAATCACGCAAATTCAACCAACAACGGTTCTATTTTCAATACCTCAAGACGTCTTACCATCATTTAATAAATACTTAAAAGAGCCTTCTATAGCCGAGGCTGCTCAAGCCAATAGTAAAGAAATAAAAGAAACTGCAGGGGTTGAAAATTCAAATACAAATTCAGTTAATTTTAAAATGCCAGTAGAAGCGTGGAGTAGCGATAATAAATATAAATTAGCTACAGGGGTGCTTGAGAGTATTGACAATCAAATTGATATCACTACTGGAACTGTAAAATTAAGGGGTATCTTTGCTAATGATGACCTTACGCTATTCCCAAATCAATTTGTAAATGTGCGTTTGGTTCTTCAAGTTTTACCTCAAGTAATAACAATTCCAACTTCCGCGGTTCAACGGGGTGCAAATGGAACGTTTGTCTACCGACTAAACAAGGACGATACTGTAAATGTCGTACCTATAAAATTAGGGCCAGTTGATGGAGATAATGTACAGGTTATTGATGGCCTTTCACAAAACGAACTTGTGGTAGTTGATGGAACAGATAAATTACGCAATGGCGCAAAAGTAATTGTTGGCAATGCGTCCATTCCAGAAAATACCAATAGCAAAGGCCGCCGGCGGGATAGCCAAAAGCCAAAAGCAGGAATTTCACCCTAATCCAGTGAATATGATTCCCATTAAAGTCTCTAAGCCAATTCACCAGCATATTTCAAAGCGTAGATAGAGCTACTAAGCACTCATGAATCCATCACGGATATTCATACTGCGTCCCATTGCAACCTCGTTGCTAATGATTGCGATACTGCTTTCTGGGATCCTAGCATATCGGTCCTTACCCGTATCATCACTTCCTCAAGTTGACTATCCAACCATTCAAGTTGTAACACTATATCCTGGAGGAAGTCCAGAAGTTATGGCCTCCTTGGTAACAGCTCCACTAGAACGACAATTTGGTCAAATGCCAGGACTTAATCAAATGTCATCGATTAGTTCAGGCGGGGCTTCGGTAATTGTCATGCAATTTACACTTGATCTTAGTCTAGACGTTGCAGAGCAAGAAGTGCAAGCAGCAATTAATGCCGCCAACTCTTTATTGCCAGGCGATTTGCCTTCGCCACCAATCTATAACAAAGTTAATCCTGCTGATACGCCAATATTAACTCTAGCAATTACATCAAAAACACTTCCATTAATACGCGTAGAAGATTTAGTTGATACACGTCTAGCTCAAAAAATTTCACAATTACCTGGCGTTGGGTTAGTAAGTATTTCTGGCGGTCAACGGCCGGCCATACGCATAATTGCAAACCCAAAAGCATTGGCAAGTCATGGGTTAAGTCTTGATGATGTTCGAATTGCAATTGGAAATGCGAATGTCAATTCTGCTAAAGGTGGATTTGATGGCCCTACACAAGCTTCAACAATTGATGCAAACGATCAAATTAAATCAGCCGAGGGATATCTTGATTTAATCATTACTTACAGCAACGGAGCTCCAATTCGACTTGCCGATGTTGCGCAGGTTATATCTGCACCAGAAAATATTCGCTTGGGCGCCTGGTCAAACGATCAACCAGCAATAATACTTAATATCCAGAGGCAACCAGGCGCAAACGTTATTGAAGTTGTAGACCGCATAAAAAATCTAATGCCTCAGTTAGCAACAAGCCTTCCACAATCTGTCGATATAAAAATACTAACGGATCGAACTACGACTATTCGCTCATCAGTTCATGACGTCCAGCTTGAGTTAATATTTTCAATACTTTTAGTTATCTTAGTAATTTATTTATTTTTACGTAATGTTCGCGCAACCTTAATTCCGAGTCTTGCCGTTCCCCTCTCTTTAGTCGGAACGTTTGGGATTATGAAATTCGCTGGGTTTTCATTAAACAATTTATCATTAATGGCATTGACCATTGCAACAGGTTTTGTTGTCGATGATGCAATTGTTATGATCGAAAATATCTCGCGCTATATTGAAGAAGGAGATACACCACTAAACGCGGCGTTAAAAGGATCAAAACAAATTGGCTTTACTATTATTTCGCTTACGATTTCACTAATTGCTGTATTAATTCCCTTATTATTTATGGGTGATGTTGTAGGAAAACTCTTTCGTGAGTTTGCAGTTACGTTAGCAGTAGCGATAATAATTTCTGCAATAGTCTCACTTACGCTAACGCCAATGATGTGCGCAATATTTTTGCGTCGAGTTCAAAAAGATGAACAATCCAATTTTTATCGAAAAAGCGGTGAAATATTTGATGCCTTCATAAATAAGTATGGCCAAGCGTTAAATTGGGTCCTTGATCGCCAAAAGATCACATTGGTTGTAGCAGCAACCACGCTAGTCTTAACTGTGCTCCTCTACATATTCATTCCAAAAGGATTTTTTCCTAATCAGGATACGGGAATGATTCAGGGAATATCCGAAGCTCCTCAATCTATTTCCTATCGAGCTATGGCCAATCGTCAACAAGCCCTTGCTGAGATAGTCCTAAAAGACCCTGATGTTGAAAGTCTTTCCTCATTTATTGGAGTCGATGGAACAAATCCGACTCTTAATAGCGGGCGCATGCTAATCAACTTGAAGCCTCATGAATCAAGAGATAGCATACATAGAATTATTTTACGTTTGCAATCTAACGTAGACCAGTTAAGCGATATAAAACTATATCTACAACCAGTTCAAGACCTAACCATTGAAGACCGAATTAGCAAAACACAATATCAATTTACGTTAGAAGATGCCAACATTGATGAACTCAATGAGTGGGTACCAAAAATTTTAACTAAACTCTCCAACCTTCCACAGATCAAGGATGTTGCAAGCGATTTGCAAAACAAAGGATTGCAATCTTATATTGAAATAGATCGAGATATTGCAAGCCGCCTTGGAGTAACTATTTCCTCGATCGATAATGCACTGTATAACGCATATGGTCAGCGATTAATTTCAACTATTTTTACTCAAACCAATCAATACCGGGTTGTACTTGAAGCATCAAAAAGTTCCGAATATGGCATAGGCGCTTTAAATGACATATACATACCAAGTTCTAACGGCAAGCAAATACCACTAAGCGCTATTGCACATTTCGAAGAGCGATATGGCCCTTTAAATCTTAATCATCAGGGCCAATTCCCCTCAACAACCATTTCATTTAATCTAGGAAACAATTCCTCTCTGGGAGATGCAGTAAATGCAATTACAGAGGCTCAACTAGATATTAAAGTACCACAAAGCATTGTCACCCGATTTCAAGGTGCTTCAAAAGCTTTTACTGCTTCATTAAGCAACACCTTAACCTTAATCATTGCAGCAATCATATGCATGTATATCGTACTGGGAGTTTTATATGAAAGTTATATTCACCCAATAACCATCCTTTCTACGCTTCCCTCAGCCGGCGTTGGAGCATTACTAGGATTAATCATTTCAGGAAACGATCTAGGTATTATTGGCATCATAGGCATCATTTTATTAATCGGCATTGTAAAAAAGAATGCCATCATGATGATTGATTTTGCTTTAGAGGCTGAGCGAATAGAAGGTAAATCCCCGCGAGAAGCAATCTATGAGGCTTGTTTACTCAGGCTTCGACCAATATTAATGACAACAATGGCCGCATTATTAGGGGCTTTACCTTTAATGCTTGGAACTGGAACTGGCTCTGAGTTACGTCATCCACTTGGAATAACGATGGTTGGAGGTTTGCTAGTTAGCCAAGTGTTAACGCTTTTTACCACTCCAGTCATTTACCTTGCATTTGATAGGGCCTCATTGCGTCTCAGGGAATATCGGAATAAGCGCAATTCCAGACAGGATTTGTGACAGCTTGAAATGAATATTTCAAATACCTTTATTCATCGACCAATTGCAACAACACTTTTAATGCTGGCAATCACGCTAGCAGGAATTGTGGCTTTTAAAATCCTACCCGTATCACCTCTTCCTCAAGTTGATTTTCCAACAATTTCAGTATCAGCATACTTGCCAGGCGCCAGCCCGGAAACTATGGCAGCAACAGTGGCAACACCTCTAGAGCGATCCTTAGGACGCATTGCTGGAGTTACAGAAATGACCTCCACAAGCGCATTGGGCTCATCACGAATTACTTTGCAATTTGACCTCTCCAGAAGTATTGATGGTGCTGCCAACGATGTTCAGGCTGCAATTAATTCGGCTCATAGCCTATTGCCAACTGGATTACCAAGCAACCCAACCTATAGAAAGGTTAATCCGGCTGATGCTCCCATCATGATTCTTAGTCTCACCTCAGAGACTATGACCAGAGCCCAGTTATACGATGCTGCTTCGTCAGTGTTGGCGCAAAAACTATCCCAAGTAAAAGGAATTGGTCAAGTAACAATAGGTGGCAGCTCACTTCCAGCTGTTCGCGTAGAGATTAACCCAAACATTATGTCCGCCTACGGAATTGGCTTTGAAGATATTCGAACAGCCATTTCAACATCAAACACCATTAGACCAAAAGGTGTTTTTGAAAGTGGCGATAAAAGTTGGCAAGTTGTAGCAAACGATACCGCCAATAAAGCTAAAGACTATATGCCAATTATTGTTAGCTTCCACAATGGTTCAGCAGTAAGGCTGAAAGATATTGCTCAGGTGGTTGATTCGATTGAAGACTTGAGAACAGTCGGAATTTCAGATGGAAAACCTGCGGTTTTAATTGTGCTTTGGAGGCAACCCAATGCCAATATTATCGAAACCGTGGACCTTGTAAAAGGTACTCTACCGCAATTAAGGGCATCCATCCCCGCTGCAATTGATATGCAAATTTCACTCGATAGGACGCCAACAATTCGCGCCTCTTTGGCTGAGGTAGAACGAACTCTAATTGTTTCTGTAATTCTAGTTGTAATTGTTGTATTTCTATTTCTTGGAAATATACGAGCCACATTAATACCAAGTATTGCAGTTCCGATTTCTCTTATTGGAACTTTCGCAATCATGTATCTTTGCGGCTTTTCATTAAACAATCTATCTCTTATGGCGCTAACAGTAGGGACAGGCTTTGTAGTCGACGATGCAATAGTTGTTCTGGAAGTGATTTCTCGAAAAATTGAAAATGGTGAAAGTCCACTTAAGGCGGCAATTGATGGCTCTCAAGAGGTTGGCTTTACAGTGCTTTCTATTAGCATTTCTTTAATAGCCGTCTTCATTCCAATTTTATTAATGGGAGGAATAGTGGGGAGGTTATTTCGTGAATTTGCCGTAACCCTTTCCGCTGCAATTTTCATCTCATTGCTAATTTCACTAACAGCCACTCCAATGCTTTGTGCAAAGATGCTCAAATCGCGTGAAACTGGAAAGGCTGGTCAATTTACATTATCAATTGAACGATTTTTTCAACGCCTAAATAATAAATATGCCAAATCTCTAGATTACGCTTTGAGGCATAAAAAACTTACCATATTTACCTTATTTACTGTTGTGGGCTTAAATATCTATCTATTCACAACAATTCCAAAAGGTTTTTTTCCGCAGCAAGATACTGGTCGAATGATTGGAAATATTCAAGCCGACCAAGATACTTCGTTTCAAGCTATGCAAGTCAAAATGTCCCAATTCGTACAAATCGTTCGAGAAGATCCTGCTATTGATAAGATCGTTAGCTTTACTGGGGGGAGTCAAACAAATACCGGAAGCGCGTTTATTACACTAAAACCATTATCGGTTCGACAAGTTAGTATTAATGAAGTTATCAGCAGGTTGAGGAAAAAGCTAAATGCAGTATCTGGAGCCACCCTTTTTCTACAGCCTGTCCAAGACATTCGAATGGGTGGTAGAAGTAGTAATGCCCTATATCAATTTACCTTGCTTGGAGACAACTTAGAAGATTTAAGGTTCTGGGGGCCTAAAATACGCTTTGCAATGGCAGACTTGCCAGAGCTAGTAGATGTGAATACCGATGCACAAGATAAAGGCGTTCAGACAAGATTAACAATAAATCACGATACAGCTGCAAAGCTGGGATTAACCACTAACCTCATAGACACAACCCTAAATGATGCATTTGGGCAACGCCAGGTTTCGACTATTTTTAATCCACTAAATCAATACCATGTGGTTATGGAAGTAGCTCCACAGTATTGGCAAAATCCTGAAACCTTAAAGCAGATTTATGTAAAAACATCAGCGCCCACACCGAGTTCGTTTTCAGTTGGTCCGGCCCAATCAATTACAGCCGCCACTATTCCAATTACAACAATTAATGTCGGTGGAAAAAAAGTGGCCGCACAAGTTCCCCTTGCTGCTTTTGCTAGTTATAGCCCAACAAATACTCCGTTAGTCGTAAACCATCAAAGTCAATTTGCCTCAACGACTATATCGTTTAATTTGGCACCAAATATCTCCCTAGGGGAGGCATCAGATGCCATTTTTAAACTAATGGATAATCTTCATGTACCAAATACGGTACGTGGTAACTTTCAAGGAACAGCAAAAGCATTTCAAGATTCACTTTCAAGTCAACCATGGCTAATCCTAGCAGCTCTAATTACGGTTTACATAGTATTAGGAATCCTGTACGAAAGTTTTATTCACCCAATAACTATACTTTCCACACTTCCCTCTGCGGGAGTCGGCGCCCTACTTGCCCTGATTCTATGCGACACTGAATTTAGCATAATTGCATTAATCGGAATAATTCTTCTGATTGGAATCGTTAAGAAAAATGCCATTATGATGATTGATTTTGCAATACATGCTCAACGAGTTGAAAATCTTTCTCCTCATGATGCGATTACCAAGGCATGTCTACTTCGATTTCGCCCAATTATGATGACCACAATGGCTGCTATTCTTGGAGCAATCCCACTAGCGATTGGCTCAGGTGACGGTGCAGAGTTTCATCGCCCATTAGGAATTTCGATTGTTGGAGGTCTAATTGTTAGTCAATTATTAACGCTTTATACAACTCCAGTTGTTTACCTATACATGGATCGACTACGTGCAAGGATGCAAAAATCGCAATGATATTCCTCCGTTTAACTTATTCCTTGAAATTTTTAAAGTGGTTCTCTGCTCTTTTAATAATAGACTTACTCCTATCTGGATGCGCTGTTGGTCCTGACTATGTCAAACCAAATGCTTTGGTAGCGGAATCGTATAAGGAAAGTGATGGCTGGAAAATTGCTCAGCCAAGCGATGAACTGCCTCGTGGTAATTGGTGGGGTATTTATAAGGATCCTGTTTTGGATCAGCTAATGAATAGGATTGACATTAACAATCAAAATTTGATTGGTGCAGAAGCTCAATATCGTCAGGCGACAGCCCTTTTACAACAAGCTCGCTCAGGACTGTTTCCGGTTGTGGGTGCAAATGCCAGTGAAAATCGAGGATCAGTCAATAACTCAAATTCAGGATTTTCTTCTGCAGCCCAAACCAACAATGCCAATCTAAATGCTAGCTGGATTCCTGATATTTGGGGACAAGTTCGAAGGTCAATAGAATCCAGCAGTGCGAATGCTCAAGCTACAGCAGCTCAGGTTGACGCTGCTCGCCTGTCAATTCAAGCGACCTTAGCACAATCCTATTTTCAACTTCGTATTGCGGATATGCAAAAACGCATGTACGAGGATACCCTCAAGGCTTACGAGAAATCGTTAGAAATTACCCTAAATCAATACACAGCCGGTATTGTTACTCAACTTGATGTTGCTCAGGCTCGAACAATTTATGAATCAACTTTAGCGTTGGCAATTGATATTGGCCTAGCGCGTGCTCAAGTTGAGCATGCCATTGCCGTGCTAGTTGGTGAAACGCCTTCTAACTTTACATTGGCACCCCAACCCATGTCAATTGACCCGGTTACCGGTCTAGTTGTTAGCCCTGTTTCTAAACTTGTGGCAAATTTACCCGAAGTTCCCTCAGGAATCCCCTCTCAGCTTTTAGAGCGCCGTCCTGATATCGCTGCCGCAGAACGTCAAATGGCGGCAGCTAATGCTAGGATAGGCGTAGCAAAAGCAGCCTTTTTTCCAACGATATCAATATCTGCAGCAGGCGGATATCAAGGCGCCGATCTTCCGGGCTTAATCAGTTTGCCATTTCGCTACTGGTCAATTGGGCCCAGTCTTGCACAAACTATATTTGACGGAGGCGCTCGCCTTGGGGCCTTAAATCAAGCTGATGCTGCATACGACCAAGCAGTTGCAACCTATAGGCAAACAGTACTTACAGCATTTCAAAATGTTGAAGATAATCTCATAGCAGTACGTTTACTCCAAAAGGAAAGTAATGCGCAAGCTGATGCAGTAAAACATGCCCAAGACGCTGTTAGAATTAGTTTAAATCAATATAAATCAGGGATAACAACGTATTTAACCGTTGTCACCTCCCAAGCATCCGAACTGAATAACGAAAGAACTTTAATGTCCCTTCTAAATAGACACATGTCTGCCCACGTTGGATTAATAACAGCCTTAGGTGGTGGCTGGGATACACAAAAAATTACAAGCAAATAGGCTAAAAATCAATTCATGCTGTAGACAGTAAATGATTGCCTATTGGCAATTAACCACTAGACTTTAAGCCGGCCTTTAAATCTCTTATTAAATCGTTTACATTCTCCAACCCAACTGCAATACGAACTAATCCATCACTAATGCCTGCAGCTTTTCTAGCTTCTGGCGATACGCGACTATGCGTTGTAGTGGCTGGATGAGTAATTGTAGTGCGTGTATCACCCAAATTTGCTGTTATTGAGCAAAGTCGTGTTTGATTAATCAATCGGAACGACGCCTGCTTCGCACCTTTTAAAACAAAGGAGAGGATAGCGCCACCCAATTTTTGTTGACGCATAGCAAGATTATGTTGTGGATGGGATTTTAAACCTGGATAGTACACCCGCTCTACATTGGGTTGCTTTTCAAGCCACTGCGCTAATGCAAGCGCATTTGCACTTTGCTGTTTCATTCTCAAATCTAAAGTTTCTAATCCTTTAAGAAAGACCCATGCATTAAATGCCGAAAGGGTTGGTCCAGCAGTACGGACATAAGGAAAAACTTTCCCCATAATAAATTCCTTGCTGCCAACAATCGCTCCGCCCAATACCCTCCCCTGTCCATCTAGATATTTTGTAGCAGAGTGAATCACAACATCAGCCCCCAAAGAGAGTGGCTTTTGCAGTGCTGGAGTGCAAAAACAATTATCAACAGCAAAAAGCGCATTTGCCTTTTTAGCAATTTTTGATATGGCCTTAATATCGGCAATATCAGTAAGAGGATTTGATGGGGTTTCCAAATAAAATAAACGGGTATTAGGCAATACAGCATTTTGCCAAGCCTTTGCGTCTGCCAAATCAACATAGGTAGTGCTAACCCCAAATTTACCCAATATGGTCGAAAACAACTGGATTGTTGCACCAAAAACTGAACGAGAACAAATAACGTGATCTCCGGCCTGTAGATGAGCCATAGCGGTAGTCAATATTGCAGCCATGCCAGAAGCTGTAGCAATGCAAAACTCTCCTCCCTCTAGCGCAGCTAAGCGATCCTGGAACATACTCACAGTAGGATTTGTAAATCGGGAGTAAATAAAGCCTTGCTCAGCATGAGCAAAACCATCTTGAGCCAATTCAGCGCTATCAAAACAAAAACTCGAAGTTAAAAATAATGCCTCTGAATGCTCCTGAAATTCCTGTGTGCGGCGAGTACCGGCACGAACAGCGATAGTTTCAGATGCAAGCGTAGAAAAATCTGGGGAGGGACGCTTTACTTTTCTATTCATTCGTATTGACATTAGTAAACTAACCTACTGTTAATCTTCTGTGGCTAAATGAAGATGTAATTGTGAACGGGCAAAATCGCTTGGATCTTTTAGGCGATCAGTTTGAGCAGCCTCACTATTCCGAGCAGCCTCTAAGGCATCTAAATATGAATCATTAATGTCGCCAGTAACGTAATGACCATCGAAACAAGATGCTTCAAAATTTTGAATATTTGGATTGATGTCTTTAACGGCCTGCTTCATGTCCTCAACACTCTGATAGATTAACTGATCTGCACCTATCATCTTATTAATTTCAGCATCCGTTCTGCCATACGCAACCAACTCACTTCGGGTAGGCATATCAATACCATAAACATTTGGAAAGCGGACGGGTGGAGCTGCTGATGCAAAGATTACCTTCTTCGCCCCAGATTCTCGAGCCATTTGAACAATTTCATATGAAGTGGTTCCACGCACAATTGAATCGTCTACTATGAGCACCGTTTTATCCTTAAATTCAATTCTCATAGCATTTAATTTTTGTCGAACAGATTTTTTTCGGACCGCCTGACCCGGCATAATAAAGGTTCTACCAATATAACGATTTTTAAAAAATCCTTCTCGATAATCCACGCCTAAGCGCTTTGCAACTTGCATAGCCGCTGGGCGACTTGAGTCTGGGATAGGCATTACAACATCTATTTCAGAAACATCCGTTTCGGAGCGAATTTTATCGGCAAGATAATCGCCCATTCTCATGCGTACGTTATAAACAGTAACACCATCAATTGTTGAGTCTGGTCTGGCCATATAGACGTACTCAAAAATGCAGGGGGTTAAAACTGCATCGACTACACATTGCCTTGAGTAAAAATTTCCATCAAGATCAATATAAATAGCTTCTCCTGGATTAACATCTCGTACAAAAGTAAATCCCAACCCTTCTAAAGCTACCGACTCAGATGCAATCATCCATTCCGGTCCATCCGGAGTGTCAATCCGGCCTATGCATAATGGGCGTATACCAAATGGATCGCGAAACGCCAAAAGTCCATATCCAGCGATTAACGATACAACAGCATAAGAACCTTTAACGCGTTTTGTTACGCCCGTTACCGCATTGAACATTGCCGCTTCGTCTAAAGCGGCAGAATTTGTCTCTCGCTGCAACTCATCTGCAAGCACATTTAACAAGACCTCCGTATCGGAACTTGTATTGATATGACGACGATCACGGTATGCCATCTCAACGCGCAATCCAGGGGCATTTGTTAAATTACCGTTATGGGCTAATATAATTCCATAAGGGGCGCTGACATAAAAGGGTTGAGCCTCTTCCTCGCTACTTGCCGATCCGGCCGTAGGATAACGTACTTGGCCGATACCAGCATTACCCACAAGACTGCGCATATTACGCGTTCTAAAAACATCGCGCACTAAACCGTTTGCCTTATGCATTGTGAATGAATTACCATTCATAGTCGCAATACCGGCGGCATCTTGCCCGCGATGTTGCAAAAGCAACAAAGCGTCATACAGGAGCTGATTAACTGGATGATGGGAAACGGTTCCAACAACTCCACACATAGCTCTTAACTCCCTAAATTAAAGGCAAAGAAACGCCGGGCTTTACTTGACCCAATAATTTCGCCCACTCAACAGGCAACCAACCGCGTATTAAATTTGTTGCCAGTTCAATTGCTGGACGAGTTATAGCCTTTTGCCAAGCAACACTTTGAGGCAAAGGGGTTAAAGCTGCCAATGTTGCAAATATCACAACAATAAGCGAGCCTCTAATTAGCCCGAAAATAAGCCCTAAAAAACGATCTGTGAGACTCAATCCAGCCGAAAGGAGCAACTTTTGCACCAATCCACCTAAAAGCCCGCAAACAATAAGAGTTAAAACAAAAAGAACCAAAAAACTCACGCCAAGGCGAAACATTTCTTCAAGCTGAAAAGTTGATAACCATTCATTGGCTAAATATTCACTGTAACGATAAGCCACCCAAGCGGCAATGAACCATGATGCAAGGGCAAGCACCTCTTTAAAAAGACCGCGCGAAATACCAATCAATGCCGAGATCAATAAAACGACCAGCACAAAGTAATCAACCGGCGTTAGATTCAAACTAGCTAAATGATCCATTAGGATTTACCTACCTCTACTAAGCGGGGATTCAGGCCCATTGCTTTAATTTTTTTCTCAGCAACTTCAGCTGCATCCTTGTCATTGAACGGCCCAGCACGCAAAACATACAACTTACCGCCATCAACCCCATTTTTGTTTAAAACGTAATTGGGAATTTTTTGCTCTTTGAGTTTTGCAATCCATCCTTGAGCTCGCTCATCAGATGCAAAAGCTCCAATCTGAATAACGTATTTAACGGTTACAGCACTCGATGAAGATTCTATGCTCTTGGGTAAGTTTGATTGAGCTGAAGGATTTAATACAACCTCCTCACCAGCAACCAACCCAAGATTTTTCATTGGGGATGGGATGTTAGCAGGTGAAGGGGCAACCAATGGACGCGATGAACTATCAACCTCCTCAGTCGAACTTACCCCAGAGCCCTTAGATCGAGAAGATGTTGTGTTGTTTACAGTATCTTTTAATGGCGGATTCGGGGGTTGAGAATTTACTTGGGGAGACTTCACTTCTTTAGTAGGCACAGAGATTGATGCGCCTGGCAAAGTGGAGACGATATTGACGGCAATATCATTACTAACTAGCTTCGGCTTGCTATCCATAATCCTCGGCAAGCCAATAATCGCAATAAGCACCAAAACCGCAGCGCCAATTAAGCGATGGCGTGCTCTTTGTTGCTCTGGGTCCTCTGTTAATAAAGGTTCCCCCTCAACCAATGATCGTTGAAAACTGCGGGATGACGTTTTTTTGCCGGTGCGTAACCTAGAACCGACGGCACTTTTATAAGGGTCGTCGGACCGTGCTTTTCGCTTAAAAAGCTTAGGTAAACGAATCATGGATCAATGCGCCTGATTGTTTCGATATGTCATTACGCCAGCAACAGTATAGAAGGATCCGAAGGTCACTATTCTATCACCCTCGCCAGCCTCTGAGATAGCCTTTTGATAAGCTGCAGCTGGACTAGGGAAACATTCAATTTTGCCATCAATCTTTATCCCAAGATTTTTAAGAATATCCGCTAAATTAGTCGCGGAAGAGGCCCTTTTAGTGGGCAATTCAGTGCAATACCAGTAATCGACAGATTCAAGCAGGGGCTTTACTACTCCCTCAATGTCTTTATCCGACATTGCGCCAAAAATAGCATAGGTATACGGGAAATAACCCATATTTTCTAGACTATTACCTAAAGCAGAGGCAGCATGGGGATTATGAGCAACATCCAAAATAACTGTTGGCTGACCAGGTAAAACCTGAAATCGTCCTGGTAAATCTACCAATGCAAACCCATTTCTAATGTCTTGGGCGCCAACTGGAACTCTATTATGAAGCGACATTAACGCAGCAATTACAGCAGAAGCGTTCAAAATTTGGTTTGCCCCTCTAAGCGCGGGATATCCCAACCCACTAAACCTCTTATTTCTCCCCGACCAACCCCATTGTTGCTTATCGCCTTGAAAATTAAAATCTCGACCCACTAACCATAAATCACAATCCAACTCCTCAGCCCGTCTGATCAACGAACTTGGTGGAACAGGGTCTCCACAGATGGCAATTTGTCCAGATCTAAAAATACCTGATTTTTCATTTCCAACTAATTCCCTTGTGACCCCTAAATATTCAGCATGATCAATATCTATACTGGTAACAATAGCGCAATCTGCATCAATTATATTAACAGCGTCCAATCGGCCGCCCATTCCCACTTCTAAAATAACAACATCTAAATTTGATGATGCGAATAAATCAATAATCGCCAAAGTCGTAAACTCAAAATACGTTAAGGTAGCCGCATCGACTAAATTAACTCGTGCTCGCTCCACCCTTTCAAAATGACTAAGTAAGGTAGCGTCACTAGCAACTTCACCGTTTAATCGAGCTCTCTCGTTAAAACTTAGCAAATGCGGCGAGGTATGACAACCTACGCGATAGCCAGCCGACAACAAAATTCGCTCTAAATATGCACAAGTAGATCCCTTTCCGTTTGTACCAGCTACAGTAATAACTGGACAGGAAAATTTAATATCTAGGGCATTTTTTACTCGTTTAATGCGGTCCAACTCCATTTCTATTCCAACGGGATGGGCTGTTTCTAGATAATCAAGCCAATCCGCAAGACTAGAAAATAAAATAGGGGGGCGATGCTCTGCAATCAATCGCTTTTTGCAGCCAAACTACTTGCCGCATTTCCTGCCATCAATACAGAATTAATGGGGTCGGGAAGCTTTTGGAGTAACGCCAGTAAACTAGCGATTTCAGCTCGCATCTGACGTCGATCAACGATCATGTCGATACTTCCCTTTTGCATTAGAAATTCAGATCGTTGAAACCCTTCGGGCAATTTCTCACGTACAGTCTGCTCTATAACTCGCGGCCCCGCAAAACCAATTAACGCTTTTGGCTCGGCCATTACAATATCACCCATAAAAGCAAAGCTGGCAGATATCCCACCCATGGTGGGATCAGTTAATACGCTTATGTAAGGCAATCCCTTTTTAGCCAACCTCGTTAACATAGAATTGGTTTTGGCCATTTGAAATAAAGAAAGTAAACTTTCCTGCATGCGTGCACCACCAGTTGCAGTCACGCAAATGAATGCGCAATTTTTATCAATTGCCTCTTGCACGCCACGTACAAAGCGTTCGCCTACTACCGAACCCATGGATCCCCCCATGTATTGAAACTCAAAACAAGCGGCGACAGTTGGAATAGATGCAACTTTACCTCCCAAGACAATCAAAGCCTCACTCTCCCCGGAAGCATCACTTGCCTGCTTAAGTCGATCTGGATACTTTTTAGAATCGCGAAATTTCAATGGATCAACCGGAAAAATATTAGCGCCAATCTCATAGCGACCTTCAAAATCCAGCAATGCATCCAAACGTTGCCTTGCGCTCATGCGCATATGATGACTGCATTTTGGACAAACTGATAAATTCGCCTCAATATCCGAGCTATATAGAACAGCCTCACAACCTGGGCATTTAACCCATAAACCCTCTGGAACGGATTTACGGTTTGCGGGATCCGTGTGTTGAATTTGAGGGGGAAGTAATTTATCGATCCAACTCATCTAAATTTAGCTATCAAGAGCCACTCGTATCTCATGTATAAAGTTTTCAAGCAATTGTACTGCTTGCCCATCTGGCGCATCTTCAATAAGCCGAATAATTCGGCTACCAATTACGACTGCGTCGGCAGAATTAGAAACCGCTTTAGCGCTAATTGCATCATTGATGCCAAAACCAACAGCTATCGGCATCGTTGTAACTTCTCGAATCTGAGGAATAATGCTTGCAACATCATTGGTGTTGATATTGGCTGCCCCTGTTACTCCTCTCAATGAAACATAATAAATGTATCCAGAAGCTATTTTTGCTGCTGCACGAATCCGCGACGCAGAAGAGGTTGGGGCCAAAAGAAAAATTGGATCTATCCCTGCAATTCTCATTCGCGCAGCAAAATCAACACATTCCTCTGGTGGATAATCAACAATTAAAACACCATCAATCCCCGCTTCTTTAGCCTCTTGTGCAAAACGTTCAGCACCCATTTGCTCCACAGGGTTTGCATAACCCATTAAAACTACTGGCGTTGATGTATTTGAAAATCTAAATTCCTTCACCATATTCAAGCAGTTATGCAAAGTAACTCCATTTGCAAGCGCCCTTTCTGATGATCGTTGAATCACAGGGCCATCAGCCATCGGATCTGAAAAAGGAACGCCTAACTCGATAATGTTAGCGCCACCTCTTACAAGCGCATGCATCAAACTTACAGTTATTTTTGGATCAGGATCTCCTGCTGTAATAAAGGGAATAAGTCCCTTCTTTCCTAGGGACTTTAGCTCATTAAAAAGTGCTGCAATTTTTGACATTAATATAACCTCAATTAACCCGCTGATCCAGTTGCCAGTGCAACCGTGTGCATATCCTTATCGCCTCGACCAGATAGATTAACTAGAATTGTTGTATCTTTTGGCAAAGAAGGAGCCATTTTACAAGCATGGGCAATGGCATGCGAGGATTCTAAGGCTGGAATAATGCCCTCAATACGACAGCAATCATGAAACGCCTTCAATGCCTCATTGTCGGTAATTGCAACATACTCTGCTCGGCCGGTATCCTTCAACCAAGCGTGCTCAGGACCAACGCCTGGATAGTCCATACCGGCAGAAACTGAATGCGTCTCAGATATCTGGCCATTTTCGTCTTGCAATAAATAGGTTCGATTACCATGAAGCACCCCGGGCTTACCTACGCATAAAGCAGCAGAGTGAGCGCCGCTACTTAATCCATGCCCTGCAGCCTCAACTCCAATTAGCTTTACTGAAGAAAAATCAATATAGGGATAAAAAATTCCCATCGCGTTAGATCCCCCCCCAACACAAGCCAAAACATAATCCGGTTGACGGCCCGTCATTTCTGGCATTTGTATCTTACATTCTTCACCGATAACACTTTGAAAATCCCTTACCATCATCGGATAGGGATGAGGACCTGCAACAGTACCTATGATGTAAAAAGTGTTTTCGACATTGGTTACCCAATCACGCATTGCCTCATTTAGAGCGTCCTTCAACGTCTTTGTTCCCGATTCCACAGGAACCACTTTTGCCCCTAATAGCTTCATGCGAAAGACATTTTGCTCTTGTCTAGCTACATCAACAGACCCTTGGTATACAGTACAGTCCAAACCAAATCGAGCACAAATCGTTGCAGTTGCTACGCCATGTTGACCTGCACCTGTTTCGGCAATAATACGAGGCTTGCCCATTCTCCGAGCTAACATTGCCTGACCAATTACATTATTAATTTTATGTGCGCCAGTATGGTTTAAGTCTTCACGCTTCAAATATATTTGCGCGCCCCCCAACATCTCGCTCCAGCGTTTTGCATGATATACAGGTGAAGGTCTTCCAACAAAATGCTTTAGTTCGCTATGAAATTCAGCGATAAACTCAGCATCATGCTGATAATGCTCATATGCTTCTTTAAGCTCATCTAATGCGTACATTAAGGTTTCTGAAACGAATACTCCCCCATAGGGTCCAAAGTGTCCGCGAGAATCGGGTTTGTCATACATATGTACCTCTCTCTAATTTGATTTACAGCAACAACCCAATAAAAAATTATCTCTAGATTAAATCCGCCGCCCGCACTGCTTGAATAAAATCAACTATTAGGGCTGGATCCTTGATCCCCTTGCTGCTTTCAACGCCGCTTGAAACGTCAACCGCACAAGGATGTAGGCGAGCTATAGCCTCACCTACATTGCTTGCATTCAATCCACCACTTAAAACGACCCGAGGCGCGTTTTCGCTTGCCCATAACTGAGGAATTCCTTGCCATTCAAAAGGGATACCGCCTCCACCATAACCATCCACGAGTGCATCCAATAAAAATGCATTCGCAAGCCTGTATTGTAGGGAAAAATTATCAAACGGGAAGTGAGCACCTATTCTTGCAGCCTTCATCCATGGCTGTCCACTAGAAAGTCTCTGACAATCATTTTGGGACTCGTCTCCATGAAATTGCCACATGGTTATAGGGGCTATAGCTTGTATTGCAGCAAATTCGGCATTTGTTGGGTTAACTACAAGCCCAACAGCATCTACCCCCGCCGGCAAACGGGAAATCAACTGAGCAGCCATGCTAGGAGTAACCGCCCTAGGACTAGGGGGATAAAACACAAATCCAATAGCATCCGCGCCAGCCTGAACAGCCGCATCAACATCAGAGGCACGCTTTAACCCGCATATTTTAATTCGGGTACGGCCAGTGGAAAAAGTTAACAAACCCATGGTTAGATAATAATCTGAATCAAATTTAAAACGATCAATGCTTATTTTTCATTAAAAAGATCTCCGGGAAACCATGAATTTCCTAACCAAGGATCGGGAATTCCAAATGCTTCGGGGTAAGTCACTTTAATTAAATAAAGGCCATCAGGTGAAAATGTAGGCGCCGCCATATTGCGGTTTTTTGCCTCTAAGACACGCGCCATCCAGTCTGAAGGTTGACGGCCTTGCCCAACAACCAATAAGGAACCCACCAAATTACGTACCATATGGTGCAAAAAGGCATTACCCCTAATTTTAAAAAACAACCACGGCTGCCTAGAAATTATCGTTATCTCATGTAACGTTTTAACAGGGGTTTTACTTTGGCATTCCGTAGATCGGAATGAAGAGAAATCATGTTGACCAATCAAACATTTTGCGGCACTTTCCATAGCCGAAATGTCCAACCATTTATTGCTAGGCATAATCAAATAACCGGCTTGAGAGACAACCATTGGAGCTCGGCAAGGCCCTGCATGCAATGCATATAAATAACTTCTTTCAAAAGCTGAAAATCGAGCATGAAATTCTGACGGAACAATTTTTGCCCAATTCACAACAATATCTTTAGGTAAAAAACTATTAACCCCTCTAACCCAAGACCATTCCTCCCGTTCTACTTCAACATCAAAATGAACCACTTGCCCCAAAGCATGCACACCGGCATCCGTTCTGCCAGCAGTAGTCACCTTTGACGGCGATGAATTTAGCGGTCTAGGACCTATAAATGAATTAATAGCCCTTTCTAAACAACTTTGAACGGTAGTTAGATCAGGCTGTATTTGCCAGCCTGAATAGGCGCTACCGTTATATTGCAAACCAAGTGCGATACGCATTACTAACTAACCGCCAATCTTAGGCATTTTGATTACGGTGATCAATTTCCAACAATAATCCCCTGGCTTCAATCGTTAAATTTGGATCGACTAAGTTACTTGAGCGCAATATTTCATCTAGGCATTTTTTTGCAGCAGAAAAATCTTCAATCGTTACATAAGCACGCGCCAGATTAAACTTTACCCTCAATGCATCTATCGAAGGCGATTGCTGAATTGTGCTTTTTGGAAGGTCCAGATCAATTCCGGCTAAAAGCGATTTCGCCCTATCCGACATGGTTAATGCCTTGCTAGCCTCTTCACCTACATTCTGGAAATCAATTTTATTAGAATCGAGATTTGATTCTAATAAAACTTGGTCACCATAAGACTCCGATTTTCGGGCATTTTTTGCTAAGAAGTATAGAAGTAAGCCGGTAATCAGCATCAACCCAATTGCTAATATTGCTGGACCCCATGAACTAACAGAAGTAAATCCAAGAACTTCATGCAAGTTTCCTTTTTGTTTATCCTTATCAAGGAGGCGATGTAAATCAGTAATATTTTTTTCCAACTCCGCAACACGGTTGCGAGCCTGCTCTAACATTTTCTCTTGAGCAACAATTTCTTCACTATATCGACGACCTTCGTCAGCAGCACCTATAGCAGCACTTATCTTTAATTGGTCTTTAGCCTGTCCAGTTGAAAAAGCTTTATTTTCCCTTCCTCTATTTCCGTCACCAAGAGATTTATCCGAGCCAAACTTCTTTTCTTCCAACCACTCTTCGTTCGACTTATTAACAAAATGATTTGCCTCCGCGGGACTAATTGATCTGATAAGCGTTTGACTCGGCAATAATAAATTTGCCCCAGCCGCTAATCGATTAATGCTTCCGCTTGCAAATGCATCTGGGTTTGCCTTATATAACGCCATCATGGTCTGATCTAGGGTAGCGCCATCGTATCGGGGTGAAATTTGTAGCGCAATCTCACTTAATGTTTCACCTGATTTCACTATAATTTTCTGGGGGTCGCCAATTAATAAAGAAAAATTCTTCATCAGGCTTCCGGAAGCCCAATTTAGTTTTATAAGAAAATCAATAAATGGGTCTTCAGTTTTTGGGGGTGGATTTGCTAATTCAACCAATACTACTAAGCGACCTTCAGTATTCTGATAAATCCCTGCGAGAACATTTAACTCCAAAATTCGAGGTGAAATACCAAATCGCTCATACTCCTTCTGCGATGGAATCTCTACCGATAGCGAGTCTGCAAGTTGAGCCCTCTCGTTAGCTGAAAAATTTAAAGGAATCTCAGCCCGAAGGGGTTCCCCTAAATTTGAAATAACTTTAGGTGATCCTAAAGTTAAAGCGCTAACGGAGCAAACCCAACCAAGCCATATTAGACAAAATAGCGAAGATCCAATCGGCTTATTCATTGTTATCAATATTCAAGCAAAATTCGAAGCATGCGCCGCAAAGGCTCTGCTGCACCCCATAAAAGTTGGTCACCAACCGTAAAGGCGCCAAGATAATTTGTGCCCATTGCCAATTTATGCAATCGCCCTACTGGAATGGTTAATGTTCCGCTAACAGCTGATGGCGATAAATTTAATTCCGTTGCCACCCGATCATTTGGAACAAGTTTCACCCAATGATTATCATTCGCCAAAATTTCCTCGATCTCCTTGATGGGGATATCTTTTTTAAGTTTTATAGTCAGCCCCTGAGAGTGGCAACGCATTGCTCCAACGCGAACGCATATGCCATCAATTGGAATGCTGCCTAACGAACGAAAAGGAGGTCGGCCAAGTATCTTATTAAATTCAGCTCCACCCTTCCACTCCTCTTTGGTTTGCCCATTTTCAACCGGAACATCAATCCATGGGATTAAGCTGCCAGCCAATGCGGTATTTCGAAAATTTGCCTTTGGAAATTCTGCAGATCGCAATGTAGCGGTAACTTTACGATCGATATCCAAAATCCACGAAGAAGGATCTTTTAATTCATTAGCCACACTGTCATGCAAAGCTCCCATCTGCAATAAGAGTTCGCGCATATTTTGCGCACCCGCGCCCGAGGCGGCCTGATAAGTCATCGCGCTAATCCAATCAACCAAGTCGGATTTAACCAAACCACCCATGGCCATCATCATTAAACTAACGGTACAGTTGCTTCCAATCCAATTTTTACCACCTGAAGCCAATGCACGATCAATCACTTGACGATTGACAGGGTCTAAAATTAAAACCGCGTCGTCTTTCATGCGCAACGCACTGGCAGCATCAATCCAATGGCCATGCCATCCAGCCGATCTCAATTGAGGGTATATCGAATTTGTATAATCACCGCCTTGACAAGTTAAAATGACGTCACAGCGTAACAAAGAATTTAGATCGCTTGCATCATGCAAAATACCATCACTCTTAGACACTTTCATGCCGTTAAATAACGGCACTTCCCCACCTGCGTTGCTGGTACTAAAAAAAAGCGGCTCAATTAAATCAAAGTCATTCTCTAAAAGCATTCTCTCCATTAAAACGCTGCCAACCATTCCACGCCAACCCACAAGCCCAACCAAGGGAAGTCCGTTCGATTTATTTTTAAATAGAGAATTTGCCATAATTTTTTACATCATTTTGAAAATCAAGGTAAGGAAACATTAAAGAAAACTAGGATAGCGCCTTAACTACGGCATCACCCATTTCTCTCGTACTAACCTTTTGAGTGCCGTCCGTATAAATATCAAGTGTTCGCAAGCCTTGAGCCAGAACCTTTTGTACCGCAGATTCAACCCGATCAGCTTCAATACCCATGCCAAAAGAGTACCTTAACATCATAGCCGTGGACAATATAGTTGCCAAGGGATTTGCAATTCCCTTGCCTGCGATATCGGGTGCTGATCCGTGACTCGGCTCATATAAACCCTTGTTATTTATATCCAGCGATGCTGAAGGCAGCATTCCAATAGACCCTGTTAACATCGCCGCCTCATCTGAAAGAATGTCGCCGAATAAGTTCCCGGTAACGACAACATCAAATTCCTTAGGGGCCTTAACAAGTTGCATTGCGGCATTATCAACGTACATGTGAGACAAATGAACATCTGGATAGTTTTTTGAAATGCGAATCATGACCTCTCGCCATAACTGAGAGGTTTCAAGAACATTTGCCTTATCGACGCTGCAAACCTTCTTACTTCGTTTTCGTGCCGCCTCAAATGCGACCTTGCCAATGCGCTCCACTTCTGGCTCGCTATAGTGCATGGTATCAAAACCCTCTCGAGCACCTTTAAATAAAGGTAATTCAGAGCTTCGAATACCTCGCGGTTGTCCAAAGTAAATATCTCCATTCAACTCACGAACAATCAAGATATCCAATCCGCCAACTATTTCAGCCTTCAAACTAGAGGCTGAGGTTAATTCCGGATAGCAAATAGCAGGTCGAAAATTAGCAAAAAGCTCTAGATTCTTACGCAACCCTAAAATAGCTTGCTCAGGCCTTAGCTCTCTAGGTAACGAATCGTATTTCCAATCACCAACGGCACCAAACAAAATTGCATCGGCATCTTTTGCCAAAGTTAATGTTGCTGCTGGCAAGGGATGGCCAGCTATATCAAATGCAGCCCCGCCTACTGGTGCCATTTCTAAGTCAAACTTCCGTCCCAGTGTCTTTAATACTTTTACGGCCTCAGCAACTATTTCCGGACCAATCCCATCGCCCGGGAGAACTGCAATTTTCATGAATACCCTTTAAAAAAACTTATGGTAATTGAGTAGCAAGCCAAGGCATACGTAATATGCGCTCTGCTTCATAAGCCTTAATTTTATCTGCATGACGCAAAGTTAAGCCAATGTCATCCAAGCCATTTAGCAGGCAATACTTTCTAAAAGGCGTTATGTCAAAAGTATAGGTTTGATTGTCTGAGGTTACGACTTCCTGTTTCTCAAGATTAATTGTTAACTGATAACCATTAAAAGCTAAAGTTTCATTAATTAATCGATCAACCACTTGTTCCGATAATACGATAGGCAACAACCCATTTTTATAGCAATTATTAAAAAAAATGTCTGCAAAACTAGGTGCGATTATAGCGCGAAACCCATATTGTGAAAGTGCCCAAGGAGCGTGCTCACGAGAACTGCCGCAACCAAAATTTTTACGAGCTAATAAAATTCCCGCTTGTTCATAGCGAGATTGGTTTAACACAAAATCGGGATTTAGAGGTCGTGAACTGCAATCTTGTCCAGGCTCACCGTGATCTAAGTAACGCCATGCATCAAACAAGTTTTGACCAAAACCTGTTTTCTGAATTGATTTAAGAAATTGCTTTGGAATAATTGCATCGGTATCAATATTTTCCCGATTAAGCGGAGCAACTAAACCTTTATATACCGTAAATTTATCCATGAATCTTGCTTTTTAATAAAACTATTTAATTGGAGTAACAACAACATCTTTACCGTTACTAAGTGAGTTAGCGGGATTGGGTTGCGCTGATTGGGTCGACTTAGGGTCCATAGAAGCACCGACACTTTGCAAATCTTTGCCAAACCCCTCCATCGTATTGCTACAGGAGGCAAAAGACAAAATAACAATACAAAACAGTCCAGACCTAGCTAAAACCGATAAAATTTCTTTTAAATTCATATCGCTCAAATAATTATTATGAAATTTTACGAATATCAACAAAATGCCCTTCAATAGCAGCTGCCGCCGCCATTGCTGGACTAACCAAGTGCGTTCTTCCTCCTGTGCCCTGCCGACCTTCAAAATTTCTATTTGAAGTCGATGCACAACGCTCACCAGGCTCTAGTCGATCTGCATTCATAGCCAAACACATAGAGCAACCTGGCTCGCGCCACTCAAATCCGGCCGTCTTAAAAACACGATCCAAACCTTCGCGTTCAGCCTGAGCTTTAACCAAGCCAGAGCCCGGAACAACAATCGCTTGCTTAATATTTTTGGCTATCCTTTTCCCAAGTCGCTCCACCACCCTAGCGGCAACACGCAAATCCTCTATACGACTATTTGTACAGGAACCAATAAATACCTTATCAAGATAAATACTACTTATTGGGGTATTCGGCACTAAATTCATATATTCAAGAGCGCGTTCCATTGCGGAACGCTTGCTAGAATCGCTTTCCTTTTCTGGATCTGGGACACTCTCGCTAATCGAAAAAACCATTTCTGGTGAGGTTCCCCAAGTCACTTGAGGCTGAATCTCATCGGCACGCAGTTCAACGATTTGATCAAAAACAGCGTCTGAATCGGAAAATAAAGTTCGCCAGTATTGCAATGCATGGCGCAGAGACTCACCCTTGGGCGAATAAGGGCGGCCTTGAATATATTCGATTGTTGTTTCATCGACTGCAACCAAACCTGCACGAGCTCCAGCTTCAATTGCCATATTGCAAACGGTCATCCGACCTTCCATCGATAAACTTCGAATGGCACTTCCGGCAAATTCGATCGTGTAACCAGTACCTCCAGCAGTTCCAATCCTCCCAATTATTGCTAAGACCACATCTTTAGCAGAAACACCCGGTTGTAGTCGACCTTCAACTCTAAC
Organism: uncultured beta proteobacterium; assembly: GCA_903826775.1. Classification (GTDB taxonomy): domain Bacteria; phylum Pseudomonadota; class Gammaproteobacteria; order Burkholderiales; family Burkholderiaceae; genus Polynucleobacter. The sequence continues at coordinate 1,674 of CAIKFU010000025.1, read as the reverse complement.
CAACATATTTTTACTTTTTTTCATTAGTAAAGTCTGGGTTGCTAAAACATGCTCAACTTCTGATGTACCAATTCCAAACGCAAGAGCACCGAAAGCACCATGAGTGCTAGTATGAGAATCTCCACATACAACAGTCATACCAGGCAATGTAGCCCCCTGTTCAGGCCCAATGACATGAACTATGCCCTGCCTTAAATCGTTCATTTTATATTGGGTAATTCCTAAGGAATCACAATTCTTATCTAATGTATCAACCTGTAATTTTGATACGGGATCGGTTATACCCAAAGTTCGATCAGTGGTAGGCACGTTGTGGTCTGATACGGCCAAATTGGCAGAAACACGCCAAATTGGCCGATCAGCAAGCGCCAAACCCTCAAACGCCTGAGGACTGGTCACCTCATGAAGAAGTTGCCGGTCTATGTAGATCGTCGCAGTGCCGTCATCCTCTGAGTAAACGACGTGGTCGTCCCATAATTTATCGTAGAGCGTACGTGACATAAAAACCCTTTTAAGCGCTTATTTTCTCTCAGAAATAAGAGGAACATTACGCGTTGTTTCACCAATAAATAATTGACGTGGCCTACCAATCTTATATTCAGGATCGGTAATCATTTCTTCCCACTGAGCAATCCAACCAACCGTTCTTGCCAAGGCAAAAATACATGTAAACATTTCTGTCGGTATTCCAAGTGCTCGTTGGACAATACCAGAATAAAAATCAACATTTGGATAGAGTTTGCGATTAACAAAATAATCATCCTCCAGCGCGATCTTCTCTAAAGTCATTGCCAATTTAAATAGAGGATCGTCCTCTAGGCCCATTTCTTTTAGGACTTCATAACAAGTTTCACGCATTAATTTCGCGCGCGGATCAAAGTTTTTATATACGCGGTGTCCAAAACCCATCAAACGTACGCTGGAGTTTTTATCTTTAACCTGAGCAATAAACTCTCCAATTGTATCCACGCCACCATTTGCCTGAATCTCATTAAGCATTTGAAGACAAGCCTCATTTGCACCGCCATGTGCTGGACCCCATAAACAAGCAATTCCAGCGGAAATCGCTGCAAATGGATTTGTGCCTGAAGAACCACACAAACGAACAGTTGATGTGGAGGCATTTTGCTCATGATCGGCATGTAAGATAAATATTCGATCCAATGCACGAACCAATACTGGATTTACTTCATACTCTTCACAAGGAGTTGCGAACATCATGCGCATGAAATTGGCAGTATAGGAAAGCTTATTGTCTGGATAGACAAAGGGCTGACCAACGGAATATTTATAAGCCATTGCCACCAATGTGGGCATCTTTGCAATCAATCGAATCTGAGCAACTTCGCGAGCCTTTGGCTGGCTGTAATCAATTGCATCATGATAAAAGGCAGCCAATGCACCAACTAACCCAGTAAGAACAGCCATAGGATGAGCATCGCGACGAAAACCACGCAAGAAGAATTGCATTTGTTCATGCACCATCGTGTGATGCAACATCAATTCATCAAAGCCTTTTTTTTCCGAAGCGTTTGGCAAATCACCCTTTAATAGCAAATAACAGACTTCTAAAAAATCACAACCTTTAGCCAACTGTTCAATTGGGTAGCCGCGATATAGCAACTCGCCTTTATCGCCATCAATAAACGTAATCTTGCTACTGCAAGCAGCTGT
>CAIKFU010000024.1 GCA_903826775.1 uncultured beta proteobacterium | reverse complement strand
CCACTACTACAACCACGACCGAATCAAACAAAAGCTAAAGGGATTAAGTCCTGTTGATTACAGAACTCAATCCCTCGTGCTAACCTAACCAAACTGTCCAACTTTTGGGGGTCAGTTCAATTTGCGGGTTTTTTATTCGCTTAAATCTGGATTTGAGGATTCTATTAGAGGAGTAGGTAAAGATTTGCTGGGTTTCACGCCTAATTCACGGACGCGTTCAGCAGAGCGAATGAGGTTGCCTTTACCCGTTTTTAGTTTATTAAATGCATCGTGGTAGCTTGTTTGGGCTTGATCTAATCGCTGCCCCAATTTTTCCAGATCGTCAACAAAGCCAACAAATTTGTCATATAGCGTCCCGCATTGACGAGCTATTTCCAAGGCATTGCGATTCTGCTGGTCTTGGCGCCAAAGATGTGCGACGGTACGTAATGTTGCCATGAGCGTACTTGGGCAAACTAGAACAATGTTTTTCGATAGGGCTTCTTGATACAAGTTTGGTGCGGTTTTGAGGGCAAGCAAAAATGCGGGTTCAATTGGAATGAACATCAGTACAAAATCAACGGATCCTAGGCCATACAGAGAGCTATAATTTTTTCCCGACAAGCTTTGGATGTGTTGGCGCAACGATTGGATGTGCGAATTTAATTCCTGTTGAGCAACGATTGGATCGGTAGTATCCGCATATCGAGCGTATGCTGTGATGGAGACCTTGCTATCAACAATGAGATGGCGATCTTCAGGCAGCTTTACAACAATGTCGGGTTGCAAACGAGAACCGTCTTGTTGTGTGTGACTATCTTGTACAAGATATTCCTCACCTTTTCTGAGTCCTGAAGATTCAAGAATCGATTCAAGTACAAGTTCACCCCAATTGCCTTGAACCTTCGAATCACCCTTTAAGGCTTGAGTTAGTGAGCGGGTTTCATCAGACATCCGGAGATTTAAATTCGCCAGCCTTTCAATCTCACCTTTTAAGGCAAAGCGCTCACGGGCTTCATTTCCGTAGGAGTTGCTTACTTGTTCTTTAAACTCGGTTAGTTTTGTTTGTAGTGGCTTAAGGAGTGCATCAAGATGGACTGCATTTTGCTCAGTGAAACGACGCGACTTCTCTTCGAGAATATCGTTTGCCAAATTTTTAAACTGTAAGCTGAGCGCCTCTTTGGCTTCATTAAGAGATTCAATTCTACCTAGCCCCAGCTTTTTTTCTGAGCCAAGCTCGGATTCAAGGCGGATGGCTTTTTGTAAAGATTGATCGCGCTCGTTGCGGAGTGCGAGGGCCAGAGAGGCATCACTTTGGTTTTGAAGTTCGCTGCGCAATAAAGCAGAGCGTAAATTGAAGGCGTAGACTATTAAACCAACACAAATGCCAATCAGCAGGCCAAATAAAAGAAGGGTAACAAGATCAAAGGTCAAGTTAAGGATTAACTAATTTTTTCAGTTCACCGCTTTGAAACATTTCAGTCATGATGTCAGATCCCCCAATAAACTCTCCATTGACATATAGCTGCGGAATGGTTGGCCAGTTGGCATACTGTTTAATGCCCTGACGTATGTTTTCGTCATCAAATACGTTGACAGTATGTAAGTTTTCAATTCCACAGGCATTTAGGATATTGATTGCATTTCCTGAAAAACCGCATTGTGGAAATTGCGCCGTTCCTTTCATAAAAAGAACAACTGGATGGCTGGTAACAATTTCTTTAATTAGTGCTTGAGTATCCATAACAATCCTTCGTTGAAAATACGTAATAAAAAATAATACCAATGTAACGCAATAAGAATGACCTAGATTTTAAGACCTAATGCAAAAAAAGGATATTTTGTCCTTATCTAAATCTTAGATGGGGTTTCGTGCGGAAACCATCCTAGAATGCCCAGATAAATCAAGATGTTTCGTAATTTCTGTCAGTCCAGCTTTATCCATTAAATCAGCAACGGCATCTGCCTGTTCATATCCGTGCTCTAAAGCAATTAAGCCGCCTGATTTTAGGAGGCCTTTCGACCCGCTAATAATGGTCCTGATGCACGTTAGACCATCAATCCCGTCGGTTAAGGCAGATTGCGGTTCAAATCGCAAATCCCCTGCTGTGAGGTGAGTGTCTGCAGGGTGAATGTAGGGCGGGTTACTTAAAATGACATCAAATGCATGAGCGGCAGCTGGGGTTAGTGCCTCGTACCACTCCCCCAAAGTGAATTCAATGCGATCGGAAAGGTTTAGGAGGTCGGCATTTTTTTTTGCGATGACTAGGGCTGCTGGAGAGGAATCCGTTGCAGTAACACCAATTTGAGGTGCAGCGTGGGCAAGCGCTAAAGCAATTGCGCCAGAGCCAGTTCCAAGATCCAGTATTTTCCCCTGCCCATTTAGTTTCTTAATCTCGAGTAAGGCAATATCAACCAATTGTTCAGTTTCCGGTCTTGGGATTAGCACGCCGGGGGCAACTTGGAGTTCGATGTTATGAAAGGCTCGCCTTCCAATCAGGTAAGCGATTGGCTCTCCATTCATTCGTCGAGATTGAAGGCTCTCCCATTCCGTTATAAATTTATTGTCTAATTGAATATCATCGTGCGTCTGAATTGCAGAGCGTGGCAGATTGAGGTGTTTATCGAATAAGAAGGCCATCAAAATTCGGGCCTCATTTTGAGCTAAAGTTGAAGTACGTAGCAGGGAACGGCAATCGCTCATCGGGAAGGGGGTGTTAACTATCACCCAATGCAGCAAGCAGCTCCGCTTGATGTTCTGAGGCCAATGCATTGCAAAGATCATCTAAATCGCCGTCCATCATTGCGTCAATTTTATATAGGGTGAGATTGATGCGGTGATCGGTAATGCGACCTTGTGGAAAATTGTACGTACGAATCCGATCGCTACGATCCCCTGATCCAACCAAGGATTTTCTTGTTTGAGCCTCTTGTTGGTGATGTTCCCGATGACGGGCATCCATGATTCGGGAAACCAAAACCTTCATTGCTTGTTCTTTATTGCGATGTTGGCTGCGATCGTCTTGGCACTCAACTACCGTACCTGTTGGCAAATGGGTAATGCGTACTGCAGAATCAGTTTTATTAATGTGCTGACCCCCGGCGCCTGAAGCGCGAAAGGTGTCAATGCGCAATTCTGCAGGGTTTATTTTGACCGCCTCTACTTCATCCGCCTCTGGCATTACCGCAACTGTACAGGCTGACGTATGAATGCGTCCCTGAGTTTCAGTTTGTGGCACGCGCTGTACGCGATGTCCGCCAGACTCAAATTTCAGGCGTTGATATACCGACTGACCAACTAGGCGAATAATCACTTCTTTGTACCCACCTAAATCGGATTCCGCAGAACTCACCACTTCAACTTTCCATCCTTGACGTTCAGCAAATCGGGTATACATCCTAAATAAATCGCCTGCAAACAGGGCGCTTTCATCGCCGCCCGTGCCCGCACGAATTTCCAGGAAGACATTGCGCTCATCATTTTCATCCTTGGGAAGCAAGAGTTTTTGTAAGGTAGCTTCCAGCACTTCCATTTTTGCTTGAGCCTGTTGTTGCTCTTCGTCTGCGAACTCTTTCATTTCAGGATCCTTGCGCATATCTTCAGCGGCCTGGATATCTGACTCTGCCTGGCGATATAGGCTAAATTGCTCAACAACGGTGGCAATCTCGGAATGCTCGCGCGTGAGCTTCCGATAGTTGTCCATATCTTTTGTAGATTCTTGAGTTGTTAATAGGGAGTTGAGTTCAGCTAAGCGTGTATCAAGATGCTCCAGCTTAGCCCGCATGCTGGGTTTCATCTAATTGTCTTCGTGTTTAGGGGTTTGTTGGTGATCGGCGACTGACTGGTTTCCAGAGTGCGAGGTAAACAGTTTAGGCAGGATTTTTATAAGGGCATCCCGCTCGGCACCGTTGGAGTGTTGCAGCGCGTGCAAGGATCCATGTAGGAATTTATTGGTAAGACCTTGCGCGAGGGCGTTTAATACTTCATGAGGATCATCACCGCGCATTAAGCGCTTCATTGCGCGTTCTAGCTCAATCTGGCGCAAACGTTCCCCCTGTTGCTGAATATCTTGGATCAATGGTACGGCATTGCGGCCATGAAGCCAATGCATGAAATTGCCAACGCGGTCTTCAATAATGGCTTCGGCCTGGCTAACTGCTGCCTGTCGAAGTGAGGCTCCGGTTTGAATCATGACGCCAAGATCATCAACCGTATAGAGATAGATGTCATTTAATCTGGAAATCTCTGGTTCAAAATCTCGGGGCACCGCCAGATCAATCATTACCATGGGTTTATGGCGACGCTGTTTTAGCGCGCTTTCTACCATGCCAAGACCGATAATGGGTAACGAGCTTGCAGTACTGGAAACGATAATGTCGAATTCATGAAGTCGGTTGGGTAGGTCAGATAATTTGAATGATTCAGCCTCTACGTCTTGAGAGGAAATCGAGTCAGCCAACTCTTGTCCACGTTCAATCGTGCGATTGGCGATTGCGGTGCTTTTAGGTTTGCGAGCGACAAAGTGAGTGGCACATAAGGTAATCATGTCGCCAGCACCAATAAACAACACGCGTTGTTCGGATATCCTTTCAAAAATGCGTTCTGCAAGCCTGACAGAAGCGGCTGCCATTGAAATTGAATGTGCGCCGATTTCGGTGGAGCCGCGAACTTCTTTTGCAACGGCAAAGGTTTTTTGAAACAGTTGATTGAGGTAGGTTCCCAGAACCCCAGCATCATTTGCTGTGCGAACAGCGTCTTTCATTTGACCCAAAATTTGGGTTTCACCAATCACCATGGAATCAAGACCGCAAGCAACTCTGAAGGCGTGGCGTACTGCATCCGATTGCGGCAAGGAGTAGATATGGGGTTCTAGCGAGCTAGGTGCTAATTGTTGGCTTTTTGCTAGCCAGTCGAAAGTTGCCGTGTGAAGAATGCTTTCTGAGTCGGGATCATTTGCGGCGCAATAAACCTCGGTACGGTTGCAGGTCGACAGTATGGTGGTTTCGGGTAGGGCGATACTACTCACGCCGGCTAAATGCTGGCGTAAATCGTGCAACGCATCTTGAAGGTATTCGGGGTCAAAAGCAACTTTTTCCCGAATGGCAACCGGCGCTGTGTGATGATTGATGCCGAGTGTCAACAACTTCATAATGGTGTGATTATAGAAGTGATGTTTGGGTTAATGGGGATGGCAATGGGGTTTTTAGCGTTTCTAATGGTCGGTGGCCTTTCTGCATGGTGTGCTTGGGTCTTTTATCCTAAACGGCATAGGCTTAAAACAGGAGGGCTTTCATATGGTTTGAAAGCCATGGGAGCTCTTTTAGTGGGTTTTTTGGGTGCCATGGCTGCTTCCTATCTCGGGCAAGACTTTAATGTATTCCAATCTGGTCAGATGTTGGAATGGTCGGTGGCTATATTGACCGCTTGCGTCATGGGGGTTTTATATATTCAGTCTTGATGAAATAGGTTTTTTTGCTGACTGCCAGGGGTAACCCAGACGATGGGCTTTTGACCTCGTTCCGCTAGCCATTTGTTTATAAGAGTAAAGTGACCGCAACTAACCTTGCCACCAGGATGGATAAAGGGCTGATGGGTTTTGTATACCCCAAGCCCTGAAGGATGCGAGGATTGCAAAATAAGATGTTTTGTATTTGGCTGTTCTGAGCTTTCAATTAGGGCAAGTTTCGATTGGGCATGACCTCCCCAAAGCACCCAAACCACACCTTCTTTATTTTGAGAAATCTTCTCAATTAAGGCGTCAACTAGGGTGTTCCAGCCCAAATTCGTATGGCTTCCAGCCTCTCCAATTCGGACGCTCAAGGCGGTATTTAATAATAGAACTCCCTGCTTAGCCCAGGCTGTGAGGTCGCCATTTTTTAAATTCCCAAAACCTTCTAGGGATAGCGCCTTACTGATATTTCGCAGTGAGCTTGGAAATTGCCTTGAACTTAATGGAATATTGGCGGGTACTGAAAATGCCATCCCTTGAGCCAAATTTGGTGTGTGATAAGGGTCTTGACCAATAATGACGACTTTTACAGCCGAGATTGGGGTTATTTCCAAAGCCTTAAAAAAATGCTCAGGACTGGGGCGTATTTGATCTTTATGAGCGCTTAATTCAGCCAGTAGATTACCCAGTAGGCTTTCCCAAGCGGGAGATTGAAAATAGTCGTGGAGAACTTCCCGCCAATCCTTTGGAAAAGTTTTTAAGAGATTTTGAGTGGTCAAAGTAATGGGAATTGATTTATTTCCGAATGGATGTACGGACAATTTCACTCAATGTTTTTTCCGGCTCAATTTGGAACTGTTGTAAGTCTATTTCCTCGTTCAAAATGACTTCGCTCTCCCGTTCCACATCTTGTCGATAAAATCGAAAGCAGATTCGCTGTCCTAATTTCAGAGTGCCTAGGACCGCGTCCCAGCGTTCGTTACAAATACGTTGCCCATTAATGCTAGCCAACAAATCGCCTGGAGCAATTCCAGCCAGTTGAGCGGCTCCTCCATCCAATACATGCGTGATTTTCAACCATCCTTTGGAATCGACAAAACGCAATCCGAGTAATAATTTAATTTTTTCAATGCTCGATAGTGGTTTCGGGGTAACTTTTACGAAGTGGGGGTCAAACCATTGTTCAAGTGGAATATCTTTGCAGCCGAAGATATAGTCAGCTTTAAATTCGCCCCAACGTTTTGTAAATTCCGGACCCAGCAGAACAAGGATAACTGCATCCAAGCCATCTTCTGAAATGCCATCAAGGGTTCTCCCATGCCACTTCCATAGAAGGCGCATTGCATCGTCTAAGGACTTGCGACCGTTTGAAAATTTTCTAATTGTAAGATCCAACCCCAAGGCTAGAAGCGCGCCTTTATTGTAGTAACTCACAACGGCATTGGGGGTGTTTTCATCGGCTTGGTAGTATTTTGTCCAAGCATCGAACGAACTATCGGCAAGGCTTTGTTTTTCTCTTCCAGGTCCGCGTAGGACTAAATTCCAATTATCAGCCACAAGCTTGAAATAGCTTTTTAGGGAAAGACGTTCGCTGCGAAGTAATTGCAAATCATCGTAGTAGCTTGTGAATCCTTCAAAGATCCAAAGAAGGCGTGTAAGATTTCTGCGACCCAAATGGTAGGGTTGAAATGCCTTGGGTTGAATTCGCTTTACAAGCCAAGCATGAAAATATTCGTGACTGCAAAGACCCAAAAATTCACGATAGGCACTTTCTTCCAGTTTGAAATTTTCTTGAGGAATTTGGTCTCGACGGCAAAGCAACGCAGTACTATTGCGGTGCTCAAGTCCCCCGTATCCCGAAAGGAGGGTGTTGACTAAAAAAAGGTAATGGTCAAACGGGGCTTTATGGGATTTTGGCTCAAACAAATCAATCGTTGTGTTGCAAATTGCCTGTAGATCTTTTACTAGACGTTTTTTATCAATTGGGCCTACGCACCCTTGGATGCTAATGCTGTGCAAGGTTCCACGTGATTTCCATTGAACAGTTTGAAATTGCCCGAATGCGATAGGGTGATCAAGTAGATCATCATAGTTTGGGGCAAGGTAAAAACCAAAGCCATTGGGATCTGTTTTTACAGGCCTCAATGTTGTTTTGACAATCCAGGCGTTGGCTAAAATGTCCTTTGGAGGTGCAATAGCCAGAGCACAAGGCAAGTCGGTTTGACCTTGTACTGCCAAGCAAAGGCTGCTGGGGTTAAAAAACCCCCGTTCATCATCAAGATAAGCAGCCCGCACTGAAGAATCAAAAGCGTAAACAATAGTATTAATTTCTACGGGACTTACAATTTTTGGTAATTTCCAACGGTCATTGTCTAGTCGCTCAAGGTTCAGCAAGTTGCGTTTCCCCGACTTGTTTTCAGGAAGGCCATAAGCTTCAATGGATTCAATGTGTTTACTAAAGTCGCGAATGAGATAGCTACCCGGAATCCAAGCCGGCATCTGAATGATTTGGCCGTTGGGATTGGGTTTTTCGATCCTGAGTTGGACATGAAAGCGATGCCCATAGAGGTCTGCTGGCCAGATGGTGTATTGAACTCCAGGCAACGCCAATTTTTCTTTTTGCGTCGTTTGATTTTGGGACGGCATAGAATTATTTAAGCGAGCTCAGTTTCTTTTCGATATCACTTACCTTAGCCGCACCCGGAAATCGACTGCCATCAGTAAAAAATAGAGTGGGTGTGCCTGTAACTCCGAATGTCTTTGCTTGGGCCATATTCTTTTCGATGGGCGTATTGCAGTCACCCTTACCGGAAGGAATGGAGCCGTTTAACATCCAATTCGTCCAGGCTTTTGCTGAATCGGCAGAGCACCAAATTTGTTTTGCTTTAGTTGTCGAATCAGCAGACAAAATAGGAATCAGATAGGTATAGATCGTAACGTTATCAAGTTCTTGAAATGATTTTTCAAGTTTTTTGCAGTAACCGCAGTTCGGATCAGCAAAAACGGCTATTTGGCGGGCGCCGTTGCCGCGAACAATTTTGATAGAGTTGGCTGGTTGCAAATCCGACCAGTGTATTTGATTTAAATCTGACTGCCGCTGTTCGGTAATATTTTTGCCGCTAGCGAGTTCAATAATATCTCCCTGAATGAGGTATTTACCATTTACGTCGGTATAAAAAACATCTCCACCAACCAGTACTTCATATAACCCAGGTACGGGAGAAGCAGAAACGCTTTTCACGTTTGCTGAGCTCCCCATTTTTTTTTGAAGCTCGGATTTGATTTGCGTTTCATTGAGAGGCGAGGCTAATATTGGTGAGCCCATGAATGAAAAACCAAAAAATAGCAAAGCTACTGTGCGTATAAATTTATTCAAAATCGATTTCCCCAAGAGCACGTTCAATAAGCTGCCGTTTTATAAAGTGGCTACGATTTACCAATCCCAGTCCAAAATTGCGTAAGAAGAGTTCAGCAGGATTTGTCCCTGAAAACAATTTTTTTAGATTATCGGTGACCCAAAGTAATGAACTGGTATCCCCCTGTCGTTGACGTTCGTATCTGCGCAATAGTACGGGATCGCTAGGAATCCGGAATGCCTCCCGCTGTTTCAATACTTTTAGCAATACTGAAACATCCCTTAATCCCAGATTTAGACCTTGGCCTGCTAAAGGGTGCATGACATGTGCCGCATCGCCAACGAGAGCAACTTTCGGGTTGATTTCGGGTCCAATAAAACGTTCGGCGCGAATTTTGTTCAATGGAAAAGACGCTGGAGCTGAGTTCAGAGTTAAATGGCCCAATTTCTCAAAAAGAGCCCCATGGGCAATTTTTGAGAAAATTTCAGTCCATGTTGATTGATCGGCAGTCATTAATTTGGCAGCGTTATCTGGAGAGGTAGACCATACCATTGATACCTGCTTATTGGGGAGGGGGAGCATTGCTAAAATGTCTCCCCCAGACAAGAACCATTGGTACGCTGTTTCAAGATGGCTGTTTGAGCAGAGCCAATTGGCCACTACAGCATTTTGACCATAACTCTCTTCACTTGCCTCAATACCAATTTTTGAGCGAATCGGTGAATTGGCTCCATCCGCGGCCACAACCAATAGCGCATGAATGGATGGAGTATTTTTAAGGGTTAAGATTGCGCCGGATTCATCGGTATGAATTGTGGTTGCACTGTCGCTTAAGCGTTCGAGCTTGTTTTGAAATTTTGCTGCTTGATCGAGGGTGTGCTCAATTAAGCTGGATTCACCAATCCATGCTAGTTGGGTTGTACCAGCTTCAAAGGAGGAAAGGTGAAGTTGATCATTCTGTTCACCTCGATCGCCGAATATGCGCATATCTTGAACCGCTTGCATACGGCTATGGTCTAAGGCGTCCCATATTTGCAGATGGGCAAGCAATTTTTGGGTGCTGGGTGAGAAAGCGTAAATTCGCTGTCCCCATGTAGTCCCTTGAGGGAGCGGCGTCGATTGATCTAAACCGGGGGCAATTTGGATGGTCTGAAACCCTAGTTGCGCTAACCCTAGGGCGCAGGCTTTACCGGCAATTCCGCCGCCAATGACGGCAATATCAAAGGTACGAGCCTTACTTGACATGTCTAGGGGGTGCGATTTCTCTGAAAATATGGCTTGGGATTTTTTAGTAACTTCTGACATAACTCGATGATATCGAAACCCGCCCCTTTACAATATAACTATGTCTTTGAAATGTGGCATCGTCGGCCTGCCTAATGTCGGCAAATCTACCCTCTTTAATGCGCTTACCAAGGCTGGTATCGCAGCGGAAAACTATCCTTTCTGCACAATTGAGCCTAATGTGGGCATTGTTGAGGTCCCCGATGGGCGACTTCAGGGATTGGCAAAGATCGTCAAGCCAGAGCGCATTCTGCCTGCGGTGGTTGAATTTGTTGATATTGCTGGTTTGGTTGCCGGGGCTTCGAAGGGTGAGGGTCTGGGGAATCAATTTTTAGCCAATATTCGGGAAACAGATGCCATTACCCATGTGGTACGGTGTTTTGAGGATGAGAACGTCATTCACGTAGCAGGCAAAATTGATCCTCTTGCCGATATTGGTGTTATCGATACAGAATTGGCTTTGTCTGATTTGGCAACTGTTGAAAAAACATTGAATCGCTCAAGCAAGGCTGCCAAATCAGGAAACGATAAGGAAGCAATGGCATTGGTGAGCGTTCTGACTAAAGTTCAGGCGCATCTTGACACCGCGCTCCCAGTTCGCAGTATGAGCTTAAGCGAAGATGAAAAAGCCCTTTTAAGGCCGCTTTGCCTGATTACGGCCAAACCAACCATGTATGTTGCGAATGTAAAAGAAAATGGCTTTGAAGATAACCCACACCTAGAAGCCGTCAAGCAGCATGCAGCCAAAGAGGGGGCACCGGTTGTGGCTGTTTGCGCAGCAATTGAGGCGGAGATTGCCGATTTAGAGGATGTCGATAAACTGGAGTTTTTAGCGGATTTAGGTATGAAAGAGCCTGGTTTAGACCGCGTCATTCGTGCCGGTTATGCTTTATTAGGCTTGCAAACCTACTTTACGGCGGGCGTGAAAGAAGTTCGAGCCTGGACGATTCACATTGGCGATACCGCTCCCCAAGCCGCAGGTGTGATTCATACCGATTTTGAACGCGGTTTCATTCGTGCTCAAACCATCTCCTATGATGACTTCATTAAATACAGCGGTGAATCTGGGGCGAAAGAGGCGGGCAAGATGAGGGCTGAGGGCAAGGAGTATGTGGTTAAAGACGGGGACGTTTTAAATTTCCTCTTTAATGTCTAGCTTTCAAATTAAAAGGCTCTTATCGAGCCTTGTTCATTAGTTTGTTTTAACAGCCTTTTCAAGGCATCTTGACATTTCATCGTAACGCTTGAGCGCAAGTTTAGTCGGCATAACCTGTTTTTTTCGACCATCGGTGTTTGCAGCCATCTTGATATAACCCATGGCACTTAGGTTTTTTAGTCGACCATGCAAAGTTGCCTGAGACCCCAACCGATTTAGGGAAATCAGGTCGCCCACAAGTAAAGACCCATCGTTATGAAAGCTCAAAACAACAATATCAAGCAAGGCCTTTTCTACGGAGTCTAGTTGTTTTCCAGGATTAATACGCTCTAAAATGTCAATTAGATCCAAAAAACGCAAATATGAGTTACTTTTTGGATTATTCATGATGTAATTTACGAATAGTGATTCAGTGTTTTATGGAGTTTTGATTATATAAAAATTATCAATTTTAACAAACGTAAAAATGATAATTTTCTAATTCTAAGTGAGCTTTCTAAGTGATGAAGCGCAATCAAATTACCGCACATTTTTCAGGGGAGTTAATACTTAGCGCAGTCGTTTACATTGCCTTTTTTTATTTTAATGATTGGGTAACTGGTTATTTGGAATATAGCAAAGGCGTAAATTGGGTTTATTTGCCAGCGGGTATGCGACTATTCCTTGTCTTAATTTTTGCATTACCAGGGGCATTTGGTATAGCCATTGCGTCCTTTCTGATCAGTTATTGTGGCGGTTATTCCTACGGACTAATCACATGCATTGGGATTGGATTCATATCTGGGTTTGCTCCATACTTTGCAAGAATGGTTGTTGTGTCTAACGACATTCTCATGTCGGATTTGAATAATTTAAATCTCTACAAACTATTAGCCTGCATTTTAATTTTTGCCCTGATAAGTTCAGGACTGCATCAGTGTTGGTTTATTTTTCGCGACCTGAATTCAGGAAGCTTGGACAACTGGTTTGTTATGTTTGTTGGAGATGTGGTTGGATCGATTCTCGTGGTAGCGCTTATTAAGCAGGGAGTCGATGTGTATAGGAGTTACCAAAGCAAAACCTAGTTTAAAAGCTAATTAAACAATTGACTTAATGCAATGCCGGGATCCGTTTCCCGCATAAACGCTTCTCCTATGAGAAAGGCGCTAACATTGTGTTCACGCATTTGCTTGACGTCATTACGATGGAAAATACCGGATTCGGTGACGATTCGTTTTCCAAGGGGAATCAAAGGCAGTAGGTTTAAGGTGGTTTCAATAGATACCTCAAACGTTTTTAGATTTCTATTATTGATTCCAAGTAATGGTGTTTTAAGATCCAGCGCCATCTCCAATTCAATGGCGTTATGTACTTCAACCAAGACATCAAGACCTAACTCAAGGGCACAGCTTTCAAGGTCTTTCATCTGATTTAATTCAAGCGCTGCAACAATCAGCAATATTGCATCAGCGCCAATAGCTCGAGCCTCATAAATTTGGTAGGGCTCTATTGTGAAATCTTTTCGTAGCACTGGTAAGTTGCATGCAGATCGAGCAGCTTGTAGGTAGGCAATAGATCCTTGAAAATAATTTACATCGGTTAATACGGACAGGCACGCAGCGCCATGATTTTCGTAGGATTGCGCAATTTCAGTTGGATTAAAGTCGGCTCTAATTACCCCTTTGCTAGGGCTTGCCTTTTTAATCTCGGCAATAACTCCGGCATGACCTTCAGCAATCACTTCTTCAATTCTTCGAGCGAATCCACGGGGCTTCAATGAAGCGTTATTACGATGCTCTTCTGCCAAAGTGCGTTGGGAAGACAAGGATGTGAATTTTTTTGCGGCCTCTATTTCAAGACGTTTTGTGGAAATGATTTTTTTAAGAATATCGCTCATAGCAGATTTTTTAAAGGCTTGCTTGGGTTGCGGTAATAAAGTCGTTTAATTTATTCCGTGCGGCTCCAGATTCAATTGCTTCTCTGGCCATACGAATTCCGCTACCAATATCTTTTGCAATGTCAGCAACATATAAAACGGCGCCAGCATTTAGGCAAACAATATCGCTGGCCGGGCCAGGTTTTTTATCTAGAACATCCAAAACAATTTTCTTAGACTCCTCAACATTAGCTACTTTAAATGAGCTTGTTGGTTCTGTGCTTAATCCGAAATCCTTTGGGTGAATCTCGTATTCATGAACAACTCCATTCTTGAGCTCACCAATCATTGTGAAGCCTTCAAGGGAAATTTCATCAAGACCTTCACGACCAAATACAACCAGAGCATGTTTCATTCCGAGCATCTGTAATACGCGTGCCTGAATACCAACAAGATCGGCATGGAAAACGCCCATTAAAATGTGTTTAGCGTCTGCAGGATTGGTAAGTGGGCCTAATATATTAAAGATCGTACGTACGCCTAGCTCCTTTCGGATCGGGACGACATTTTTCATGGCGGGGTGATGGTTGGGCGCAAACATAAACCCTGCCCCAACTGTAGAAATGCATTCGGCTACTTGATCGGCAGAAAGGTTAAGCCTTCCACCAAGAGCTTCGATGATGTCAGCGCTGCCGGATTTACTGCTTACGCTGCGATTTCCGTGTTTGGCGATTTGCGCACCTGCGGCGGCCGCCACAAACATTGCTGCTGTGGAAATATTAAAAGTATGTGAACCATCCCCGCCTGTTCCAACAACATCGACCAAATGATCGGAATTTTTAACTTTGACTGGAGTTGCAAATTCGCGCATTACCTTTGCAGCAGCAGCAATTTCGCCAACAGTTTCCTTTTTCGTACGCAAAGCAACTAGAAGCCCGGCAACTAATGGAGGAGATATTTCCCCGCCCATGATCATTCGCATGATATCTGTCATTTCATCGTGAAATAGTTCGCGATGTTCTATGCAACGTTGCAATGCTTCTTGAGGTGTGATGGCCATAGCTTTTGATTGGTTTAGGGTTTTAATTTCAGATCTAAAAAATTCTTGAGAAGAGCGTGACCATGTTCAGACAAAATCGATTCCGGGTGAAACTGAACTCCCTCCACAATAAATTCACGATGACGTACGCCCATGATTTCTCCATCAGATGATGTGGCGGTAATTTCTAAAACATCGGGTAGGGAGCTTCGTTCAATGGCAAGAGAGTGATAACGTGTCACTTTGAATGGGGATGGCAGATTGGTAAATACGCCGACACCGGTATGGTGAATGTCATCGGTTTTACCATGCATGACTTTTTGAGCGCGGATCACTTTCCCGCCAAATGCCTCGCCAATTGCTTGGTGCCCAAGACAGACACCTAAGATCGGAATTATGCCGGCATAACGTTTAATCGTGTCGACGGAAATTCCAGCTTCTGAAGGGCTGCATGGACCAGGGGAAATGCAAATTTTATGTGGGTTAAGGGTGGAAATTTCGTCTACCGTAATTTGATCGTTGCGAAAAACTCGCACATCTTCTCCAAGTTCAGAAAAATATTGAACTAGGTTATAGGTAAATGAATCGTAGTTATCAATCATGAGGAGCATCAAGTCCTCCTTGTACTAGGTCGGCAGCCATCAATACTGCGCGTGCCTTCGCTTCGGTTTCTTTACGTTCCGAAGCGGGGTCGGAATCAGCTACCACCCCTGCGCCAGCTTGCGAGTGGAGCATGCCATTATGAATTACTCCGGTACGGATGGCGATTGCTACATCCATATCACCCGAGAAAGAGATGTAGCCTACGGCTCCACCGTATACACCCCTCTTCACGATTTCCACTTCATCGATAATTTCCATAGCCCGGATTTTAGGTGCACCAGACAATGTGCCTGCAGGAAAAGTCGCACGCAATACATCCATGTTACTCATATTGTCGAGAAGCTCCCCTTCAACTGAGCTAACAATATGCTGAACATGAGAATACTTTTCAATTGACATTGAATCAGTAACTTTTACAGAGCCTGTTTTGGCAATACGCCCAACATCATTTCGAGCTAGATCAATGAGCATGACATGCTCAGCAATTTCTTTTGGGTCAGCCAACAATTCTTTAGCTAAACGGTCATCTTCCTCTGGGCTATCTCCGCGAGGACGAGTGCCTGCTAAAGGCCTAATGGTCACAATTTTTTGAGACCCCCGTTTTTCTTGGCGTACTAATATTTCAGGAGATGATCCTACGACTTGGAGGTTGCCAAAATCATAGTAGTACATGTAAGGAGATGGGTTTAGGGAGCGAAGCGCTCGATACAAGGTAAGCGGAGAGTCGGTATAGGGTTTGCTAATGCGCTGGCCGATGACAACTTGCATGCAATCGCCAGCCAAAATGTATTCTTTTGTTTTTTGAACGGCGCTTTCAAAATTCGCCGCCTTAAATTGCCTGATTGACTCGGTTTTAATGCTGGGCTTAGACGGCGATACGCTGATCGATTGATTTAAGCAAGCACGCAACTCATTTAATCTTATTTGACCCTTTTCAAAGCTATCCGGTTGTGATGGGTCAGCATAAATGATTAGGTAAATTCGCCCCGCGACGTTATCAATTACCGCCAATTCTTCAGTAAGCATGAGTTGTATATCTGGCACGCCCAATTCATCGGGTAATTGATGATTTGCTAGGCGAGATTCAATATAGCGAACAGTATCGTAGCCAAAATATCCTGCAAGTCCCCCGCAAAAACGGGGTAGCCCAGGTTGCAGGGCAACTTTAAAACGCTTGAAATAAGCATCAATGAAATCTAGCGGATTATCTCGATTTGTTTCAACCACTTGTCCATCGGTAACTATCTCAGTGATCGGTGATTGTGGTGTACCGACGGTTCTCAGTAGTGTTTTGGCTGGCAATCCAATGAAGGAGAATCTACCAAATCGCTCTCCACCTAAAACGGATTCCAGTAGATAGGAGTTTTTCTTGCCAAAAGCTTTGGTGAGCTTGAGGTAAAGCGATAAGGGGGTTTCAAGATCAGCTAGAACTTCTTTGACGAGAGGGATGCGATTAAAGCCTTGTTTTGCCAGTGCATTAAATTCCTCGCGCAGCATTAGAATGGTCCTAATTCGTTGCGCATGGCCTTAATCGTATCGTGGTAGCTAGGTTGTCCAAAAATTGCCGAACCGGCCACAAAGGTATCTGCCCCTGCCCTCGCTACTGCCCCGATATTGTCGACCTTGATGCCTCCATCGACTTCTAGACGAATACGGTGTCCAGTTTCTGAATAATGCTGATCTAGGCGTTTGCGAACTAAGGAAATTTTCTTAAGAGTGCTGGGGATAAAGGATTGACCTCCAAAACCCGGGTTGACTGACATGAGCAAGACTAAGTCTATTAAATCGAGTGTATGGTCAAGGCAATCTAAGGGTGTTGCGGGATTTAATACCAGCCCTGACTGGCATCCTTGATCGTGAATCAGGTTGAGGGTACGGTTTACGTGGGGGCTTGCTTCTGGGTGGAAGCTGATTAGATTAGCTCCAGCCTTGGCAAAATCCGGTATTAGGCGGTCCACTGGTTCAACCATAAGGTGAACGTCGATGATTGCGGCTTGGCCATTTTTTTTCGCATGCGGGCGAATGGCTTCGCAGACCAATGGCCCAATCGTGAGATTGGGGACGTAATGGTTGTCCATGACGTCAAAGTGGATCCAATCTGCGCCCGCTATCAGAACGTCTTCAACTTCTTTGCCAAGGCAGGCAAAGTCAGCCGACAAAATAGAGGGGGCGATGACAAAATTATTGTGCGAGGGTGAAATCGTGCTTTCCATCCCTAGATTCTAGCTTGCAGTTGCCATCTGGATAGAGCAGAATTGGCGAATGAACCCCCACGAAATAAGTGTTACCGTTAGATCCCAATATTTACCCGAACAATCCGATCCTGATAATCGGCAATTTGCCTTTGCCTATACGGTCACTATTCGCAATAGGGGGTCGATAGCCGTCCAGTTGATCGCACGACATTGGTTTATTGCCGATGGAGATAATGATGTTCAGGAGGTTCGCGGGTTGGGGGTTGTTGGACAGCAGCCTTTACTAAGGGCTGGAGAGCATTTTGAATATACGAGTTGGGCAACGTTACCAACACCAGCTGGAACGATGCGTGGCGAGTATTTTTGCGTGACTGAGGATGCCCATTTTTTTCAAGCAGATATCCCTGAATTTGCGTTAGTCATGCCACGTACTTTGCATTAACTGCGTTTAATTCACCTTATTTGTATTTATTTTCTACTATTTCCGGTCCAAAAGACGATAAATAGTAATAGTAGAAGTGCTATTAAAGCCTCAAAGACAAACATGAGCATTGGGTATTCATCGAGTAAATTGGCGATCATGATTTCAAAAATTAAGAGTATTTCGTTTCGAACGGGTTTGGCAAGTGTATTCGCTGTGTCGCTTGGGGTATTGTTGGCCGCTTGTTCGGCACCGCCTACTAGAGGGCCAACTTCTCGAACTCCAGGACAGATTACCGGTTTGAATGCCCCCATTTCATCTCTAATTGCCAGCTTTAAGGCTGTATCTTGGCAGGATTTACCAGGCTGGCAAGAGGACGATTTGCGCCAATCTTGGCCGGCATGGTTAAAAAGTTGCGATGCTTTGCGCCGACGAAATTCAGAAATTAATTGGCGGGATTTATGTACAAGAGCTGCTAGCGTGAATGAAGGCGACCTTTCAGCGGTCCGCCAATATTTTGAGTCTGGTTTTCAGCCCTTTGAAGTGCGCAACTCTTCTAGCGGAAGTGAGCACGGATTAATTACAGGGTATTACGAGCCACAGATGAATGGATCCCGGGTAAAAACCGGAAACTATACGGTTCCGCTTTATCGGTACCCAGCCGCGTGGACCCGGTCTAAACCGAATCCAGCCCCAACTCGTGCCGAACTGGTAAGTTCAGGAGCGCTAAATGGCTCTGAATTGGTGTGGGTGCAGGATCCAGTGGTTGCGGCATTTATGCAAATTCAAGGATCAGGCAAGGTGCAACTTGATGATGGCCGTATTTTGCGATTGGGTTTTGCGGGAACGAATGATCAGCCGTTTAAGTCGTTTGCTCAGTGGTTGTTGGATCGTAAGGAAATTGGTAAAAGTGAGGCAACCATGCAAGGTATTCAACAGTGGGCAAGACGAAACCCGGGACGAGTTGATGAGATGCTCAATGCAAATCCCCGATTTGTATTTTTTAAGGAGTTGCCAACCAGCAGCAATGCAGACATCGGGCCAGTTGGGGCATTGGGAGTTTCATTAACCGCTGAACGCAGCATCGCGGTTGATGTAAGGGCAATTCCATTGGGGGCCCCAGTTTTTTTGACTACCACAAAGCCTATGAGTAGCCAGTTAATGCAGCGGTTAGTCATAGCTCAAGATACCGGTACAGCAATTGTTGGCGGGGTCAGGGCAGATTATTTCTGGGGGTCGGGAGATGCTGCTGCTGAAATGGCAGGACGAATGAAACAAAATGGCAGGGTATGGTTGCTACTACCTCGATAGATTGCTGGTTGAGTACGCTAAAGCGAAAAGAGCCCGGTTTCAGCTTTGCTCAAGGAAGCGTTGTGCCAATTTAACCCAGTAGCTGATTCCGACTGGTATTAGAGCATCATTAAAATCGTAAGAGGGGTTATGTAAATGACATGGCCCCAGACCGTGCCCTATAGAGCGGTGATCGCCATCACCATTTCCTAAGAATACATAGCAACCCGGTTTTTCTAGGAGCATGAAGGCAAAATCCTCTGCACCCATCGTCGGGTCTATAGAAGTGTTGACATGCCTTTCCCCCACCAACTCATTCATGACCTCAGTAGAGAATAAAACCTCGTTTTCATGATTGATTAGCGGTGGGTAGTTGCGCGAGAAACTTATTTCCGCCTGGCAATCAAATGTATTGGCAACATGATGTGCAACTTCTCTTAGCCTGCGCTCAATTAAATCCAATACTTCGTTTGTAAACGTGCGAACAGTGCCGCCGATAAATGCGCTATCAGGAATGACGTTGCTAGTTTCGCCGGCATGAATTTGTGTGACGGATAAAACTGCTGCATCAACCGGACGCTTATTCCGCGTGATGATACTTTGTAATGCTTGAATAATGCTCGTGGCGGTTAGAACTGGGTCGGCACTATTATGTGGCAAAGCCGCGTGGCCACCCCTACCTCTAACAATAATTTCAAAGGTATTACTAGAGGCCATCATAGGCCCAGCAGTAACACCAAAATCCCCTTCGGCCAATCCGGGCCAATTGTGCAAACCAAATACAGCATCGCATGGAAATTTCTCAAAAAGACCGTCCTTAATCATTTCTCGAGCGCCTCCACCTCCCTCCTCGGCTGGCTGGAAAATGAAAATAATTGAGCCTTTAAAATCACGATGATTTGAGAAAAACTCTGCTGCACCTAACAGCATTGCAGTATGGCCATCATGACCGCATGCATGCATTTTTCCAGGGTTACGAGAAGCGTGCGAAAAAGTATTGTGCTCCTGCAAAGGCAGTGCGTCCATATCAGCACGCAGTCCGATCATCTTCCCAGAGCCAAGATCACCATCAAGGCGGCCTACGACACCGGTTTTGCCTAATCCTCTAAAAACAGGAATACCCCAGCTTGATAAGGCTTCAGCTACTAAGTCGGATGTACGATTCTCTTCAAAGCGAAGTTCAGGGTGAGCATGAATATTGCGTCTGATTTCCTGGATTGCATTTGCTGAGTCGACGATTTCAGGTAGTAATCGCATGCCTTCATCTTATCTGAAAGTTTCATGCAATGCACATTGCAGTGCAGTGATTTATGTTTTGATGGGGGGGTAATCGGTTTTTAACAAGCTTAAATTAATCGCATTAGCAGCAAACTGAAGGGCTGCTTTGGAATAAGGGGCATTATCTGGTTTTTGTAAATGGGTGGATAGTTTAGGTATCAAACCACAAAATGGAGCCGCAATCCTTTCCTGCAAGCTTTGAATATTTTCCGTAAGAAAAGTCATTTTATCGTCAAGAGTATTGGCAATCCATCCTGCAATACTTAGTTGACGATTAAGAATTGATTCAACAGTTAGGAGTGCATGATTAATGCACCCAAGACGCATGCCCACAACAAGGATAATTGGAAGATTTATTGCTTTGGCTACATCTCCAAAATTATGAATTGGGTTGAGTGGAACTAAAAATCCTCCAGTTCCTTCAACAATTATTTGATCGGTGGTCTTTTTAAGTAGGTGATATGAATCCGTGATCGACTTCAGTTCAAGAGTCTTCCCGTAAGCTTTTGCGATCAAATGCGGTGCCGCAGGAATATCCAAAATATAAGGACATATTAGGTTTTGATCGAAAGCAAGATTCGAAGCGAGTTGTAAAGTTTCTAAATCCTCATTGACAAGGTCTCCGTGAGTATTTCGGTAGGTGCCAGCTACAACCGGTTTAAAGCCAGCAACGCGATAACCCAATGCACTCAGTTTTAGAATAAGTGCTCCAGCTACCAGGGTTTTGCCAATTTCAGTATCTGTTCCAGTTATAAAGAATCCTGAACCGATTGGCGTATTTATGGAAGGAGAAATTTTTGGCCTCAAGATTTTTAGATTCCAATAATCTGGTGTTCGACGCGTTTTAAGGTATCCATGAGTTTTTGAACATCATCCACGCTATGGTTTGCCGAAAAAGTAATGCGCAACCGCGAACTTCCAACGGGGACGGTAGGAGGTCGGATAGCAGGAATCCAATATCCAGCCTCATCTAATAGTTTAGCTGCTTCAAGCGCGGTTGCATTGCTGCCTAAAATAACTGGTTGAATTGGCATGGATGAGGAAATCTTTCCCCAGCTAGAAAAAACCATTTCGTCTTGCCATAGAGTGATTAATTTATGCAATTGTCGACGCCTATTTTTTCCATCCTCGCCTTCAATTAAGTTTAAGCTTGCTATTAAAGCGTGGGCTATAGCGGGTGGTGATGCAGTACTGTAAATATAGGGACGCCCCTTTTGCACAAGCCATTCGATAAAAAATTCGTTGGCACAAATAAAGGCACCACTTATTCCCGCGGCCTTTCCAAGCGTTCCAATGTAGATAATCCTGGAGGAATGTACGTTTAACATCTCAAGCAGGCCATGCCCTTGTTCACCAAGCACTCCGAAACCATGAGCATCATCAACAATTAGAAGGGCATCATATTCCTTGGCAATCGCCAGAAGGTCTTTGATGGGTGCAATGTCACCATCCATGCTAAATACGCCATCGATTGCAATGATTTTAAGTTCTGCCGGATCGGACTGTAGATTGTGTTTTAGTTGGGATAGATTATTGTGATCAAAAATATGTGTATTAGCCTTTGTTTGCGCAGCTGCAAGTCTTGTGCCGTCGATCAGGGATGCATGATTTAAAGCAGCTGAATAGATGCTGACACCACCTGAGGTATTAAGGGCGGCCAGCCCAGTAATCGCAGTCAGATTTGCTAAATACCCGGTGCAAAAAAAGAGCGCTCGAACATCTGGAATATGTTTGCTTTGAAACTGCGCCAATTTTTTTTCAAGTAAATCGTGCACAACACTATGGCCGCTAATCAAATGGGATGCGCCACTTCCAGCCCCATATTTTTTTGCCCCTTCTGCTAAAGAGTTAATCAATTGAGGATGATTCGCTAGACCTAAATAGTCGTTGCTACAAAATGCATTTAGCTGCCTACCTTGAACAATTGGATGCGTATCGCAGGGGGTTTCAGTATGCAGTAGCTTCCTCCGTAGCAATTGATCGTCTAAGATTGAAATTTGTTTCTGCGCCAATTTAAGGGCATAAAAGGGATTCTTGTCAGCGTTAGCGTTCATAAAGATGCAATTGCTTTATTGAGAGCTTTTTGAATACTGCTACCCATGTCCATGGTTTCCTGTGAATGAAGGATGTATGGAGGCATGACATAGACAGTCGATCCGATTGGTCTTATCAAAATATTTTCTTCTATGCCAGATTTGAATAATGCACGCGGAAATTCACTTGGATTTTTGAGAAATTCTTTCTTGATATCGAAAGCCAAAATCATTCCCGTTTGACGCGAATGCTCAATGCGGGAATCTGATTTTGTCCATGCAAAAGCATTGGATAAATCTGCGGCTCTCTCAATATTTTTTTCAAGGACTTTTTCACCCTCAAAAATTTCCAGACTGGCAAGTGCAGCAGCGCAAGCAAGCGGATTTCCGGTATAGGAGTGTGAATGCAAAAATCCTTGAGCAAATTCATTGCTGTAAAAGGCTTGAAAAATTTTATCCGTTGTGAGAGAAAGGGATAAAGGCAAGTAACCTCCGGTAATTCCTTTTGAGAGGGTTAAAAAATCGGGCCAAATCCCTGCATGTTGGCAAGCAAAAAAATGACCGGTACGACCACAACCCACAGCAATTTCATCGGCGATTAAATGGATTTGGTAGCGATCGCATAATCTTCTGGCTAGACGAAGATATTCAGGGGAATGCATTGCCATTTGACCAGCGCACTGAACAAGGGGTTCTACGATGAGGGCGGCAATATTGTTATGTTCGCGTTCAAGCAAATTTTCTAAATCTTGCGCCGCTCTATGTGCAAGGTCTTCGGGATTTTCCCCATTCTGCGAATTTCTTGCATCAGGAGATTTGACCATGAAGACGTCCTGTAAGAGTGCGCCGTAGGCTTGCCTGAAAATGGCCACGTCGGTAACGGCGAGTGCACCTAGGGTCTCACCGTGGTAGCCGTTTTGCAAACAGACAAATTTTTTCTTTTCATGTTGGCCTGATAGTTGCCAATAGTGGTGACTCATTTTCAGGGCAATTTCTACTGCCGAGGCGCCATCAGAGGCATAAAAAGCGTGACCAAGATTGCCTTGGGTTAATGCAGATAATTTCTCTGAAAGTTCAACGACCGGTGGATGGGTAAAACCCGCCAACATAACGTGCTCTATTTTTTGCAATTGTTGCCCAATTGCTAGATTAATGCGTGGATTTGAATGCCCAAACAGATTTGTCCACCAAGAGCTGATGCAATCCAGTAGCGCAACCCCATGTTCGTCGAATAACCAGGGGCCCTTTCCATGCGTAATTGCAATCAGCGGGAAGGCTTCATGGTGCTTCATCTGGGTACACGGATGCCAGACTGCTGCCAAACTCCTACGTACCAAGTCTTCGGTGTTGCTTGCCTTTGCGTTGCCCACTGGATTGAACTTGCTCTTCATAATCGATATTTGAACACTACTTTTTGTTAGTGCGGTCCCGTATCTGTTATGTTTATGGATTGAATGGATTTATTTTCTGGAATTCGACAATGCCCCATAACCAAACAATTGAAACATCCCCAGTTAAAACAAGCTTACCTGCCAATCTGAATATTGACAGTGATGTAGGCAAAGCTTGGTCAGATTCTCAAATTGAGACCCTCTTTTCCCTTCCTTTTAACGAGCTCATGTTTCAAGCTCAAGAGGTTCATCGAGCGCATTTTCCAGATGGTGACGTGGAGTTGGCTACCTTGATATCAATCAAAACAGGCGGATGTCCAGAGGATTGTGGTTATTGTCCGCAGGCAGCACGATATGAGACTGACGTTAAGGCAAGCAAGCTTTTGGATGTTGAAGAGGTTTTAAAGGCTGCCAAAGCGGCCAAAGAGGCGGGATCCAATCGGTTTTGCATGGGCGCTGCTTGGCGTGAACCTAAGGATCGCGACATAGAAAAAGTGGCTGCAATGATCCGTGGGGTCAAGGCTCTAGGTTTGGAAACTTGCGCCACGCTCGGTATGCTAGAAGTTGAACAGGCTGAGGCTTTAAAGTCGGCTGGACTTGATTTTTACAATCACAACCTGGATACCAGTGAAGATTTTTATCGTTCGGTCATTAAAACCCGTGATTATCAAGATCGTCTCGATACCATTTCAAACGTTAGGGCTGCAGGCATGTCCGTATGTTGCGGCGGCATTGTGGGTATGGGAGAGTCGCGTCGGCAGCGTGCTGCATTCATCGCACGCTTAGCAAATCTCAAGCCTTATCCCGAATCGGTGCCAATCAATCATTTGGTACCGGTTGCAGGCACCCCTTTAGCTGATCAGCCCCCCATGGATCCCTTGGAGTTTGTGCGCACGATTGCAGTTGCTAGGATAGCTATGCCCAAGGCGCGGGTTAGGTTGTCAGCCGGCCGACAAGAACTCGGTCGATCTGTTCAAGCAATGTGTTTTTTAGCGGGTGCAAATTCTATTTTTTATGGTGAGCAATTACTCACTACCGGGAATCCAGAGGCAGAATCTGACCTCAGGCTATTGGCAGAGTTGGGTTTAAAGACAAAACAGAGCTGCAAGGCAGAGGTCCTCGTTTAAAAATGCGACCGCTTGATCGTTTTATTGTGGAATTTGATGTGGCACTTCGTTCGGTTGCTGGCGGGGCTAATGCCCACCGTTCAGTGCCGGTTGTGTCTGCCGGTGCAGTTGATCATCTGACTCCAAGTGAACGGCAGCATGCCGCGGGGCTGATGCGGATTAATCACGTTGGAGAGGTGTGCGCTCAGGCGTTGTATCAATCGCAAAAATTAGTTGCACGCAAGCCAGAAATTCGAGAGGCTCTAAACCGTGCCGGGCAAGAAGAAATCGATCACATGGCCTGGTGCGAGCAGCGTGTAACCGAATTAGGGTCGCATACAAGCTACCTCAATCCATTTTGGTATACGGGTGCATTTGCTATTGGCCTAGTCGCGGGATTGGCTGGCGATCGCTGGAGCTTGGGTTTTGTTGCAGAAACAGAAAAACAGGTTGAACACCATTTAGATGACCATCTGGAAAAATTGCCTATCAATGATTTGCAGTCTCGGGCGATTTTGGATCAAATGCGAATCGATGAAATCGAGCATGGTCAGGCTGCTTTAGATGCTGGCGGGATGCCGTTGCCTGATCCCGTCAAAAAACTGATGGGAATTGTGTCAAAACTGATGACGTCAACCGCTTATAAAATTTAAATTAGGAATTAATCAGTTAATATACTGTTATTATATACAGTATATTAACTGATTAATTCCTTCAATATCCCATAATATCTAAGACCCGTTCTTAAGTATATTTTCCAAGCCATTGTTTCAAGTAGTAATTTTATTATATTCATTTTATTAACTCATGACCCTAAGTGATTGTAATCACTAGAGAAATTCCAAAAAAAATACCCCAAAACACTTGACCCTGTAAATATCATCCTCTAAAGTGGGAGGAAGTGTGAAAAAGTGGGGTAAATCGTGTTTCAAGGTGCGTCAGCTCTTAATTTGGATGCAAAAGGCCGCATGTCTGTGCCGGCAAAGCATCGTGACGCCCTTTTAGCGCAAGGAGAGGGTCGCGTAACCCTCACTAAGAGTCCCGATGGATGCCTTTTGCTTTTTCCTCGTCCTGAATGGGAGGCATTTCGAACACGTGTTGCTCAATTGCCAATGGACGCTCATTGGTGGCGAAGAATATATCTAGGCAACGCAACCGAAGTTGAACTTGATGGCTCCAGTCGGATATTAGTGAGCCCGGAGTTGCGATCCGCTGCTGGGATAGAGCGTGAAATCATCCTCCTTGGCATGGGCAGCCATCTCGAACTATGGGATGCAGCAACATATGCAGCAAAGGAGCAGGCTGCAATTTCGCAGGGCATGCCTGAGGCATTAAAGCAATTTACCTTTTGATGATAGGTCGCAATGAACAATACTCATCGTCCAGTGTTACTGGCCGAGGCGGTGACTGCGCTGACCAGTGGACCGCTTTTTCAAATCAAAACGGGAAATATAGACAGTGCTTCGACCGGGATGCTGGTTATAGATGGAACGTTTGGGCGTGGTGGACATACTCAAGCATTGCTGAATCTGCTTGGTGCAAACGCACGTTTGATTGCATTCGACAAGGATTTGGAAGCCATCGCCACCGGAAAGCAATTAAAGGACCAGCGTCTTACGATTGTGCACAACAGTTTTGCAAAGATGGATCAATACGCAGAACTGGAGTCAGTCGATGGGGTTTTGCTCGACCTAGGAATCAGTTCACCGCAGATCGACGAAGCTCATCGTGGTTTTTCTTTTCGCCAGAATGGTCCGCTCGATATGCGCATGGATACGGATCATGGTTTAACTGCTGCCGAGTGGCTCGAGCGAGAAACTCTAGAGGAAATTGCACGCGTGATTAAGGTTTACGGAGAAGAACGCTTCGCATTCCAAATCGCCAAAGCCATAGTGGCAAGGCGTGAGGAGGGTATGTTACCGAAAACCACATTGGAATTAGCAAGTTTGATTTCAAGTGTTGTTCGGACCCACGAAGCAGGTCAAGATCCAGCGACACGAACCTTTCAGGCAATACGAATCTTCATTAATCGTGAATTAGAGGATTTAGAAATTGGACTGAAAGCGGCCTTAAGTTTGCTTAAACCTGGTGGCCGTTTAGCAGTGATCAGCTTCCATTCGCTTGAAGATCGAATTGTGAAGCAATTTATGCAATCCCAATCAAAAGTGGAGTTGCCGCGTGGCTTACCAGTTCGCGAGCGGGATATTCCTCAGGGTGTACTGGAGATTGTTGGGAGGGTAAGACCAAGTGCGGCTGAAGTAGCAGAGAATCCGCGTGCTCGTTCAGCAATCATGCGGGTTGCTGAAAAACGATTACAGAAATCTGAATGAATCGAGCTACATTGACATTGCTTGCATTATTGTTGATCTGCGCACTTTCATTGGTCGCTGCTCAGCAACGCGCGCGAAAATTATTCGTAGCATTAGAACATGCTCAAATTGAAGAGCGAAGGCTCAATCAGGATTGGTTGCGGCTTGAATATGAGCAACGCAATTTATCCAAGTCGGCGCGAATTCGCGATGTTGCGCGCAATCAGTTGCACATGGTGCCGGTATCACCAGAGCGTACTTTGTATTTAAAGGAGGTACGGTGAAACCAGTAGGTTTTTCTGCTACGCCAAATTTAGTGTTGCGACTTCCAATGTGGCGTTCGCGATTGATGCTATTCATTTTGTTCTTTTTGTTCATGCTTTTGCTAGCTAGGGCATTTTGGATACAAGGCCCTGGTAATGCTTTTTATGAAGCAAAGGCGGTAAGAGGGACTCAGCGTGAATTAGAGTTGCCTGCCAGCCGAGGAAAGATTCTGGATCGGAATGGACAGGTGATTGCCACCAGTCTTGAGGCAAAATCCGTTATTGCGTATAACGATACGGTGCCCGATGATCTATCGGCTGAAAAGATACGCAAACTTGCACAACTATTGCAAATCGGTGAAGCAGATTTGCGAAAGAAACTAAAGGAAGAGCGAAAACAGGTTTTCCTCAAGCGGCAAGTTGATCCGGAAATTGCCCAGCAAATTAAGCGCCTTGAAATTCCAGGCATCGGCTTAAATAATGAATACCGCCGCTTTTATCCTGAGGGTGAGGCGATGGCGCACGTTGTTGGGTTTACCAACGTAGAGGATCGCGGTCAGGAAGGAATGGAGCTTTCACATGAAGCCGAATTGGCAGGGCATCCTGGGCAGCGTCGAGTAGTCGTCGATCGATTGGGTCGAGTAGTGGAGGACGTTGCCATTACGCAGTTACCACGCAATGGAAAAGATTTACAGCTATCGATTGATAGCAAAATTCAGTACCTTGCATACAATGCCGTGAAGAATGCGGTTGAGGAACATCATGCCAAGGCGGGTGGCGCGGTTGTTCTGGATACGCAAACCGGAGAAATTTTGGCTTTGGCGAATTGGCCAAGTTACAACCCAAATGATCGCAGCAAATTAAATGGTGAGCAGTTACGAAACAGGGTGCTAACCGATACCTTTGAGCCAGGGTCCACCATGAAACCGTTTACGGTTTCCATCGCATTGGAAAAGGGGGCTGTAACCCCCAACACGCCCATGGCAATTGGAGCTTCATATTTAATCGGACCAAAACCAATTACCGATACCCATCCTTATGGCGTTTTAACGGTGGCACAAATTATTCAGAAGTCGAGCAATATTGGAACTGCCAAACTAGCTATGCAAATGCAATCCAAGGAAATGTGGGATATGTATACCGCAGTGGGTTTTGGGCAAGCCCCCAAGATCGGTTTTCCTGGAGCTGTAGCAGGAACCCTGCATCCATATAAAAAATGGATGCCTACTGATCAGGCACGCATTGCATTCGGTTACGGAATTGCCGCATCCCTCTTTCAGGTTGCTCATGCTTACACCATCTTTGCACGCGATGGGGAGTTGGTCCCATTAACCATCGAGCGGAGTCCGGAGTTCAAGCAGGGTACTAGAGTGATCTCGGCAAAAACTGCGATTGAAATGCGCAGCATGCTGGAGTCAGTGACTGAGCCTGGTGGTACTGCGGTTAAGGCGCATTCAGATGGGTTTCGGGTTGGAGGAAAAACAGGTACCGCCCATAAGGTATCTGGAAAAGGGTATTCATCAAATAAGTATCGAGCTTATTTTTCCGGAATTGCGCCTATAAGTGCACCGCGAATAGTCGTGGCTGTAATGATTGATGAGCCAACAGGAGGAAGTCACTACGGTGGTGATGTTGCTGCACCTGTATTTTCGACAATCGTAAGCGAAACCTTGCAGACGATGAATATCGTTCCGGATACCAATGTTAAGCAGATGGTGATGCGCGATGAAGTGGCGCCTGCGGAAGCTCATGGGGACAACTTACTTCAGATCCATAAAGTGGTTCTTAAGCGATGACTGTAGCCGTGAGAATAGAACCCGCTCAACTTATCGATCATTTACAAGGGTTGGTTTGTGCATCGGCAAAAATTACCAGCGATACACGTCAGATCAAAGTAGGCGATATATTTTTTGCTTATCCAGTTGGTCATGGAGATGTATTTTTGGATAACCGAAAATACATCTCTGCAGCATTAGAACAAGGCGCTGCGGCAGTGGTATTTGATCCTCAGGACTTAACTGGTCTTGAAGAGTACATCCTTCGATCCGATTGCTACCCGGTTGTGAATTTAGCTAAATTTGCTGGTGAACTTTGCGCAAAATGGTACGGCTTTCCTAGCAAGCAAATGAAGGTGATTGGGGTAACCGGAACAAATGGCAAAACCAGTATCACGCAATGGTTAGCCCAAGCGCTTGACGAACCAGGAAATCGAGCCGCGGTAATGGGAACCATGGGTTTTGGGTTTCCGGGGCATTTAGAAAATACGGGTTACACCACTCCGGATGCGCCACGTCTTCAATCTGAATTAAGGGATTTGCATAATGCCGGTGCTACTCGTATCGCGATGGAGGTTTCTTCGCATGCTTTAGAGCAAGATCGAATTGCCGGAGTGCAATTTCATTGTGCAGTATTTACAAATCTAACTCAAGATCATTTGGATTATCACGTCAGCATGACTGAATACGCAGCTGCCAAGGCAAAGTTATTTCAGCAATTTTCACTTGAGCATGCCGTGCTAAATTTTGACGACTCGTTTGGCCGTGAATTGGCTACGCAACTTCTTGCAAAGCAAACAACAAAGGTTTGGGGATTTTCCCTGCGTCCAGATGGATTCAATGGTTTTGAGAAATTTTCAAATCGATTGGAGTGCATTTATGCCGAAGAAGTCGCTTTAAAAGGTAATGGATATGAATGTATTTTGGTCCATAAAAATCATGACTCGGTTGCAATTAGCGCCCCCGTAATCGGAGAGTTCAATCTCAGTAATTTCATCGGCGTTTGGACAACTCTATTGACGCAAGGCATGAATTGCAGCGAAGCAGCAAAGCGCCTGAAGCGTCTGGTGCCTGTTCCAGGTCGAATGGAAATAATTCATCTGAATAAAACCCTAAGGACTGATGGGCCTTTGGTGGTAGTTGATTATGCGCATACGCCCGATGCCTTAGAGAAGGTATTGATCGCCCTGCGGCCAATTGCTATTCAACGCCAGGGATCCATTTGGTGTGTCTTCGGTTGCGGAGGTGATCGGGATGTTGGAAAGCGTTCCTTAATGGGCAAGGTTGCCCAGAACAATGCAAATCACGTTGTGATTACTAGTGATAATCCACGCTCTGAAAATCCGGATTCAATCATTGCTATGATCCAATCCGGAATGGATATGGCTTTTAATGCAGACCGTATTCAACTGATACCTGATCGGGCGGCTGCAATTATGGCTGCGGTACGTCATGCTGATGTGCGGGATGTAATTCTCGTTGCCGGCAAGGGTCATGAGTCAACTCAGGAAATCAACGGCAAGAAATTTGATTTTTCTGACCAAGCACATATTCAGCTTGCGGCTGGAGGAATGATCTAATGGTTGCCATGACGAATTTGGCAGAGATTCAGGCCATGATTCCCGACAGTAGTTTGGTCAATATTTCGGAGGATGCGGCGCGCGCCTTAATGATTGCTCGGGTTGGTACCGACAGTCGCGAAGTGAAAGAGGGCGAATTATTTGTTGCATTACGAGGCGATCGGTTTGATGCGCATGATTTTTTATCAGACATCGTCAAGTTGGGTGTAAGCGCCGCAATCATCAGCAACAAAGAATCTTGCCCAGAAAATCTCCCTGCAATCTATGTGGCGGATACAAAAGAGAGCTTAGGGAAATTGGCGGCTGCTTGGCGAAGCCGTTTTGATATTCCCTTGGTATTGGTGACTGGAAGCAATGGGAAAACAACTGTTAAAGAAATGATTGCTTCGATCTTTAGATCGGTAGTTGGTGAAGCGGCCACTTTAGTCACGCATGGCAATCTCAATAATGAGATTGGCCTTCCAATGACACTGCTTCAGCTGAACGCTGATCATCGCCTTGCAGTGGTTGAGCTTGGTATGAATCATCCTGGAGAAACAGCTCATCTTGCAAAGATTGCAGGACCAACCATAGTCCTAATCAACAATGCTCAGCGCGAACATCAGGAATTTATGAACAGCGTTGCAGCGGTTGCCGAGGAGCACTCGGCAGCTCTAATGGCGCTACCAATTGATGGGGTTGCAGTATTTCCTGCCGAATCCGAATTTTCTGTTTATTGGCGCAAAGCTGCTGCGGAACGCAATGTGATCGACTTTATTTTACTTTCTTCGGCCGGACAGTCTAATAGCAATAGTGGTCATTCTGGCCATCAAGCCGCTGTCCAAGGGCGTTTACTTTCCAATGGCCAAATTGAAATTCAGGCTGGCGAAGCGGCAATTGCTGTTCAATTAACCACTTTAGGAAACCACAATGTTCGTAATGCATTAGCCGCCAGTGCAGTTGCTTTGGCTGCCGGTGTCGATCTGGAAAAAATTAAACAAGGGCTTGAGTCCTTTTCTCCAGTGAAAGGGCGTATGCAGCCCAAGACCTTGAGTGCAAGACAGACATTAATCGACGATAGCTATAACGCCAACCCGGATTCAGTGCTCGCTGCAATAGACGCATTGAAGCAGAGCGGCACTTTAGCATGGCTAGTCTTGGGCGATATGGGCGAAGTGGGCGATCAGGGGCCAGAGTTTCATCGCGAAATCGGGGCATATGCCGCTGAACAAGGGATTGTTCGTTTGTTCGCAATTGGCGAACAGTGTCGATTTGCCGTCAAGGGGTTCAATGATACGCAAAAAAAACTTAGGCTGGCATCACGGTCAGATCACTTTACTGATTTGGCAACTTTAAATTTAGAACTGATTCATGCATTGCGTTCGGACGTGGTTATAAAGAACAGGGCTTTGAATATCCTCGTTAAGGGCTCCCGATTTATGCGGATGGAACGGGTAGCGCAGACATTGCTAGAGGAGGTTAAAGCATGCTCTTGATTTTGGCGCAATGGCTGCAAGACGATTTTGGATTTTTTAGAGTCTTTAACTACATTACATTTAGAGCGGTGATGGCAACGCTGACGGCATTATTAATTGGATTGCTTTCAGGTCCTTGGGTCATTAGGAAATTGTCCGAATTAAAAATGGGGCAATCGGTTCGAGTCAATGGGCCTGAATCGCATCTAGTGAAATCAGGAACGCCAACAATGGGGGGTGTCTTAATTTTGATCGGCATTTTTATATCCTGCATTCTCTGGTCAGATTTAAGCAATCGCTTTATCTGGATCGTGATGTTGGTAACCTTCGGATTTGGTTTGATCGGTTGGGTAGACGATTTCCGAAAAGTAGCGAGAAAAGATCCCAAGGGCATGTCTTCTCGCGAAAAATTCTTTTGGCAAACACTGATTGGCTTATTTGCGGCAATTTATTTGGCCTTCTCGGTTTCAGAGGTAAATAACCTTAGGGTTCTGCAATTATTTTTAGATTGGTTGAGAAGCGGCTTTGCTTTGGATCTGCCTGCAAAATCAAATTTGTTGCTGCCATTCATTAAAGAGGTCAGCTACCCGCTGGGAGTAATGGGTTTTATTATTTTGAGTTATCTGGTGATCGTTGGCAGCAGCAATGCGGTCAATCTAACCGATGGCCTTGATGGCTTAGTGATCATGCCGGTAATTTTGGTGGGTGCTGCACTTGGAGCATTTGCCTACGTGATGGGAAACGCTATATATGCAAGATATTTGCTTTTCCCGTATATACCTGGTGCGGGTGAATTAATGATTTTTTGCGGTGCGATGGGCGGTGCCGGACTCGCGTTTCTTTGGTACAACACCCATCCAGCGCAAGTCTTCATGGGCGATGTTGGGGCTTTGGCATTGGGTGGGGCGCTAGGAACCATTGCTGTCATTGTTCGACAAGAGATTGTGTTGTTTGTCATGGGCGGGGTCTTTGTGGCCGAAACCGTTTCGGTCATGCTGCAGGTGTTGTGGTTTAAGTTCACCAAAAAATATTACGGCGCTGGACGGAGAATTTTCCGCATGGCCCCTTTGCATCACCATTTTGAGTTGGGCGGTTGGCGTGAAACGCAAGTCGTAGTGCGTTTTTGGATTATTACAATTCTGCTGGTCTTAATCGGTTTATCCAGTTTGAAATTACGGTGAGTCAGAATAAATATGCGTAATTTAAAACAAGCATTTCTAGATCCTTCCTCCATTGATGGCCAGGGAATTGCAATTGGTGTCGGAGTTCCGTCACGTTTTCTGATTTTGGGTTTGGGTGAATCCGGTGTCGCAATGGCAAGATGGTGTTTGCGAAATGGTGCATCGGTTCGATTTGCTGATACTCGCAATCGAGAAATGTTTTCTGATCGTCAAAATGCGTGGATTGTTGAGTTGGAAACCGCAGGATTATCGGATATCCATTTCGGCGTTCTTCAAGATGAATTGCTTGAGGGAATCGATGTTATTGGAATTAGTCCAGGATTATCCCCGTTGCATGAGCCCATTCATGCCTTTTTGTCAAAGGCCGACGAGCGTCGCATTTCTATTTGGAGCGAGATTGAGTTTTTCGCTAGGGCTTTGGCGGATTTAGGAAGGGCGGATGGCGATGACAACAAATCGGATTCCTATAAACCCATTGTTCTAGCGATTACGGGCACAAATGGGAAAACCACAACAACTGCTCTGACTGGGCAATTATGTGAACGCGCCGGTAAAAAGGTGGCGGTAGCTGGAAATATTAGCCCTGCAGCCTTAGATAAACTCATGACTTGTTTGGATGAGGCCGATCAAATTGGAGATTTGCCAGACGTGTGGGTGCTAGAGCTTTCGAGTTTTCAGTTGGTCTACACCTATTCGCTTAATGCAACGGCTGCAGCCGTCTTGAACATCACGCAGGACCATTTAGATTGGCATGGTGATATGTGTTCCTATATAGATGCCAAAGCAAAAATATTTGGATTGAATAGTGTTTGCATAATCAATCGTGATGATCCTTTAGTTCTTGCAATGTTTGCAGAAGGGCAAGGAGCAGAGAGGCAGATTGTTGCGTTTGGCTCTGAGCGTCCTGATGAACCTGGCGCTTTTGGCATAGAGCGCGATTTGCGGGCAGGAGGGATTGATTGGCTAGTATGGGCTGAGTTGAGTGAAGATGCTGATCTTCAGAAGGGTAAGCGCCGTCGTCGTAAATCTACTGCAGTAGTGGAGGATGAAAGTCTGCGCTTAAAGCGCTTGATTCCAGCCGATGCTTTACGCATTCGGGGTCGCCATAATGCGTTGAATGCTTTGGCTGCATTGGCCTTGGCTAGGGCGGCAGATCTGCCAATGGCCAACTTATTGCATGGGTTGCGTGAATATCATGGAGAGCCTCATCGCGCCCAAAGTGTTGCAATTTTCAATGGGGTTGAGTATGTGGACGACAGCAAAGGCACTAATGTCGGCGCAACTGTAGCCGCTTTAAACGGTTTTGGTAGCGGAGATACAGGTAGACGCATTTGGCTTATTGCGGGAGGTGATGGGAAGGGGCAGGATTTCACGCCCATGCTTGAACCCGCATTGCGATTTGTTAAAGGAGCTTTTCTGATTGGAAAAGACGCTCCAAAGATTCGTGAAGTACTGGGAAACGGCGGCGTAGAGTGCGTACTTTGCGATTCATTGCAGAGTGCCGTCCAAGATGCTGCGAAGCAGGCTAAATCTGGCGACATAGTTTTATTATCACCAGCCTGCGCGAGTTTTGATCAATTTCGCGACTATGTTGCTCGGGCTGAAGTATTTGTGGCCGAGGTTGAAGAATTGGGAATGCAGTTTGAGGGGGTTCATGTATGAACTTAAAAGATAAATCCCCTCAGAACAATAGTATGGATATCAATCGCTTCTGGAATTTTTCAAGAGGCAGCATTCATACGTTTAGAAGCGGTCTTAGGGATGCGGTATCGGGTGTAGAGCGAACCCGTTCTCGCATGATGGAATACGATCAACTGCTGGTGTGGGCTGTTTTGTCGTTAGCGCTCATTGGTTTGGTAATGGTGTATTCGGCATCGATCACATTGGTTGATAGCCCCAAGTATATTAATTACAGCAGCAATTATTTTTTAGTACGCCATTTGATCTCATTGTCGATCGCCGTATTTGTGGGATTTTGGACATTCAAAATTCCAACGAGAGTTTGGGATCAATACTCAGCAGTTATTTTTGGTTTCACCGTATTGTTATTAATAGCCGTATTAATACCAGGGCTAGGCAAGGGCGTGAATGGTGCGCGCCGCTGGATTCCGCTGGGCTTGATGAATTTTCAACCCTCCGAATTGATGAAATTTGCAGTTCTCATTTTTGCGGCCAGCTATACCGTGCAGCGACAGGAATACCTCCACTCCTTTGTAAAGGGCTTAGTGCCGATGGGCGTTGCTGTCATGATCGTTGGGCTGCTCTTGTTGTGGGAACCGGATATGGGTGCATTTGTGGTGGTTGCGCTGATCGCATTCGGAATCCTCTTCTTGGGTGGGATTAACGCCAAGTTGTTTGGTGGACTGATTGGGGTTGGGATTCTGAGCGCCGCCACCATCATTGCATTTTCGCCGTTTCGCAAGGGCCGGATTATGGCTTTTTTAGATCCATGGCAGGTTGATAATGCTGCGAATAAGGGCTACCAGTTAACCCATTCCCTGATGGCATTTGGTCGAGGAGAATGGTTTGGGACAGGGTTGGGCGGTAGCGTTGAAAAACTCAATTATTTGCCTGAGGCCCATACAGACTTTATTTTGGCGGTGATCGGAGAAGAACTCGGCTTTGTAGGGGTTGTGGCAATCATTTTCTTGTTTTACTGGATAGTGCGCCGTTCATTTTTAATTGGCCGAACATCTTTGCAGTTGGATCGTAGTTTTGCGGGCTTGGCAGCAAAAGGCGTGGGTATTTGGATCGGTTGGCAGGCCTTTATCAATATGGGAGTAAATCTAGGTCTTTTGCCTACCAAGGGTTTGACTTTGCCTTTAATAAGTTACGGCGGATCAGGAATTTTGATGAATGCCGTTGCCATCGCGTTATTACTGAAAATCGATTATGAGAATCGAGTATTAATGCGGGGAGGGAAATTGTGACGAGAAGACCCTCAATCTTGGTAATGGCCGGCGGTACTGGTGGGCATATTTTCCCAGGGTTAGCGGTTGCCGAATATTTGCGCGTGTGCGGTTGGGACGTTTCCTGGCTGGGGAATTCAAAGGGGATGGAATATCGTCTCGTGCCGGCTCGTGGATTTGCATTTGAGTCGGTGCAGTTTGGAGGTCTTCGGGGAAAAGGCTTTATGACAAAAATCCTGTTGCCTCTGAATTTGTTGCGCGCAGGATTTCAAAGCTGGAATATCGTGCGTCGCTTAAAACCAAGCGTTGTTCTAGGTATGGGCGGCTACATTACTTTCCCTGGCGGTCTTGTCAGTTACCTCTTAAGAAGACCATTGGTTTTGCATGAGTCCAATTCGGTTGCAGGAACCGCAAATCGTGCATTGGCCAAGATTGCCAAGAAAACGTTAACAGGATTCCCCAAAACGATGGGGGATGCTGAGTGGGTTGGTAATCCAATTCGCGCTACTTTTGATGAGCTCGCATCCCCGTCAAGTCGATATGCACAGCGACATGGTCGTTTATCCATTTTGGTTGTTGGAGGTAGTTTGGGTGCTGCCGCATTAAATGAGCATATACCCGCAGCATTGGCACTTATTTCAAAAGAACGGCGCCCTAAGGTAATACATCAGGCTGGAGAAAAGCACCTCGGTGATTTACAGCATCGCTATGCAACTTTGGGAGTGGAGGCGGATGTTCGACCGTTTATTGAGGATATGGCTCAAGCATATGGGCAGGCGGATTTAGTAATTTGCCGTTCTGGAGCCATGACAATTTCAGAGATTGCCGCTTCTGGGGTGGCATCTTGTTTAATTCCCTTTCCGCATGCCATTGATGACCATCAGACGACAAATGCGCGTTTTTTATCGAATGCAGATGCGGCAATCTTATTGCCCCAGACGCATTTGAATGCACAAGATCTAGCAGAGTTGTTGAAAAACATGACGCGAAATGATTTACAGGAAATGGCAGAACGCGCCCATGCCTTTGCAAAACCTAACGCTACGAAACGCGTTGCCGAAATTTGCGCAAACTGTGCGGGGGTGGATATATGAAACATATAGTCCAGCAAATCCATTTTATCGGCATCGGCGGCGCTGGGAT
Source organism: uncultured beta proteobacterium (assembly GCA_903826775.1). Lineage (GTDB taxonomy): Bacteria > Pseudomonadota > Gammaproteobacteria > Burkholderiales > Burkholderiaceae > Polynucleobacter. The sequence goes on along the minus strand of CAIKFU010000024.1, from coordinate 36,574 downwards.
GAGTGGTATTGCCGAGGTGTTGTTGAATTTGGGTTATCAAGTCACCGGCTCCGATTTGTCCGAAAGCGTCTCCACCAAACGTTTGCAGGAGTTGGGTGCATTCATTCACATAGGCCACCATCCTGAAAATATTGGTACTGCAGAGGCCGTTGTTATTTCGACAGCGGTAGCAGGAAACAATCCAGAAGTTTTGGCGGCACGGGCCGCAAAAATTCCCATCATTCAACGCGCAGTGATGTTGGGTGAATTGATGCGGCTTAAGCAAGGCATTGCTATCGCCGGCACCCATGGCAAAACCACCACAACCAGTTTGGTTGCTTCGGTCTTGGCCGAAGGCGGATTGGATCCTACGTTTGTGATTGGCGGTAAGTTAAATTCAGCAGGCGCGAATGCCAGATTGGGTCAAGGCGATTTCATTGTGGTTGAGGCAGACGAGTCGGATGCTTCATTTTTGCAGTTGTTTCCCGCGATGGAAGTGGTGACCAATATCGACGCTGATCATATGGATACTTATCAGCATGATATGGCTCGGTTGAAGCAGGCATTTGTCCAGTTTACACATCGCATGCCTTTTTATGGCATTGCCGTGCTGTGTGTTGATGATGCTAATGTTCGCGACATTATTCCGTTTGTATCGCAACCGGTTTTGCGTTACGGCTTATCTGAGGATGCCGATATTCGTGCAACGAATGTTCGTGCTGAAGGCACGCGCATGCATTTCACCGTAGAGCGTCGAACTATTCGTCGTCATGGAGCAAAACCTGGGCCCCTAAATGTGGAATTGAATTTGCCTGGCTTGCATAACGTGCTAAACGCATTGGCAGCAATTGGCATCGCAACTGAGTTGGGTGTTGGTGATAAGGCGATCGCTAAGGCCTTATCTGAATTTAGCGGAGTTGGTCGTCGTTTTCAGCGTTACGGAGAAATCCCCCTAGTCTCCGGGGGTAGTTTTACTCTAATAGACGACTATGGGCATCATCCTGTGGAAATGGCCGCAACCTTGGCGGCAGCTCGCGGAGCATTTCCTGATCGGCGCCTAGTTTTAGCATTTCAACCGCATCGGTTTACAAGAACGCGTGATTGCTTTGGGGATTTTGTACAGGTGCTACGCAGTTTTGATGCTCTGGTTTTGACCGAGGTTTATCCAGCCGGGGAAGCGCGAATTCCCGGCGCAGATGGCAAGAGTCTGATGAAGGCAACCGTGGCTATGAAAGAGGGCGATGATGCCAGCTCCTTAAATACTGATCACGTTGCATTTGTTGCAAACCTTGCCGAGATGCCCGACGCCCTAGTGGGATTATTGCGTGACAAGGATGTTTTGATCACGATGGGTGCCGGTTCGATTTCCAGTTTGCCGCAGCAATTGGCGAGGACGAAGCATGCATCATAACAAGCCAATAAACCCTTCGTGGGGTGAGCGCGTAAAGGCGGACTTGGCGAGCCTAAAGACCCATTCGCTTGGTCGTGTTGGTGTTTTATTTGGCGGTCGTTCGGCAGAGAGAGAAATTTCCTTGTTGTCTGGCGCAGGAGTCTTGGAGGCGTTACGAGAAAAAGGGGTTGATGCACATCCATTTGACCCAGGCATGCGATGTCCGACGGAAATAGCTGTGGAGAAATACGATCGCGTATTCATTTCCTTGCACGGCCGTTATGGCGAGGATGGAACGATTCAGGGCTTATTGGAGCTCTTGAATATTCCGTATACCGGAAGCGGAGTGTTGGCTTCGGCGCTCTCTATAGACAAAATTGCTACTAAGCAAATTTGGTTAAGTAATGGGTTGGCTACCCCAGAATATGAAGTGCTTACTCCAATGAGTGACTGGTCTGCTGTCGTTGCGCATTTAGGTTTGCCTCTGATTGTTAAGCCGGCGCATGAGGGTTCATCACTGGGCCTGACGAAAGTCCAATCGGCTGGGGAGTTGCCGGATGCGTATTTACGGGCAGCCAGCTTGGATACGAAAGTTATTGCTGAAAAATGCATTGTCGGAGAGGAATTGACCTGTCCATTGGTTGGGGAAGGATCCCAGGCAGAAGCCTTGCCGGTGATCAAGATTCTTCCGCCAGAGGCAAATTACGATTTTCATCATAAGTATTTTTCAAATGATACGAAGTACCTATGTCCTACTGGACTGTCTGTAGAAGTTAATGAAGCAGTTCAGGAATTGTCACTTGCAGCCTATCGGGCTTTGGGCTGCAAAACCTGGGGTCGAGCAGATGTGATGCTGGATAAACGAGATGGCAAGCCGTATTTGTTGGAGATGAATACTTCACCGGGCATGACATCGCATTCTCTTGTGCCAATGGCAGCTAAGGCTGCTGGAGTTGGTTATGCGGATCTAGTGCTTTGGTTGTTAAGTCAAACGGCTTTAACCATGGATGCAAAAGTATGAATAAGTACTTAGCCGGGATTTCTGAAACCATGGCATTTTTATGTGCTCCGCTTTGGGATCATCCCGCGCGAATGGAAAAAGTTAGTAAATTTCTGATGCGCTGTTTTGCCATCATGATGACGATTGGGATTTTGGTTTGGCTTAGTCAGCGACCGGTATTCACCTTGCGCCATATTCAAATTGAACCCGTCTCTGGCCATACGTTAAAGCACGTCAATCTTCCTGTGGTTAAAAGCCAGGTTTTAGAAACAGTGCAGGGAAACTTCTTTAGTGTGCGGCTTGAGGATGTCAAGCGTGGATTCGAGTCGATGCCCTGGGTTCGCCGTGCAAGCGTTCGCCGAGATTGGCCAAATGGTCTAGTAATCAGTATTGAAGAACAAACGCCTTTTGGTACATGGGGTGGTACTGAAAATCAAACGCTCATGAATTCATATGGCGAGATTTTTAGTGGCAGAACTTCTGAAGTGGACGATGATATTCGACTTGTTGAATTTAGCGGCCCTACCGATTCAGGTAAAGAAGTGTTGCGCCTTTATCAAAAAGCCAATACTTGGTTTACACCCTGGAATTCAGAAGTGGTCGGCTTATCGTTGACTGATCGGTATGCCTGGCATATTCGATTATCCAATGGAATGCGCGTTGAATTCGGTCGTGATGAAGAAACGGTTGATCAAAGTCTAACCGAAGAGCGTGTTGCCCGTTTGCTGAAATACTGGCCACAACTTCAGGAGAAATGGGCGGGGCGCGTTGACGCGGTGGACTTGCGCTACGGAAACGGTTTTGCTGTTCACCTGGCTTCTGCCAATGTAAAAAAGAATGACCCAGATCTTAAAAAAAGCGAGTTGCAAAGATGAGCAAGGACAGTAGAAATTTATTGGTTGGTTTGGATATTGGCACATCGAAGGTGATTGCCTTGGTTGCTGAGCTGTCTACGGATGGACAATTTAATGTTGTCGGTCTTGGGCAGACCGCATCTAAAGGTTTGAAAAAAGGCGTCGTCGTTAATATTGAAGAAACTGTTCAGTCGATTCAAAAGGCGTTGGAAGAAGCAGAAGTAATGGCCGACCGCCAAATCATGCAGGTTTTTACGGGAATTGCAGGTAATCATATTGTGAGTTTTAACTCAAGCGGTATGGTCGCGATTCGTGATAAGGAGGTGGGGTCGGGTGATGTCGAGAGGGTGCTTGAAACCGCAAAGGCAATTAACATCCCAACGGATCAACAAATTCTTCACATCCTGATTCAGGAATTCATTATTGATGGTCAAGAGGACGTTCGTGAGCCGATTGGTATGAGTGGCTTGCGTCTTGAAGTCAAGGTGCATATTGTTACCGGTGCTGTTAGTGCCGCCCAGAATATTGTGAAGTGTGTGCGTCGTTGCGGGCTTGAAGTCAATGACTTAATTTTGCAGCCTTTGGCATCGAGCTTGGCGGTGCTGACCGATGATGAAAAAGAGCTTGGTGTCGTGCTGATTGATATTGGTGGCGGGACAACCGATATCGCCATCTACTGCCAAGGATCTATTCGCCACACCGCAGTAATTCCTATTGCGGGTGATCAAATTACCAACGATATTGCCATGGCACTGCGGACGCCAACCATTGAAGCGGAGGATTTAAAAATCCGGTACGGGAATGCTAGGCAGGCTATGGCTGATCCAGCGGCAATGATTGAAGTGCCAGGAGTTGGCGATCGAGAACCAAGGCCGATGTCTAAGCAGGCTTTGGCGGCAGTGATTGAACCTCGCGTTGAAGAATTATTTGGCCTAGTTCGAAGCGTGATCAGTGAATCAGGATATACCGATATGGTGTCTTCTGGAATAGTTCTAACCGGAGGCACGTCCTTGATGCCGGGCATGGTTGAACTTGCCGAGCAAGTATTTTTGAAGCCCGCAAGAATCGGTACCCCGGAATATCGCGGTCATTTGCACGAAGTATTGCGCAACCCCAAATTCTCAACTGGAATCGGCTTGTTGATGGAAGGTCAAGCTCAGCTTATAAGAGGTCGCCGCGTTTCTCAATCGGGCGCATTTCAGAGTCTTTTATCGCGAATGAAGGATTGGTTCGCAGGAAATTTTTAGTTTTTTCGTCGTCGTCAATGTAACCTAGGAGGGTATATGGAATTTGAAATGTTAGAACAAGATACAGCAGGAAAAACCATCATTAAGGTGGTTGGAGTTGGGGGTGCTGGCGGTAACGCTGTTCAGCATATGATTCGACGCGGGGTTGATGGAGTGCAATTTATCTGCATGAATACCGATGCGGGTGCTTTGCAACGTTCAGAGGCTTCGTTGAATTTGCAATTGGGTACGAGCGGTCTTGGCGCCGGGGCTAAACCAGAAGTTGGTGCAGCCTCTGCTGAAGAAGCCCGTGCTCGAATTGCGGATGCACTTCAAGGTGCGCACATGGTTTTTATTACTGCAGGCATGGGCGGAGGAACCGGGACAGGAGCAGCACCAATAGTTGCTCAAGTAGCGAAAGAAATGGGCATTCTGACGGTTGGCGTGATTAGTAAGCCGTTTGATTTTGAAGGTGTTAAGCGCTTGAAAGTTGCAGAAGAGGGCGCAGCCGAATTGGAAAGCTATGTGGACTCCCTAATAGTCGTCTTGAATGAGAAATTATTTGAGGTTATGGGCGAGGATGCTGAGTTCGATAAAGCTTTTGCATGCGCTGACGATGTTTTACACAATGCCGTTTCTGGTATTGCAGAAATTATTAATGTACAAGGTTTAATTAATGTTGACTTTGAAGACGTTAAGACAGTCATGGGAGAGCAGGGTAAAGCCATGATGGGTACTGCAACCGTTTCCGGAATGGATCGTGCCCGTTTGGCCGCAGAGGCTGCGGTGGCATCACCATTGCTCGAAGGTGTTGATCTTTCTGGCGCGCGCGGCGTTTTGGTTAACATCACCGCCAGTCGCACCTTGAAATTGTCGGAAACTCGTGAAGTGATGGCGGCCATTCGTGGCTATGCCGCAGATGATGCAACTGTTATTTTTGGCACGGTTTATGACGATAGTCTGGGCGATGCTCTAAGGGTAACTGTAGTGGCCACTGGGTTGAATAACCCACAGGCGCGCCAAAACAACCAGCCAGAAGTAGTTTGGAGGCAAAAAACGGGTACGCATGATGCAATGCCAACAATGGCCGACTTAAATAGTTTCGCGCCATCTAGTCCATCGGCTGCAATGAGTAAGGCCGGGTTGGAGTCTGCGTTAAATGCTGGTGTGGGGATGTCTAGTCTGGCGGCTGCAGGGGCTAAGCCGGCCGCTGCAAGCGGTGTGGATTACAGCAAATACGATCTTCCACGGGTTTTTCGCAGTTCGCGTGATGCTGCTGACAGTGCTCCAGCTTTGGGTGCTGACAGTGCTCCTCAGGCAAAAACCATGTTGGATAAAGGGACGGATTATTACGAAATACCTGCCTTTTTGCGTAAGCAAGCCGATTAATGGATTGCTCAATACAATAGATAGTTGCGAAATGCCGGCGCGGCGCCCCTCCGGACGACGAATCCCGCGCTTGCGTTGGCATACTTATTAACAACTATTTAACTGGAGATTTCATGATTGCAGTCGGACAAAGATTACCCAATGCCACATTGAGTGAATTTTTTAATGAGGAAAGTGAAGGTTGCTCTTTAGGACCTAATTCTTTTGAAGTTGAAAAACTCGTTGCTGGAAAAAAAATTGTGATTTTCGCTTTACCTGGTGCGTTCACGCCTACGTGTTCAGCCCAGCACGTACCTGGATATCTTGCTGCCTATGATGCAATTAAAGCCAAAGGCGTAGATGAAATTTGGTGTATTTCGGTCAACGATCCTTTTGTGATGGGTGCTTGGGGTCGAGATCTGAAAGTGGGTAAGAAGATTCGCATGATGGGCGATGGTAGTGCGGACTTTACCCAAAAGGTTGGAATGGAGTTTGATTTAACTAAGCGCGGTTTGGGTGTGCGTTCACAACGCTACTCGATGATCGTTGAAGATGGGGTTGTGAAATCCATAGATCTTGAGGCGCCTGGTAAATTTGAAGTGAGCGATGCTGCTTCAATACTAAAAAAACTATAATTTTCTGATTTCTGAGTTCGAGATCGGTCCCATATGTTGAAGCAGCGCACCATTGCAAATCCTGTGAAGACGGTTGGGATTGGTTTGCATTCGGGCCGCAAGGCTACGCTAACGATCAAGCCAGCGCCCGTCAACTCGGGAATTCAGTTTGTTAGAGTGGATACGCCAGAGCAAATAGTCATCCCTGCACATGCTCTGGCGGTCTGTGATACCCGCTTGGCTTCTGTAATTCAAAAGGATGGCGTTCGTATTTCAACTGTTGAGCATCTGTTATCCGCTTGCGCCGGTTTGGGTCTAGATAATCTTTTCATTGAGTTGGATTGCGAAGAGGTTCCCATCATGGATGGGAGCGCCGCCTCCTTCTTATTTCTGATTGAGTCAGCCGGAATCATTGAGCAAGAAGCTGCTAGAAAATTCGTGATTATCAAAAAGGCAGTTGAAGTGCGTGAAGGCGACAAGTTGGCTCGTTTAGAACCGTTTTTTGGATTTAAGCTCGACTTCACAATCGACTTTAAACATCCCGCGGTGGATAAAACCGGCCAGCAATTTACGGTAGATTTTGCAGAACAAGCCTATAGGAGTGAAATCGGTCGTGCCCGCACATTTGGCTTTGCCCATGAAGTCGAGGCTTTGAGGGAAATTGGTTTGGCTCGAGGCGGAAGTTTGGATAATGCGATAGTGCTAGACGAGCACCGAATCTTGAACAATGAAGAATTGCGCTATGAAGATGAATTTGTTCGACATAAAATTTTGGATGCCATTGGCGATTTGTATTTGGTAGGCCATCCAATTGTTGGTGCATTTATTGCTGAAAAATCCGGCCATGCTTTAAATAATGCCCTCTTACGCAAACTGCTTGATGAGCCTAGTGCGTATGAAATTACAACGTTTGTCACTTCTAAGGCTCCAATCGCCTACGCACAAGAAAGCCAACCCCTCTTTTTCTGAGGCTTGGGCTGGCATTAATTTGCCGTATTTATCGGGTTTTTCCCTGCAAAAGTTTTTCTACCGCCTTACGCAACTCTGAGCCAGGGGTTAATTTTTCCAGCAGGCTTTGCCACGAAGCGATGGCAGCGGAACTAAAGACCTTTGGTTTTTTCATGGACTGATCGGCAGTCTTGGAAGTAACTTGCCATAATGGAGGGGCTGGTTTTAGGCGTACTTTAATAACCGTACAAAGAACCCCATTTTTTCTTAACCCATTGATAATGCTAGGTAATGTTTGTTGCAGTCGAGCTGCAATGCTGGCATTGGGAACTAGTAAAAAAAGTTCATTTTTAGCAGTGGAATTCCAACCGGATTCAATTTTTTGAGTCAGATGCCCTAGGGAAAGCTCGGTAAGTATTTGATTTAGTGCAGATTTGATTCTAGCCAATTCCTCTGTCTGAACAAGGATGCTGGATAAGCCTTTTGACTCCCGTATGTAGTCCATCCAGTCATGGGCTAATTTCTTACTTGTTGGCTTAGGAGTCGATTTCATGAAAACTTAGTGTACGGGGTGATAAACTCAAGGGCTTAATTTTCTTCAATATCCCATGGTAATCGGTCTTCTTAAAACCCTGGTCGGCAGTCGTAACGACCGCCTATTAAAGCAATATCGCAAAGTGGTTGCTAAGGTTAGCGCTTTTGAGCAAAGCCTGCAAGCGCTCGATGATGCTTCATTGCAAGCTAAAACTGCTGAATTTAAGAGTCGTTTAAGCTCTGGCGAAGCATTGGATGATGTGACCCCGGAAGCATTTGCAGTCGTTCGAGAAGCAAGTGTTCGCGTTATGAAAATGCGACATTTCGACGCACAAATAATGGGTGGTTTGGCTTTACATCAAGGCAAAATTGCTGAAATGGGGACTGGTGAGGGAAAAACCCTCACGGCAACGCTCCCCGTATACCTAAATGCCTTATCGGGAAAAGGTGTGCATGTTGTGACGGTCAATGACTATTTGGCCCAGCGGGATGCCGAGTGGATGTCGGCTCTTTACGGTTTTTTGGGGATGAAAGTTGGCGTGAATTTGTCGCAGATGGAACATCAGGCTAAGCAAGATGCCTATGCAGCCGATATTACCTATGGCACCAATAATGAATTCGGCTTTGATTATCTGCGCGACAACATGGTTCAAGATCCTGGTCAACGGGTTCAGCGAGGTTTAGCCTATGCCATTGTTGACGAAGTAGACTCGATATTGATTGATGAGGCCCGTACGCCGCTGATTATTTCTGGTCAGGCTGAAGACCATACTGATTTGTACATCAAAATAAATGCTCTACCGGCCTATTTGGACCGGCAAATTGGTGAGGAAAAATCCGATGGAACCGGGGTTGAGAAACCTGGTGATTATTGGGTGGATGAAAAATCCCAACAGGTTTATCTAACAGAGCAAGGTCACGAAAAAGCAGAAAATATTCTCGCCGAACTGGGCGCCTTAAATGCTGGCGATTCCTTGTACGCACCTCAAAACATTACTTTGATGCATCACGTATATGCGGCATTACGCGCGCATTGTTTGTATCACCGCGATCAACACTACGTAGTGCAGAATAAAGAAGTCATCATAGTGGATGAATTTACAGGTCGATTGATGCAGGGTCGTCGTTGGTCTGATGGCTTGCATCAGGCCGTTGAGGCAAAAGAAGGCGTACCGATTCAAAACGAGAATCAAACCTTGGCCACGATCACCTTTCAGAATTATTTCCGGATGTATGGCAAGTTGGCTGGCATGACAGGAACCGCGGATACTGAAGCCTATGAATTCAAGGAAATCTATAACCTTGAAACAGTGGTGATCCCTCCGAATCGAATTAGTCAGCGTACTGATCGACAAGATCAAATATATAAAACCTCGCGTGAACGTTACGACGCGGTTGTAAAAGACATTCAAGACTGCTATGAGCGGGGTCAACCGGTTTTGGTTGGGACGACCTCGATCGAGAATTCCGAGCTGATTTCTAAGATGTTGGATCAGAGAAAACTTTCGCATCAGGTATTAAATGCGAAACAGCATGCTCGCGAAGCTGAGATAATTGCCCAAGCGGGTAGGCCAAAAATGATTACGATAGCCACGAACATGGCCGGTCGTGGTACCGATATTGTTTTGGGCGGCAATGTCGCTAAACAATCCGCCTTGATTGATCTCGATAACGACCTAACCGAAAAAGAGAAACAGCAAAAGATCAAAATCCTGCAAGATGAATGGCAGGGTTTGCATGACCAAGTGTTGGTTGCCGGTGGTCTGCATATTATTGGCACCGAGCGTCACGAAAGCCGTCGTATCGACAATCAGTTGAGAGGCCGTTCCGGTCGTCAGGGTGATCCTGGATCCTCACGGTTTTATTTGTCCTTGGACGATTCTCTGCTGCGAATTTTTGCCGGCGATCGTTTGCGTGCCGTCATGGATCGATTGAAGATGCCAGAAGGCGAGGCCATTGAAGCAGGGATGGTTACGCGTTCGATTGAATCGGCGCAACGCAAGGTCGAAGGTCGAAATTTCGATATGCGCAAGCAACTTTTAGAATATGACGACGTTGCAAACGACCAGCGCAAAGAAACGTATCGTCTTAGAAATGAGGTTTTGGAAAGCAGTGATATTGGCGATCTAATTGCAAATCTACGAGACGACGTGTTGCGTGGCATATGTGCGCTTCATGTTCCCCTTGAGTCAATGGAAGAGCAATGGGATTTGACCGGCTTGGAAAGCATCTTGTCGAGCGATTGGGGCTTGAGCGTTAACCTTCGTGAGTGGGTTGAGGGTGCCGATAGCATAGATGACACTGAGATTGTGGATCGAGTTTTAGCTGCCGCCAAGGCAGAATATGATGCAAAAGTGGATTTGGCCGGGCGCGAGTCATTTGCAGGATTTGAAAGATCCGTCATGTTGTATAGCCTAGATAGCCATTGGCGCGAACATTTGGCTGCATTGGATCACTTGCGTCAGGGCATTCACTTGCGAGGTTATGCTCAAAAAGATCCGAAGCAAGAATATCGACGCGAGGCTTTTGAGCTTTATGGAGAACTGCTAGGCATTATCAAAAACGACGTGGTCAAAAACATCATGACCGTTCAGATTCGTAGCGCTAGCGAGTTGGATCTGGCATCCGAATCGATGAATGAGGATATTGCCAAAATTACCGATATGCAATACCAGCATTCGGAAGTTACTCCCGATATTGCAGGGTTAATGGGGGCACAGGAGACTGAGATTGAAATGATCCCTGCGCCTATACGAAACGGTCCAAAGGTGGGACGCAATGATCCTTGCCCTTGCGGCAGTGGTAAAAAATACAAGAATTGTCACGGTTCACTGGGTTGATGAATGGTCTTGTTGCAGCGGTACCGCCAACAAGGCTTTTTCTTTGATTTTTTCTTTCTGGATTGCCAATGCGGTTAATAGGCGGCTCATCTACAATTGACGAATCATGACAGTCAATTTACCTCTACCTCAGAAAAGCGAGCTGCTACCTGTAAAGGGTTTTGAACTCGGAATAACCCAAGCTGGAATTAAAAAGGCCAATCGCAAAGATCTCCTAGTAATGACCTTGCCACTTGGAGCACAGGTTGCCGGTGTTTTTACCTTGAATCGATTTTGTGCGGCGCCAGTTCAGATTTGCCGCGAGCATTTAGCTAGGACCGGCGGTGAGAACAATATCCGTGCCCTAGTAGTGAACACGGGGAATGCGAATGCAGGTACTGGTACCGAAGGGATGAGGCACGCGCAGGAGACGTGCGATGCCTTGGCTGGAGCGTTGCAGATCAAGCCTGAGCAGATTTTGCCATTTTCTACGGGCGTTATTTTGGAATCTTTGCCGGTTGAAAAAATTATATTGGCCTTGCCCAAAGCGATTGAGGGTTTAGGTGAAGACAATTGGCTAGATGCTGCTGAAGCCATCATGACAACGGACACTCAGCCTAAGGCGAGTTCAGTAGTGATTCAGACTCCGGATGGTCAAGTTACTATGACGGGGATTTGCAAGGGTGCAGGAATGATTCACCCCAATATGGCAACGATGTTGGGTTTTATAGCGATGGATGCAGGATTTGCGCCGGGTATGCTTAACGAGCTAACCAAAGAGGTGGCCGATTATTCGTTTAACTCGATCACCATTGATGGCGATACATCGACTAATGATTCTTTTATCGTGATGGCTACGGGTCAGTCTTCAGTGAAGATCCGGTCCGTTACGGATCCTAGTTATGTGATCTTGCGCGCAGCCTTAATTGCCTTGGCGGAAAAATTGGCGCAAATGATTGTGCGCGATGGTGAAGGGGCTACTAAATTTATTACCATTGAAGTGGTGGGTGGAAAATCGATCGAAGAATGTCGAAAAGTTGCCAAGGCCATTGCCCACTCGCCTTTGGTTAAAACAGCATTTTTTGCAAGCGATCCCAATTTAGGTCGAATTCTTGCTGCAATTGGTTATGCCGGCATTGAGGATCTGGATGTAGATCGGGTGCAGATGTGGTTGGGGGATGTTTGGGTTGCCAAAGACGGTGGTAGAAATCCAAGCTATCAAGAAGCTGATGGGCAGCGGGTTATGCAATCCTCAGAAATTACTGTCAAAATTGATTTGGGTCGAGGACTAGCGGAGCAGACGATTTGGACGTGCGATTTATCGCATGAGTATGTATCCATTAATGCTGATTACCGCTCGTAGGAATTGAATGAACGATAAATTGGATCGGCTACTCAGCCATTTAGACACTTTTTTGCCAAAACCGCTAACCGATGAGCAGTGGAAATCAGCCACCGCCTTTCGGTGGCGTCGAAGGGATAGCATATTTGGCAGTATTGGGTTTTTGCAGCCGGTAAAGTATGTCTCGGATATTACGTTTAATGATCTGCAGCATATTGATCGACAACGCGATGCCATTCGTGACAATACCCGCCACTTTATTCAGAAAAAGCCCGCAAACAATATTTTGCTAACTGGTGCTCGCGGCACTGGAAAATCCTCACTGATTAAAGCCTGCCTGCATGAGTTTGCAGAACAAGGATTGCGTCTGGTTGAGGTTGAAAAAGAACATCTTGCCGATTTGGCGGATATTACGGAATTGTTGGCAGTCCGTTCGGAGCGCTTCATTGTTTTTTGTGATGACCTTTCTTTTGAAGAGGGGGAGTCGGGATATAAAGCCATGAAGTCTGCTTTAGACGGTTCAGTATCTGCTCAAGTTGACAATATTCTGATTTATGCAACTTCAAATCGACGCCATTTATTACCTGAATACATGAAAGACAACGAAGGGTATGTTCACAGTGATGATGGTGAAATTCATCCTGGCGAAGTGGTTGAGGAGAAAATTTCCTTATCGGAGCGGTTTGGTCTTTGGCTTTCCTTTTATCCGCCAAAGCAAGATGAATACCTCGAAATTGTCGCCCATTGGTTGCGTCATTTTGGTTTAAGTGAAACGGAAATTGCAACAGTTCGTGCCGAAGCTTTGGTATGGGCATTGGAGCGTGGCTCTCGATCCGGACGCGTGGCCTGGCAATTTGCTAAGCACTGGGCCGGTAAGCGCGCTTAGACGCTTGTCGAAATGACGAATTTCGATCGCCAAATTACTGAAGTTGCTGCTGGCATATTGCTCAATCAGGATGGTCAATATTTATTAGGGCAGAGACCGGTCGGTAAGCCCTATGCAGGGTATTGGGAAGTTCCCGGTGGAAAGATCGAGTCTGGCGAAACGGTTTTTCAGGCATTAAAGCGCGAGTTGCAAGAAGAGCTTGGTATTGAGATTGAATCCGGCAAAGAGTTGATGGTGATCGAACATGATTACCCCCATGCTTATGTTCGCTTGCATGTCAGCGTAATTCACGATTGGGTTGGGATCCCCAAGGGGTGTGAGGGACAAAATTTATCTTGGCAAACGGTGTGTGACGAAGGCCCTTCGGTTGGGCCTTTGCTGCCTGCTGCGTGGCCAATGCTGGAAAAACTTAAGGAAATTTTAAATCAGATTAAAGTTGGCACAAAGTCAGCTTAAACGGAATATCCTCGTTGATGATTTGCGCCTTTTTATCTTTTTCTGTCCTCAGAAAACGTACAGACAAGAGGTATTTGTTTGCACTGATTTCAGAATAGAGTGAATCATCCTCAACAGCGATTCGCATTAACTGATAAATTTTTCCAGCCGGAGCTTGCTGAAAGGCGCCTTGATGTGCAACAACGTCTCTTGCCTCTCCCGATTGCCGCAGGAGACGTAATAATAATTGGCAAGCTCCTTGCCAGGGAAGCAATGGTTCAACAAAGCTTTCCAGTAGTTCACGTCGCTGCACGGCCGGACTATTTTTCCAAGCATAGTAGCTGGGTAAATCAATTGGACTTGTTCCGCCAGGAATGCTAAGGCGGGTGCGGATGGAGTTAAGCCATTCGCTATCAGTAATACTGGTGTTTGGTTTTCCTTGCGCTTGATTGACCTGTAAAGAGATGGAGTCAATTTCTGCCAGCGCTTGGCCTAATACTTCTTGATCGACTTTTTGGGAAGACTTAAGTCCGTTGAGCGTATATTTTTGACGTTCAAATTCTTTCAATAGAAGCGATTTGATATCGCCCCGAGCACCGATTTCACCCAAATCAAAAAGGGCGGCAATTGCATTGTGGTGAAGTTCCGGGTCGTCTGATTTTAAGAAGTGGTTGAATCGAAAGAAAAGATACTCCAGCCGAAGCATGCTTCGGACCAATTCATTGAAAGGGTATTCGTAGACAATCACAAGACCATATTCTATTCTTAACTGGCTTTATGTTGGCAAATTCCAAGAATTTTTTGGTACAAAAGTTCGATTTGAGGTTGCAGCGAACTTAAAGCCCCATCGTTCTGGATGACCGTGTCAGCATGGCTGAGTCTGTCAGTTCTGCTTGCCTGAGCATCAAGAATTCTTTCCACTTCCGCTCTTTCCAGTCCGTTGCGCCGCATGACTCTTTGAATTTGGGTTTCTTCAGAGCAATCTACAACCACCACGTGATCCAATAAGTGCTCCCATAAGCCTGATTCTAGAAGCAGTGGAACCACAAAAATGAGATATTTTGCTTGATTTTCTTTTGCCTCGAAGGCTTGCCGAAGTGTTTCTTGACGAATTAGGGGGTGGGTTATGTCCTCTAATTGAACTCTGGCGATAGGGTCTTTGAATACTAGGGAACGCATTTTTGCGCGATCTAAAGCGCTCTCAGAAGTGAGAAACTGGCTGCCAAACTCGTTTTCGATGAGTGGGATGGCAATCCCCCCGGGTCCCGTAATCTGATGGGCGATCTGATCAGCATCTATGATTTTTCCACCAAGCTCAGCCAGTGCGGTAGCCACGACACTTTTACCCGATCCAATTCCGCCGGTAAGCCCAATTAATGGAATGATTCCTTTTAAAGCGGCTAGGTTGGGTTCGGTCATGATATCGGGGGGAGATGGGTTTGAAGGAAAACAGAGGGCTTATCAATTGAATAATGCCAGCAAAAACCAGAAAAGGTCAAAATGGAAAGGTTTAAAAATGACTTTTACCCCGTCAAGATAACCAGAGAAACCCATCGGTGAGGCTTCGTATGGATGCCATCAAAAGGATGTTGGGTAGGGCGAGGCAGACAAAAGAGCGGCAGGACCACAATGGTCAAAATAAACGTAGTCAGGGTGCTGCATCTTAGAGTCGGGAAGCTATTTAGAAACCGTCAGAGGTCGATGAAGTCTGACGGTTTTGACGCCCTGTTCGTTAAATTGAACGATTTCCATAACGATTCCAGCCACTTTAATGCTGACATCGTGTTCGGGTATCGCCTCCAATTCTTCTAGAAGTAATCCGTTGAGTGTTTTTGGTCCGTTGAGCGGCAAAGTGAGGTTGAGTAAGCGGTTGAGGTCTCTCAAGTTGGTATCTCCAGTAGCGACATAGGTGCCATCGTCAAGCCATTGGGGTTCATTCGAAAGATTGGAGAATGAGGTTGTGAATTCCCCGATAAGCTCTTCAACAATGTCTTCAAACGTTACCAATCCCAATACTTCTCCATACTCATCAACCACTAAACTTAAGCGTTGTTGGTTGTCTTGAAAGAATTGCATCTGTTGAAGGACGGGTGTACCGCTAGGGATGAAATACGGATCGCTGAGCAATTCATAAAAGTCCCGATAATCCAAGTTGGCATTTCCAAGCAATGAAAGGGCTTTTCTGACCGATAAAATCCCTGTAATGTGCGCCAGATCGCTTGTGCAAACCGGCAGTTTATTGTGATAGCAGGTTTCCAGTTGACGAATAACCTCTTCGATGGGGCGAGAAAGATCGAGAATCTCAATCTTCGATCTGGGTGTCATCACATCATCAACGGAAATATTTTCCAAATTAAATAGGTTTAGCAGGATTTTCCGGTGGTGATTTGATACAAAGTGATTGGTTTCCAATACCAAGCTTTTAAGTTCCTCGGTGCTCATGGCGGAAGTGTCCGGCTTATTTTGCAGTCCAAGCAAATGCATGAGGCCTGAAACAAAGTTGTTGATCAGCCATAGAAGTGGTGAAAGCAGGTAGATTAGCGGGAGAATGAACCAGCCTACGTGGCTAGCAATTTTTTCAGGAAAGGCGGCGCCAATGACCTTAGGGGTAATTTCGCTAAAAACAATGATCAGCAAAGCAATTCCCAAGGTGGCAATCGATAGAACAAAGCCGCTGTTGCCAAATAGGTGAAGTGCCAGACTGGTGACTAGGATCGGGAGGATGGTATTGATCAGGTTATTGGAGATGAGCAATACGGAAAGGAGAGAGTCAATGCGCTTAATCAGCCTAGCGGCCAATGCCGCACCAGAATGCCCGCTACTCGCCATCGCCCGCAAGCGATGCCTGTTTGATGCCAGCATACTTGTTTCAGACATGGAGAAAAAGCCAGATAATGCCAGTAAAAATACCACTAGACCAATTTGAGCGAAGGTTGGCCAATCATCAAAAAAAGTGCTCATCTAGGATACCTACAAGAGAGGAGATCTCTTCAATATAGCAAAATGGAACTACCAACCCGTTGGCGACCAAAATCCTCTTAAATAAGTTGGCCAAAAGTTTATGAGAACATTCAGAATATGACCAAAGCAAATCCAACCCCCCTTTTAGCGCAGCCCTTGTTAGGGCAGTTGGGTTTAAGTAGAAATTATTGCGTGGTTGAGGCCCCCTTTGGTAGGCTGGGAATATCAACCGATTTCGTGGATGGCAGTTTGATGGTGACTGGAGTGGAGTACCTTTCCAAGAAGGCTCCACTTAGTGCTCCGAAAAACGCGCTTGCAAAAGAAACGGTAAGGCAAATTAAGCAATATTTTAAAAATCCGGCATGTACTTTTGATTTGCCTCTGAAGCCTTTTGGAACGGCCCATCAACAGAAGGTTTGGCATGCAGTGAGGCAGGTTGCCGTTGGCAGTACGATGACTTATGGCGCGTTGGCGAAGCAGGTTAAAAGTGGACCGCGTGCTGTCGGCGGTGCTTGTGGGGCAAATCCATACCCGTTAATCGTGCCCTGCCATCGGATTGTATCGGCTCAAGGCGTGGGTGGATTTATGAAAGAAAATACTGTGGGTTTTTATCGAGAAATAAAAACGTGGTTATTGAGTCACGAGGGAGCAGTTTAAGATCCTGCGAATTTTTTTAGATAGCAGGTAGAGCGATTGAAAAATAGACCAATTAAAAAATCGTTGGTTGAGATCAGCTTGGTCAATCCATAAAATATCTGCACTGTAGCCCTAGTTAGCTTGACATCGTTGGGGATGACATGCTGATTGTATTTTGCAATCTTCTCTAGCGTCATAGACGCAAGGCCAAATGCCAATAAACAAAAACGCCGTATTCCCACTTCACTTTTTGGTATTAGCTTTATGTATTGCAAGGCATCTTCTAGTTTTTGATACGCAATTCTCAGTAGATCTTGTTGACTCATCTCGGCGGGTTTCCAAGAGACGTTCCGCAGACTATCTATCGGAGCGTCTTTCAGGATATTGGTCATTTGCAAGGCTTGGCCAAAGGAAATAGCCAAATATTCCTTACCTTGGATACTGCTTGCGAATTTCGGAGAGTAATGACTAAAAATTGTTGTAAGCATCTCACCAACCACACCAGCTACAACATAACAATAAGCTTCAAATTCCTGTAGGTTTTCTAGTCCAGATTGGGATTGCTTTACATGAAAATTGGACATCCCTTTAGACATGATGGAGATGCATTGGCCAACGGCAGCTTGCTGGGCCAAATCGCAGGTGTGCAACACATTTAAAACATTCGGCGTATGTTTGATTAGATCAAGCTCGTCTTGATTGGGGTAATTTTTAAGCGCAGCGAGGCATGGGATCACAAAGGTTTCTGCTGAAGCATGACCTAAAACAATCTGTAGAAACTTGTTGGAGAGGGTATTTTTTGTTTCCGCTGAAAGTTCAGCCGCGTCTTCTACAGTATCAATAATGCGGCAGAGTAGATATGTATTGCCCACTACTTTTTCTAGTGTGGGTGGCAGCAATGGGATGGTGAGCGCGAAAGTACGCGAAACCGATCCAAGAATCGTTTTTTGGTAATCCAGGTCGGCTGCCAAATTAATATTAGATTGGCTCATACATGGATTATGTCAGAGCCTTTTGCACCAATTTGCTTTTACTTCATTTTCATTAATGCTGTCATGGTCATATAATTTGGGCAAATTCCACAAGGAGGTTTTTAGCGGTGCTGATCTGGTTTGTCATTATCTATTGGATTATTTCAATCGCCATCGGATTGTGGGCGGCTATGCGCGTTAAAAATACGGCAGACTTTGCTGCTGCTGGTCATAGTCTGCCGCTGCCAATCGTTACAGCCACCGTGTTTGCGACCTGGTTTGGTTCGGAAACCGTATTGGGTATTCCCGCTACTTTCCTCAAGGAAGGCTTGGGAGGAATTGTGGCCGACCCATTCGGTTCTTCTTTGTGCCTAATTTTGGTTGGTTTGTTTTTTGCTCGCCATCTCTACAACCGTCGCATGCTCACTATTGGCGATTTTTTTAGGGAAAAATACGGTAGAACAGTGGAGGTCTTAGTAACCTTGTGCATCGTTGTGTCCTATCTCGGTTGGGTTGCCGCGCAAATTAAAGCACTCGGTTTGGTATTTAATGTTGTCTCCGAAGGGGCGCTTTCACAAAATGCCGGAATGATGATTGGGGCAGGTAGCGTTCTGATTTATACCCTTTTTGGCGGGATGTGGTCTGTGGCGATTACGGACTTCATTCAAATGATCGTTATCGTGGTGGGTATGCTGTATATCGGCGGCGAGATGACGCAACAAACCGGTGGAATTGGGGTGGTAATAGCGCACGCCGCTGCTGCAGGGAAATTGAATTTTTGGCCAGACATGAATTGGGCGTCAGTGATGGGATTCACGGCCGCTTTATGTACGATGATGCTGGGATCCATACCACAGCAAGACGTTTTTCAGCGCATCACCTCGTCAAAAAATGTTGGCATTGCCGTTCAGGCAGCCATTCTTGGCGGCGTCTTGTATTTCATTTTCGCTTTTGTGCCTTTGTATTTGGCATACTCTGCCAGCTTGATAGATCCGCAATTGATTGCGGATTACTTGGACACCGATCCGCAATTGATTTTGCCTAAATTGATTTTGGGGAAAGCCCCGCTCTTTGCGCAAATCATGTTTTTTGGGGCATTGCTATCGGCCATCAAAAGCTGCGCCAGCGCAACCTTATTGGCGCCTTCAGTGACATTTGCTGAAAATATCGTACGGGGATTTTTTAAACACCTAACGGATCATGACTTATTGAAAATCATGCGGATCACCGTTTTGTGTTTTACCGTGGTGGTGACATTTTTTGCGATGAACTCCCAGTTATCCATTTTTAAAATGGTTGAAAATGCCTATAAGGTCACGTTGGTTGCAGCATTTGTCCCGCTTGCCTTTGGTGTGTATTGGTCTAAAGCAAATTCGTTGGGCGGTTTGTTATCCGTAGTGGCAGGTTTAACCGTTTGGATAAGTTTTGAGGTTTTGGCGCCAAATGCGACTGTGCCTCCCCAGCTTGCCGGATTGCTTGCCAGCGTATTGGGGATGTTATTGGGCGGTTTGGTGCCGCGTGCTAGCTTGCGGGCGATTTAGGGTACCAGTATTTATCGAATTAATTGAGCGCAGACAAGAATTTTGGGGAGTGGGCTCGGCTAACATGGAATGAATGAAAAATTTCTTGTTCTTATGGGGTTCTTATGAAAATCTGCGTAATTGGTGGAGGTGGTGCTATTGGCGGCTATTTGGCTGTCATGTTGGCGCGAGCGGGTAACGAGGTTACCGTCGTTGCACGAGGTGCAACGTTAGCGGCGATTCAAGAGCGTGGCTTAGCATTAATTGATGAGGATTATCCAGAACCGCTTATCGGTGAAGTGAGGGCCATAGAAAAAATTGCCGATGCCGGTCAGCCGGACTTAGTGATTTTGGCGGTCAAAGCCCACCAAGTTGAGCCGATTATTGAAGATATGGCCAAAATTATTGGCCCTAATACCGTGCTTATTCCGATGCAAAACGGGATTCCTTGGTGGTATTTTCAGAAGTTATCTGGAGAGTATCGGGATCATTCCGTGGAAACGGTTGATGCTGGAGGGGTGCTGAAGCGTTCAATTAACCCAGACAATATTATCGGGTGCGTTGTGTACCCTGCGACGTTTACGCAGGCGCCAGGAGTGATTCGCCACGTAGAAGGAAATCGCTTTCCTTTGGGTGAGTTAGATGGAAAAACCACCCCTCGCATACAGCAAATTTCTGAAGTGATGATTGCAGCTGGTTTTAAGTCCCCTATTTTGGAGGACATTCGTGCCGAGATTTGGCTGAAGTTGTGGGGCAATATGACCTTTAATCCGATTAGCGCTCTTACCCACGGGCATTTAGAGGGCATCTGCCGTTTTCCGTTAACCAAAGATTTGGCTCGCAATATGATGGCCGAGGCGCAAACCATTGGGGAAAAACTGGGGGTTACATTTCGAGTGGATATTGAGCGGCGCATTGCGGGAGCCGAAAAAGTTGGCAGACACAAGACATCAATGTTGCAAGACCTTGAAGCAGGTCGTGCGCTTGAAATCGATGCTTTGTTAGGGTCTGTGATTGAATTGGGTCAAATTACGAATACGGCAACCCCATGTTTGAGTACGGTATTTGCTTTAACCAAGTATCTGGATATGAACGTTCAGGCGGCAAAAGGGAGTTTGGCACTGCCGTTTGCGGCCGGGTATTGATGGAGATTGGTGGCGTGATGCAGTACCCCTTGTAGAGGCATCAAGGGGTACTAACAGTTACTCGAAGCGATTATTCAGTTGGCCCACGCCTTCAATCAAAATGCTGACCTGGCTACCGGGTTTCATTGAACCAACGCCAATGGACGTGCCGCAGGCAATGATGTCCCCAATCTCCAAAGTCATGTCTTGAGAAATCAGACTGACTAATTTTGCCGGTGGGAAAATCATGTCTGCAACGGGGTAGTTTTGCCGTTCTTGATCATTCAAAATGGTTTTAATATTTAAGGTCATCGGATCGATGTCCGTGGTGATGTATGGGCCAAACACGCCAAAGGTGTCAAAGCTTTTAGATCGAGTCCATTGGGCATAACCAGGATCGCGATTGAGAATTTCAATTGCGGTGACATCATTAATGCAGGTATATCCAAAAATAGCTTTGGCCGCTTCCGTTTCGTTCAGGCTGTGACAACGTTGGCCAATAACAATGCCCAGTTCGCCTTCGTAAACCACTTTTCCAGAGTACGATTTTGGGCTATAAATCGTTTGACCGGTAGCAAGAAACGAGTTGTTCCCTTTCAGAAAATAAAGCGGTTCAGGCGGCACTGCATGATCCAGTTTTGCAACCAGTGCGTAAAAATTATCGACCATTGCGATCATTTTGGAAGGGTTGCAGGGAACCCCGATAACGACTTCCTCCATTGCAAGCATTTCGCCAGTGGCTTTGGGTTGATCGAATAAATCTCCGGAATAGACGGCGATTTGGTTGCCATGCACCTGACCGAAACCAAGAATACCTTTGTGATGAAAAGAAAGCCATTGAGCCATAATTAATTCCTGTAATGTTTGAACATATTCCATCTTACAAGGATGATTTGATGACAGGCCCGCACGAACCACTTTCTTCTATGGAATCCGTTTTTGCGCTCGAGTTCGATAGGCCCATTTCCTATATGGAGCGCACCCGAAGTTACTATCTTGGCTTGGGTTATGAAAATCCCTATGAGTGGGCTCATTACGCAGAAGTGCCATTTACGCCATTGCAAAAGCCCTTGGGCAACTCCATTTTGGCTTTAATCACTACCGCCGCGCCATACCAATCCGACAAGGGTCAGCAGGGACCGGGTGCAGCCTATAACGCTAGCGCCAAGTTCTATGAAGCCTATAGGAGTCCTTGTAGCAATAAGACCGATTTGAGGATTTCCCATGTGGGCATTGATCGCAAGCATGCCAATATGGCTGAGCAAGCTTGTTGGTTTCCAATGGAGGCGGCGAGGGATGCAGAGGCGCGTGGGCGAATTCAATCGCTTGCACCAAACTTTTACGGTTTACCAACCAATCGCAGTCAACGCCATACGCTTGAAATTGATGCTCCTCAAATTTTAAAGATGTGTCGCGACGACGGGGTGGACGTAGCAATTTTGATTCCAAATTGTCCGATATGCCATCAAAGCCAAAGCTTATTGGCCCGCTATTTGGAGGCAGCGGCGATACCCACTCTGGTAATGGGTTGCGCGAAGGATATCGTGGAACATTGCGGCGTACCGCGCTTCTTGTTTAGTGATTTTCCGTTGGGCAATGCGGCTGCCAAACCAAATGATCCGCAGTCTAGGATTAAAAATTTTGAGTTGGCATTGCGTGTTCTTGAGTGCGCCCCTGGGCCTAGAACGACAGTGCAGTCCCCTCAGATTTGGTCAGCCGACCCCAGTTGGAAATTGGATTATTCCAATTTGGCGCGATTCTCTTCCGAGGAGATTGCGCGCTTACGGGAGGAGGCCGAGCAGGCGCGAATCACAGCGCGGGAGTTGCGTATGAAAACGGTTGGCAATTAAATGCATTAACAGAACAAGTGGTCGGAATGAGAGGATTCGAACCTCCGACCCCCTCGTCCCGAACGAGGTGCGCTACCAGGCTGCGCTACATTCCGTAAGAGAATCGCGTAACCACTATTTTAGCGGTTACGTTTCCCTTGAAAGTGAGTATTCGCATAATGCAATTAGGGCCTCAGTAGCTTCGTTTTTGGGGAACGCCTGAAGGTGTTCTAAGGCCAAGTCCGCTTCCCGTTTGGCAACCCGATGTGTATATTCCAAAGCGCCAGAATTTTGAACCGCTTGCAAAATTTGTTCAAAGACATTTTCGGGAAGATCGGTATTTTGCTCGATGGCAGAGCGAACCAACAGACGCTCTGTTTGATTTCCGTTTTCCAGCAAATAAATTAACGGTAGCGTGGGTTTTCCTTCACGTAGATCGTCTCCAGCATTTTTCCCCATCTGGGCTGCGTTGGCCGTGTAATCCAACAGGTCATCCACTAATTGAAACGCTGTGCCGATGTGCCTACCAAACGCAGCGGCATGTTGACGCTCAGATTCATTGGAATTGGTGAGAATCGCACCAAGTTCTGAGGATGCTTCAAACAATTTAGCGGTTTTAAAACGAATAACTTTCAGGTAGCTGGCTTCATCCACTTCAGGGTCGTTCATGTTGAGAAGTTGCAATACCTCCCCTTCGGCAATCGTATTGGTGGCATCGGAGAGGATTTGCATGATGCGCATATCCCCTGGACCCACCATCATTTGAAAAGCGCGCGAGTAGAGAAAATCCCCAACCAACACGCTTGCAGCGTTGCCAAATGCGGCATTGGCAGTTTGCCGCCCTCTTCTTAAGGTCGATTCATCGACCACGTCGTCATGCAGTAAGGTGGCTGTATGAATAAATTCAAGCACTGCTGCCAGTTCAAGCGAATGGGCTACCTCTTTGCCTTTGGCGAGCGCTTTGGTGACCAAAAGTAGCAAGGCTGGGCGTATGCGTTTTCCGCCAGCTTGAATGATATAGCTGGAAATCTGGTCAATTAACGCTACTTGTGAGGAAAGCCGAACCGCAATTAATTTGTCTAAAGCCTTGAAATCTAAGGCAATAGGGGTCAAAATTTGGGCTAGATCTTTGGTTTTGACAGTAATTGGCATGCCATATATAATAACGGGCTTAGCTTGTCCACGGTGGATAAGCTTAAATGTAGCTTAAATTGAGGTTTCAAACCATGTACGCGGTCATAAAAACCGGTGGCAAACAGTATAAAGTTGCCGCAGGCGAAAAATTGAAAATAGAACAGATACCAGCGGAAATCGGCAGCGAAATCACTATTGATCAGGTCCTTGCCGTAGGCGAGGGTTCATCACTCAAGTTGGGTGATCCTTTGGTTAATGGTGCCGCTGTGATGGCCACTGTCATCTCCCAGGGACGTCACGATAAAGTGACAATCTTTAAGATGCGCCGTCGCAAGCATTATCAAAAGCACCAAGGCCATCGTCAGAATTACACGGAAATTCTGATTAACACGATTAAAGCCTAGTTTAGGTAAACGCTGAATAGCAGGAGAGAAATATGGCACAGAAAAAAGGCGGCGGTTCAACACGGAACGGTCGCGATTCAGAATCGAAGCGTCTAGGCGTTAAGGTTTACGGTGGCGAGCATATTAATGCTGGCAGCATCATCATTCGTCAACGCGGTACCAAAGTTCATCCTGGCATGAACGTTGGTATCGGCAAAGATCACACTTTGTTTGCATTGATTGAAGGACAGGTTGAATTTAGCGTAAAGGGCGCCCTAAAAAAGGCCCAAGTTTCAGTTTTGCCTCGTTCATAAGGCGCCTGACTGAGACACGTTTAATTCAGATTTAGAACTCCGAATTTAACCCTTAGGAACAGGCCTCGCAGTAGCGAGGCCTTTTTTATTATGAAATTCATAGATGAAGCTCGTATTGAAGTCATAGCCGGCCAAGGTGGCGCCGGCAGTGCTTCTATGCGCCGCGAAAAATTTATTGAATTTGGCGGACCCGATGGTGGTGATGGCGGTCGTGGTGGCAGTGTTTATGCGATTGCTGACCGCAATATCAATACCCTCATTGACTTTCGTTATGCTAAAACCCATTCGGCGAAAAACGGCGAACCCGGCCGTGGTGCGGATTGTTATGGCAAAGCGGGTGACGATATCGAGTTGCGGATGCCGGTTGGCACCATGATTTCCGATTTTGAAACCGGCGAACCGATTGCCGACCTAACAACCCATGGCGAGCGTATTTGTTTAGCTCAAGGTGGCGTCGGAGGATGGGGAAATATCCATTTCAAAAGCAGCACGAATCGTGCCCCACGCCAAAAGACCAGTGGTAAACCGGGCGATCGACTCAAGCTCAAGCTGGAGTTAAAAGTGTTGGCGGACGTTGGTTTGTTGGGAATGCCCAATGCTGGCAAATCGACATTGATTACGGCTGTTTCCAATGCTAGACCCAAAATTGCCGATTATCCGTTTACGACCTTGCATCCGAATTTAGGTGTGGTTCGGGTTGGTGCTGAACGCAGTTTTGTGATTGCGGACATTCCGGGTTTGATTGAAGGCGCTGCCGAGGGAGCGGGTTTAGGGCATCGATTCTTAAGGCACTTGCAACGCACCGGTGTGCTGTTGCACATCGTTGATATTGCTCCGTTTGACGAGGGAGTGGATAACGTTGCCGAGGCAAAGGCCATCGTCAACGAATTGCGTAAGTATGATGAAGCGCTGGTTCAAAAGCCGCGTTGGCTGGTATTGAATAAAGTGGACATGATTCCTGAAGAGGATCGCAAGAAAAAGGTTGCCACTTTTTTAAAGAAATTCAAGTGGACTGGGCCGGTTTTTGAGATTTCCGCATTAACGGGTTTGGGTTGCGACAAGCTGTGCTACGCACTGCAAGATTATTTGGATTCATTGCGTCATGATCGGGATCAGGAAGAAGAGCGTGCGGCCGATCCGCGTTATCAGGTAGACGATAAAACACAAGACTGAAGCACAGAAATCACTATGGGTAATCACAAATCAAAACGGATTGTCGTTAAGGTTGGTTCTAGCCTGGTAACCAATAATGGCGAAGGACTGGATCGGAATGCTATTGGCCAATGGGCTGAGCAGATGGCGGTTTTATTGCGTGCCGGGCATGAAGTCTTGATGGTGAGTTCGGGAGCGATTGCCGAGGGAATGCAGAGACTGGGATGGTCGCAACGTCCGCAGGAAATTCACCAATTGCAAGCGGCTGCGGCGGTCGGTCAAATGGGCCTAGTGCAGGTTTACGAAAGTTGTTTTGCGCGATTTAACCTGCATAGTGCGCAAATCCTGTTGACCAATGCCGACTTGGCCCACACAGAGCGCAATGCGAATGCAAAAGGCACATTGAATACGTTGCTCAAGCTAGGCGTGGTGCCCATTATTAATGAAAACGATACGGTCGTTACCGATGAAATCAAGTTTGGCGACAACGATAATTTGGCCGCATTGGTCACCAATCTGATTTGTGCGGATCTGTTGATCATCTTGACCGATCAAGGCGGTCTTTATACTGCCGACCCACGTCAAGATGCGTCTGCAACCCTGTTGAGCGAGGCGATTGCCGGCGATCCCGCTTTGGAATTGATGGCCGGTGGTGCAGGCAGTCAATTAAGCAAAGGCGGCATGCTTACCAAGGTATTGGCTGCCAAAGTCGCAGCGCAGACTGGCGCTGCAACGGTGATTGCGTCGGGCCATGAATCGAATGTGTTGGTTCGCCTTTTGGACGGCGAAAAAATCGGTACCCATTTCCAAGCCAAATAGCGCAGCGTTGCATTGCTTTAGTTACATAATGCCGTTGGAATTGGTGGGTTTGGTTCCACCGGTAAAGCCGTTGGGGTTCAATGCATTGATGATGGTTTTAATGCTCTTTTCTTGGGAGGCAAAATTGCAAAATGCGCCTTGGGCCAGAGCCGCCTGATAGCGATTCGGTATGTCTCTTCGGATGTCCTTCCACTCGCCAAGAAGGTTTTCCCTCCAACCTTTACTTTCGTAAAGGCCATAAAGGCGAGCTTGAAACGAGTCGCAGCGAATGCCTTCGTATTGGGCCTGAGTTCCACCACTTGGATTCGTAATAACCACTATGTAGCGCGTTACGCCATCGGCACCAATGAGAATGGAGTCGGTATCCACGGCAAATTTGAAAATGGTGGCTTGTGAGACGTAAAAGGGTTGTAGCGTTGATGGATTGGGTGGATTTAATGGCATGGCGGTGATGCCCTCCTTAAATACCATCGGGGCAAAGGGGTCGACGCCGCTAGTAAGCTGATCGCCACCGCATGCCAATAAGGTCATGGGCAGAATTACCGTACAGGCATATCTGGACAATCTGGAAAGTGAGTCGGTCATGTTTTGCCTGTCTGGTTAATTAGTTGTGCTGATCGTCGTTCTGTGGATAAATGGCTTTGAGCATATCCAATGGAGTTCCCCATGCCAATTGATGCAAATGCATACCGCGCGCCAAAAATCGCGCCAATTCGGAGAGGGCCAGTTGATAGACCTCCCTTTTAAAGTCGATCACCGAATCCAGTTGGATCCAATACGGTTGCCAGCGCCACGCATCGAACTCGGGATGTTCGCTGGCTCGCAGGTGAATGTCGCTATCCAAACCGACTAGTCGTAAAAGAAACCAGATTTGTTTTTGTCCTCGATAGCTTGCTCGATGAACTCGGTTTGTGTTTTGTCGGCGCAAGAATTCCTCAGGGACGTCGTAACGCAACCAGTCCCTGGTTCGTCCAACGATCTGGACGTGCTCCGGTAGCAAGCCAACCTCTTCATGCAACTCGCGGAACATGGCCTGCTCTGGGCTCTCACCATGTTGAATCCCACCCTGTGGGAACTGCCACGAATGCTGCCCAACGCGTTTTCCCCAGAAAACTTCGTTATGGCTGTTAAGGAGGACAATGCCGACATTGGGCCTATACCCTTCACGGTCAAGCATGATCGTGCCTCAAATCCTTTAAAATCAACGATTTGATTATATCTATACATGAAAGCATCACAATCATTTCTCGCCACGCTTAAAGAAGCCCCCTCCGATGCGGAGGTAGTTTCCCATAAGCTCATGGTGCGCGCCGGCCTGATTCGCAAACTCAGTGCTGGGATTTACAACTATTTGCCGCTGGGTTTAAAAGTCATTCGCAAGGTGGAAAACATCATTCGCGAAGAGATGAACCGTGCAGGCGCCATTGAATTGTTGATGCCGATGATTCAGCCAGCCGAGTTGTGGCAAGAGACTGGCCGTTGGGAAAAAATGGGTCCTGAATTGCTGCGCATCAAGGATCGCCACGATCGCGATTTTTTAATCCAACCCACTTCGGAAGAAGTGATAACCGATTTGGCGCGCAACGAGATTAAGAGCTATAAACAACTGCCGATTAATTTCTACCAGATTCAAACCAAATTTCGCGATGAGCGGCGCCCCCGCTTCGGAATCATGCGCGGGCGCGAGTTCTCCATGAAGGATGCCTACTCGTTCGATCGGGATGCCGAGGGTCTTCAGCGGTCGTACGACATCATGTTTGCTGCGTATACCCGCATATTTCAACGCCTAGGTCTTACTTTTAGGGCAGTAACTGCGGATAACGGTGCCATTGGCGGATCGGGAAGTCAGGAATTTCACGTCATTGCCGATACGGGCGAGGATGCTATCGTGTATTGCCCCAATTCGGATTACGCAGCCAATTTGGAGGCAGCCGAATCGATTTCCCTATTGGCTGCTCGTGGATCGGCAAACGAGGCAATGCAAAAAGTCTCCACTCCGAATCAAACGCGTTGCGAAGACGTGGCGGTATTTCTCAAATTGCCATTGGAAAAATCCGTGAAGTCGTTGTTGCTCGCAGTGGATCAGGAAAACGGGCCTGCAAAATTATTTATGTTGTTGGTGCGTGGCGATCACGAGTTAAATGAAGTGAAAGCCGGCAAGGTGCCGGGCATGTCCGAGTCGCGCTTTGCCAGCGATGCGGAAATTGTTAGAGCATGCCATTCACCGGCGGGCTATTTGGGTCCAGTTGGCGTGCATCCCGATGTCACGGTTGTGGCCGATAGAACGGTGGCGATGATGTCCGATTTTGTATGCGGAGCAAACGAAGAGGGCTATCACTTGACCGGTGTGAATTGGTCGCGAGACCTTCCTGAAGTGATGGTGGCCGATTTGCGCAATGCGGTAGTCGGGGATCCCTCCCCGGATGGCAAGGGCACCGTGGAAATTTGTCGCGGTATTGAAGTGGGTCACGTCTTTCAATTGGGTACGCGGTATTCCGAGGCGATGGGTTGCAATTACCTAGATCAACAAGGCAAGTCCCAGCCGATGGTGATGGGTTGTTACGGTATTGGGGTGACGCGTTTGCTGGGCGCTGCGATTGAGCAGGGGTATGACGAGCGCGGCATTATCTGGCCGATTTCGATGGCGCCGTTTGAGGTGGTGATCTGCCCGATGAGCTACGATCGTTCTGAAGGCGTGAAGGCGGCTGCGGATGCCTTGCATGATGAATTGGCGGCTGCCGGTATCGATGTGGTCTTGGACGATCGTGGAGAGCGTCCAGGTGCGATGTTCGCGGACTGGGAGTTGATAGGCGCACCGTATCGCATCGTGATTGGCGATCGTGGGCTGAAGGATGGCCAAGTTGAATTTCAGGCGCGCCGTGAAGTACAAGCGCACATTGTTCCGCTTACGCAAATCGCTCAGCACGTGATGGCCGCAGTGTCTGCCGCCAAGCAATCCGTTTCGTAGTTATTTGCGGAAGAGTCCGCCAATGCCTTTGGCTGCACCGCGTGCAGCCATCGATGCCATCGTGCGCGCCATCTTACCGCCCTTGAACTGCTTCATCATCGTTTGCATTTGTTCAAATTGCGTCAGGAGGCGATTAACTTCCTGGACCTGAACGCCGGCGCCAGCAGCGATGCGCCGTTTGCGGCTCGCCTTGAGCAATTCCGGTTTACGGCGTTCTTGCGCCGTCATGCTATCGATGATGCCCTGCATGCGTTTAACCTGTTTGTCCGCTTGGCTCATGTTGGTTTTGGATGCGGCCTGGGCCATATGGCTGGGCAGTTTATCCATGAGGCTGGCCATGCCACCCATTTGCTGCATTTGGGAAATCTGGTCGCGAAAATCGCTTAGATCAAAACCGCCTTTTTGGATTTTCGATGCCAGCTTTTCCGCTTTGGCAACGTCGACGTGTTGCTGGGCCTGTTCGACCAACGCCAGAATGTCGCCCATGCCCAGAATGCGGCTGGCCATGCGATCGGCATCGAAGGCTTCGAGGCCATCCATCTTCTCGGCAACGCCGACGAACTTGAGGGGAACTCCGGTGACTTGCCGAACGGACAGGGCTGCGCCACCGCGCGAATCGCCATCGAGTTTGGTGAGGATGATGCCGGTGAGCGGCAACGCATCGTGAAAGGCCTTGGCGGTATTGACCGCATCTTGCCCTAGCATCGCGTCGACGACGAATAGCGTCTCGATGGGATCCAGGCTCGCGTGCAGGGTTTGGATCTCCTGCATGAGGGCTTCGTCGATGCCGAGTCGGCCGGCCGTATCGACAATCAGCACGTCAAAGTAATGCCGTCGCGCCCAATCCAAGGCGGCCTTGGCAATGTCCGCGGGTGCTTGGTCGACGGTGCTCGGAAAAAATTCCGCGCCCACTTGCTGCGTCACGGTTTGCAACTGCTCGATCGCGGCGGGACGGTAGACGTCGCACGACACGGTGAGCACCTTCTTTTTCTTTTTTTCCTGCAGCCATTTGGCCAGTTTGCCCACCGACGTGGTTTTCCCCGCACCCTGAAGTCCGGCCATCAAGATGACGGCAGGCGGTTGGGTTTGCAGATTGAGTTCACCGCTTTGGTTGGCATCCCCTGCCATGACCGCGGCAAGCTCGCGCTGCACGACGGCAACCAGTGCTTGCCCGGGGCTGAGGCTGCCGACCACTTCCTCGCCCAAGGCGCGGAATTTGATTTGTTCCAAGAGGCTGCGGACCACGGGGAGCGCGACGTCGGCTTCCAACAGGGCTAAGCGGATTTCCCGCAACATGTCGGCGGTGTTGCTTTCCGTGAGCCGGGCTTGGCCCCGCATGGTTTTCACAACACGGGATAAACGGTCTGTAAGGTTCTCTAGCATTTATGGATTAGACTTTCTAGATGGATATTTTAGGTTACTCAAGTTCCGGATGGTTGTCTTCCGCACTCTACGCGTTGCTCTTGGTCGTTTTGAGCCTGCAAACTAAGGGCAAGGGGGAGTCTGCCTGGTTTACCGCCCTGGTCCAAAGCGCGATTTTCGCCATCTTGGTGATTCATGGCCTGTCCTTGCACGATTCAGTGTTTACGCCCCAAGGCTTCGTCTTCGGTTTTGCCCAGGACCTCTCGCTCATGGCCTGGGTCGGCTTGGCGTTCTACTGGTTTCAAAGCTGGTTCTTGCCGATTGCCAGTTTGCGGTGGTTTTGCATTGCCCTCGCGGCCGTGTGCGCGTATCTGCCGGACCTTTTTCCCGGTACGCTGCTGTCGGCGCGCGCGGTTTCCGATCCGTGGTTCAAGGGGCACTTCATCGTCGCCACGGTGTCGGTCGGATTTTTGAGCCTCGCGGCGATGCACGCCATGCTCATGAGCGTTCAGGATCGCGCGCTGCATCGCCAGTTGGCCGTGACGCCCAATGGGCGCATCGCGCTGTGGCTGGAAGGCTTGCCGCCCCTCATGGCGATGGAAAGCATGCTCTTTAATTTGCTGTACGTCGGCTATGCCCTGCTGACCCTAACCGTATTTTCCGGATTGCTGTTTTCGCAGACCCTGTTTGGCAAGCCGCTGGTCTTTGACCATAAAACCATTTTTGCCTTGATCTCCTGGCTGTTGTTTGGCGGGCTGCTCTTGGCGCGCTGGCAGGTCGGTTTGCGCGGGCGCATAGCTGTGCGCTGGGTATTGAGCGCCTACACCGCCTTGTTTCTGGCGTACGTTGGCAGCCGCTTTGTCATCGAAGTCGTTTTGCAACGGACCTAAACCGTGATTAAATGGCTCTTGCTCTTTGTCGGGGCGGCGGTGTTTTTCAGTTGGGTCAAGCGCAAAAGCCTGACGAAAGCGGGGCAGCCCCAGGCGGATTCCCCCATACCGGCAAAACCCCCCAAGGCGAGTGCACCCGAGCAGATGGTGCCGTGCCACAGCTGCCAGGTTCACCTCCCCAAATCGGAAGCGTTTGTCAACGAAGGGCGGTTTTACTGTTCGCTCGAACACGGCAGGCAGATTGACCAAGACGGCTGGATCGGCAGGGCGTTGTGGCGCGCTTCCCCCAATGCCGATGCGCGGCCGAACGGGTGCGCGGTCGATCTGGTGCTCATCCACCACATCGGCTTGCCGCCCGGCGGCTTTCAAGCCGGCGCCTTGCTATCAGGCATCCCGGCACAGCACGTCGTGGAATTTTTTCAAAACCGGCTCGATCCGTCCGAGCATCCGTATTTTGCCCAGATTGCCAACGAGCGGGTGTCGAGCCATTTTGTGATTGCGCGCGATGGGCAGCTCATTCAACTGGTGTCGACGCAAGATCGCGCCTGGCATGCAGGCAAATCGACCTTTGGCGAGCGTGAACGCTGCAACGATTTTTCGCTGGGCATCGAACTGGAAGGGGATGGCGATACGCCGTTTGAGCCGGCCCAATACGAGGCATTAGCAGGCCTCACTTCCGCCATCTTGGAAAAATACCCGCAGGCGGTGTTCGCCGGACACAGCGATGTGGCCCCGGGACGAAAAACCGATCCGGGCACCACTTTTGATTGGGCGCGTTTTCAGAAAAACAACGCGCTGCCCATGGAAAAATTCCCCTTTGGGGTGCAAAAGCGGTAAACACCGCCTTGTATGTAAGTATTCGCTTACATTATTCGCCTTGCAGTAAACCCCAGCGTTTTTTGCGCACCAAAATGGGCCGAAATTCCGCCTGTCCCATAGGTAAAAAACCTAGTGCATTTAGGGTTAAAAATATTCACAAAAGTTTCATAAATTCCCTATACTTAGTATCAATCATGGTAGAAAACACTAGATCTAGTGTTTTTGAACCGCATTAAGGCTTTGTTTCAAAACGCATTTTTATCCCGATAACACGAAAGAAGTAGGAGCAATATGACATACGTCAACTCGCCAGCAGGCGCCCCTGAAAGCACCCATTCCAGCGCCATGAACCCCGCAGCCGGAATGACCCAAAGCCCATCGGCCGGGTTTGTCGCCGGTGGCGTCGGTGGCAATCAGGCGACCCAATTGTCCGATTACAAAATCATCCGCCGCAACGGTTCGGTGGTGTCGTTTGAGCCGTCCAAAATCGCCATTGCCGTGACCAAGGCCTTTTTGGCGGTCAATGGCGGACAAGGTGCCGCATCGGCGCGGATTCGCGAACAGGTCGAGCAGTTGACTCACGCCGTGGTCCGCGCGCTTTTGCGCAGCCGACCCAATGGCGGTACGTTCCACATCGAAGACATTCAAGACCAGGTGGAATTGGCGCTGATGCGTTCGGGCGAACACAACGTGGCGCGGGCCTACGTGCTGTATCGCGAAAAGCGCAATCAGGAGCGCGCCGCCCTCCAAGACGCTGCGCCGGTAGACAGCAACGCCACGATCGAAACGCGCCTGAAGGTGATCGACAACGGGCAGGAAAGCTGGCTGGACATGTTGGCGCTGCGCACCATCGTCGGGGCGGCGTGCGAGGGACTGGGCAACCACATCGAGTCCGAACCGATCGTGACCGAAACGATCAAGAATTTGTACGACGGCGTGCCGCTCACGCAAGTGTACGATTCGGCGATTCTCGCTTCGCGCACCCTGATCGAAAAAGACCCCGCCTACAGCCAGGTCACCGCACGCATTTTGATGCACGTGATCCGCAAGGAGATTTTGGGGCGCGAAGTATTGCAAGGCGACATGCAGGCCGAATACCCCACCTATTTTGCCAAGTACATCCAAGAAGGCATTTCCGCTGAACTGCTCGACCCGCGCATGCGCGAATACGATTTAAAGAAACTCGCCGCTGCGCTCAACGCCAGTCGCGATTTGCAATTCAACTACCTCGGATTGCAAACGCTCTACGACCGCTATTTCCTGCACATCGAAGAGCGCCGCATCGAAATGCCCCAGGCGTTTTTCATGCGCGTGGCGATGGGCTTGGCATTGAACGAACTCGATCGCGAAACGCGCGCCATCGAGTTCTACGAAATCCTCTCGACGTTTGATTTTATGTCGAGCACCCCGACGCTCTTTAATTCGGCAACCAATCGCCCGCAGCTTTCCAGTTGCTACCTCACGACGGTGGAAGACGATTTGGACGGCATCTACGAAGCGCTCAAGGAAAATGCGCTGCTCTCTAAATACGCCGGCGGGTTGGGGAACGACTGGACCAACGTGCGCGCATTGGGAAGCCACATCAAGGGCACGAACGGCAAATCGCAGGGCGTGGTGCCCTTTTTGAAGGTGGTGAACGACACCGCCGTGGCCGTCAATCAGGGTGGCAAACGCAAGGGCGCGGTTTGCGCGTACCTGGAAACCTGGCATCTGGACATCGAGGAATTTTTGGAGCTGCGCAAGAACACCGGCGACGATCGCCGCCGCACGCACGACATGAATACCTCCAACTGGATTCCGGACCTGTTCATGAAGCGCGTGATGGAAAACGGCGATTGGACGCTCTTCTCGCCATCCAATACGCCCGATTTGCACGACAAGTTCGGCAAGGCATTCGAAGAGGCGTACGTTGCCTACGAGAAAAAAGCCGACAGCGGCGAGCTCAAGCCGTCGCGCAAAATTCCGGCGCAGCAGTTGTGGCGCAAGATGCTCGGCATGCTGTTCGAAACCGGGCATCCTTGGATTACCTTCAAGGATCCGTGCAACATTCGCAGTCCGCAGCAGCATATTGGCGTCGTGCATTCGTCCAATTTATGCACTGAGATCACGCTTAATACCAACGACAGCGAAATCGCAGTTTGCAATCTCGGTTCCGTCAACCTTACCGCGCACATGATTACCGATGCGTCCGGCAAGATGGTGCTCGATCACGAAAAATTGCAAAAAACCGTGCGTACCGCCATGCGCATGCTCGACAACGTCATCGATATCAACTATTACGCCGTTGCCAAGGCGCGCAACTCCAATTTGAAGCACCGCCCGGTTGGCATGGGCATTATGGGTTTTCAGGATTGCCTGCACATGCAGCGCATCGCCTACGCCAGCGACGAGGCCGTGAAGTTTGCCGATTCGTCCATGGAAGCGGTCTGCTACTACGCGTATGAGGCCTCCAACGAGTTGGCGAAAGAGCGTGGCACTTACAGCACGTACAAGGGATCGCTATGGGATCGCGGCATTTTGCCTCAGGACTCGATTGCACTGCTGGCGAAAGAGCGCGGCGGATACCTGGAAGTGGATTCCAGTTCGACGATGGATTGGGAACGGTTGCGTGCGAGCATCCAGCAGCATGGCATGCGCAATTCCAATTGCGTGGCGATCGCTCCGACCGCCACCATCTCCAACATCATCGGCGTATCGGCTTGCATCGAACCCACCTTCCAGAATTTATTTGTGAAATCGAATTTGTCTGGCGAATTTACGGTCGTCAACGAATACCTCGTTCGGGATTTGAAAGATCGCGGACTGTGGGATGAAGTCATGATCGCCGATTTGAAGTATTTCGACGGCACCTTATCCAAGATTGATCGCATCCCCCAAGATTTGCGCGATTTGTACGCGACCGCCTTCGAAGTGGAGCCAAGTTGGCTCGTGGAAGCGGCGTCACGTCGGCAAAAATGGATCGACCAAGCCCAGTCACTCAACATTTACATGGCAGGCGCCTCCGGCAAAAAACTGGACGACACCTACAAGTTGGCTTGGTTGCGCGGCTTGAAAACCACCTACTACTTGCGCACGATGGCTGCTACCCACGTGGAAAAGTCGACCGTGACAAGCAGTCAACTCAATTCGGTGTCCAACGGCGTTGAGGCGGATGGTCCGGCATGCACGATGCGTCCAGGCGATCCTGGTTTTGAAGAATGTGAATCATGTCAGTAAGCCATTTGCTGATGGACCAGCAACACGAATTGAGGAGAACGGTATGTTGAATTGGGATGAAGAAGTAGCGCCAGCACTCGCAAAAGCGGGTTTGGCACTGCAACCCGTGGCAGTGGAAATCGCTAGACCCAAAGCGGATGAAGTGGTTATTGCACCGCAATCGCCGGCTACGGCGCCAGCGCCGGTCGCATCCGCAGTATTGTCCGGCGGAGCCGCGCGTCGTGTGAATGTTGCCGATAAGCGCGTCATTAATGGCACCACGGATGTGAATCAATTGGTGCCATTTAAATACAAATGGGCGTGGGAAAAGTATTTGGCGGGGTGCGCCAACCACTGGATGCCTCAAGAAATCAATATGAATCGCGATATTGCCCTGTGGAAAGATCCAAACGGCCTAACCGATGATGAACGCCGCATCATCATGCGCAATTTGGGATTTTTTACGACTGCCGACTCGTTGGCGGCGAACAATATCGTGCTGGGAACCTATCGCCAGATCACCGCGCCCGAATGCCGTCAGTATTTATTGCGCCAGGCGTTCGAAGAAGCGATTCACACGCACGCATACCAATACATCGTCGAATCCTTGGGTTTGGATCAAGGAGAAATCTTCAATGCGTACCACGAGATTGAATCGATTCGCGATAAGGATGAGTTTTTAATTCCGTATATCGATGTCTTAACGGACCCCACTTTTAAAACCGGAACGTTAGAAAACGATCAAAAACTTTTGCGTTCACTGATTGTTTTTGCGTGCGTAATGGAAGGATTGTTCTTTTATGTTGGTTTTACGCAAATACTTGCAATGGGCCGTCAAAACAAAATGACGGGTGCTGCCGAGCAGTATCAATACATCCTTCGCGATGAATCGATGCACTGCAATTTTGGCATCGATTTAATAAATCAAATTAAGCTGGAGAACCCGCAGTTATGGACTTCCGCGTTCAAAGAGGACATTCGAAACATCTTCGAAAAAGCAGTGGAATTGGAGTACCGTTATGCAGAAGATACGATGCCTCGAGGAGTGCTCGGATTGAATGCTCCGATGTTCAAAGGGTACCTCAGATACATCTGTAATCGT